>NZ_JBWKTR010000007.1:0-259624 GCF_059420425.1 Sphingomonas sp. GW821-FHT04B01 | reverse complement strand
CCCAACTGTCTTCTTCTCTGCCGTCGCGCTCGCGGCCACCGTCATCTTCTGGCTGTGACCAATGAGTCCTGAGCCTATGGCGGGGTATGTTCTGCAACTCCGATTCCGCCGGCATAAGCGTATCTTCGAGAACCTTGGCACGGATATAGGAGTAGGCGGCGTTCACCGACGCTCCTCGGACAGGGTGCCACTGGCCTTCCACTTCGACGCCGCGGCTGCGCTGACGACCGCTGATCCGAGAGAAATTCGGGAAATCCAGATCGCTCGTCAGGACATTCTGTCGCTCTAGGTCATAGACTGAGACCATGCCGGAGACTGTTCCCCCGGCCGGCTCGAGCTTGATGCCGCCCTCGATGTTGCGACCCCGCTCGGGGGGAGCCTGTCCGATGACGCTTGGATTGCCGTCGGCGTCGACCGCCTGGACGATCTGCGAACCGAACTGCGGTACGAACGACTTCGACCAAGTTGCGTAGGCGGTCCAATGCGGGACCATCTCATAGGTCAAGCCGACACGCGGGCTGAAGGCGGTCTGCAACTCGCCGTTCGACTTGGCCCGGTCCCATCGTCCGCTCAGCGTCGCAGTGAATCTCTCTGCCAGGTAGATGTGATCCTGCACGTAGAAGCCGAGCTGCTGATTGCGCGACGCGCCCGCATATGGAGCGGACTCCGGCCGCAACGGAGCACTGTAATCCGGCGTAACGACGTCGAGAGGGTTGTGGGATCCATCGAAGTCGCCGTCACCCTCGTGGCGCTGACGATTGCTTCGATAATCGATGCCGCCGAGCACGTCATGACGGATCGTTCCGGTCGCGAACTTGAACGTCGCCCGATTGTCGATAGCGAAATCCTTGTCGGTGCTGCGGTAAGGACCATAATAATAGCGGCCGAGGGTGCGACCCTGCTGAACGCCGTCAACGACATTGTCATCGATGACACCGCCGACGAACATCCAGCGATCCCAATAGGTCGCGCGACGGGTATACCGCATGATCTGGCTGAAACCGAGTGTATCGCTGAACCGGTGCGAGAAGATCGTGCTGATCGACTTGCGGTCCTGGTTATAGTCCGCCTGCTGGCTGGCGGCGTTGTTGATCGAAAAGTTGATCGGTGTCCGGCCGTAGGCGCTCGGCAGGACCGTGCCCCATGCGCTGAGCGGCGAGAACGGATTGTCCCGATCACGCTGATAGTTGCCCAGGAGCGTGAGGCTGGTCTGCGGACCGATCTGCCAAGCCAGGGACGGCGCGACGTAGAAGCGGTTCTGTCCAGAGTTGCGGACGAAGCTGCCGACATCGCGGTAGACGGCATTGAGGCGAGCCGACACCGTGCCGTCGTCGGTCAATGGAGCGTTGAGGTCCACGGCACCTTCCGCCAGGCCGTAGGAGCCGGTCGAGACGGAAAGATCGGCGAACGCTTCCGCCTGCGGCCTCTTGCTGACGAGATTGACGATGCCGCCAAGCGGAGCGGAACCGAACAGTGCGGAGGCCGGCCCCTTCACCACCTCGACCTGTTGCAGACCGGCCAGCTCGTAATTTGTCCCGACGCCCGCCTCGCTAAGCACGCCGTCGAGATAGACGCTGCCATAGGCCGCATCGTAGCCGCGGATCGTATAGGCATCGAAGAAGCCGTAGGTGCTGCTGCGTGATATGCCGGCTACCGTGCGCAAGGCGTCTGCCAGTCGCGTCGTGCCCCGTTCCAGCAAGGTGTCGGCCGTCACGACGGATATCGCCTGCGGCGTCTCGATCAGTGGAACGTCCGTCTTGGACGCATTGGCCGGCCGGTCAACAATGGCGGTCACCACGATGTCGTCGCGGTCTTGGTCGGTGTCACGCTGCTGCGCGTTCGCCCCTTGCGATAATAGAACAACCGCCAACGCCGTTCCTGCCGAAAAAACCAAACGCATCATAAGCCCCCAATCTCTGACTGGCGCTAATAGGAACGACTCGCATTAGCAAGTAGGTTTTAAAGCGGGTTGGCGTAGCCGTACAAGGGTGACGCTTGGTGGCGTTCACTTCACCAATAGCGAGTGGTTGGTGTCCTGACCGTCCGGTTGTGACACCAACCCCTTGCTCCATTATTCATCAATGGTTGCGCAACCAGATCGTTCGAACCGCCGAGTAGGTGGCGACGCCGAGTGGGTGACGACATAGCTTAGTCGGAACGCACGTCGCTGGTCTCGCATTCGATCGTTGAGTGCGAATTGACTGACGTGCCGCTATGCTGGTCCGATGGCCGTCCCGACAGTGATTAACCCGGACGATTTCCTTGAAACGCCAGAAGGTCGGCTTTGGACGGTGGAGCGCAACGAAGAAGCATGGCGGCTGTCCTATGCGGCCTTGGAGCGCGCGCTGGAGCTCGCGCCGGCATCAACGCGGGTGGTGGTGGTCTGCGGCATCCAAGGAGCCGGCAAATCGACGTGGATTTCTTCGCAGCCCGCATCGCCGTCTACGATCTACTTCGATGCGGCGCTTCCCGGTGTTCGACATAGGGCGAAGGTTATCAGCATCGCCCAACGGCTAGGATCATCCGTCGAAGCGGTATGGATCGACACACCGCTTGATGTGGCGCTCGAACGCAACGCAGCCCGGAGCCTTGACAAGGTCGTACCAACCCCGGCGATTGTCGCCGTCGCCCAGCAGTTTGAGGAACCCACAACAGCAGAGGGTTTTGATCGTGTTGCCGTATTCGATGGCGGCTGATGCCCCTGCCTTCCCGTTCGGGATGGTGTTCTGGGGAGGCGGGAACCTCCTCGAAGCCGTGCCTAGCTTGGCTTGCGAGAGGCACCAGAAGCTTCGCGGGCGATGGCGAACAAGGCACGCTCGCCCCGTGCCCGGTCACTTTCGCCCTCAGTCGGCAGCACGGGCAGATCGGGCGAGATGCCGGCTTCCTCGTTCGTATCATCAGCGCGGAGTCTCATGCAGTTCGGCACCCGGAAGCGGAGCCGCGAGTGGTGGAGAACGATCGGTTCGCCTTCCGTCATGAAACCGCACCCGTCGCCACCCATCCGTTCGCCGACAAGTCTGGCGATCCGGTTGTCCTGCATCACGGCTGCGAACATCTCGGCCGACGAATATGACCGCTTGTCGGCAAGAACGTAGGTCGGCCCGGTCCAGATGCCATAAAGCGACTGGACCGCCGACGCGGAAGACAGCACGGTTGCCGCATTGCTATCGCCGAAGGCATCGCGGGGCAGACCGGCGGAGTAGCCCCCGGCATAACCGGCGGCGAGCAGCCGGTTGCAGTTCGACGGCGACCAGGCCCGCTGTCCGCTCCAGACCCAGGACAAGTCGCAGTGATGCTGCCCGATCTCGACCATCTGCCGGGAGAAGAACGAGCGCGCTTCGATCAGCGCGGTCCTGGCGTCGCGCGACCGGGTGGCGGCCAGCACCTCGTCGATGTCCGCGATCTCGTCGGCGAAGTAGCGCGCGGCAACGGGCGCATCCGCCATCAACAGGCGAGCGGATCGCACTGGCCGGTCAGTGAGAATACGCGGTGTCCAATCCCCACTATCGTCCCCTCCGCTGTTGTTGCCGATATCGATGACGAGGGCATTGGCGCCAGCCTGGCGCAGCGTCTCGATCCCATCGGCCATGTCCTTGAACCAGCGTATTCGCGCCGCTTCGCGCATCGTATCGGGCGTGATGGCTTTGCCGGCCTTCCGCAGGTCCGCCCAGGCATGAAGGCAGGTGGCGGGAAAGGCGCGGGCGCGGAAGTTTTGAATGCGGAGAACGCCCATCGCCACGCCCGATCGCGTGACGATGCCGGTCCGGAACGTCGAGCCGAGCCCGTCCGACACCAGCTTGAAGCCGGGCAGGGCCTCCAGCGGAAGCGAGAAGGCGACCATGCCGGTCGAGGCATATCCCAACGCCGCGCACCCCGTCACCGGCTCGGTCGGATCAAGCGGGGGCTTGTTTGGCTCGACAGGATGCGTCGTCGCCGCAGCGAGATATGGCAGCTCGGACAGATGCCCGTCGTGGAAACCGGCGACAAAGGCACGGATTGCGTCTGCCGCCTGGATGTCGTCGCTCGCGGACGCCAGCGCGGTGGCCGTTTTTCGCTCGAGCGCGGGCAGGTCGACGCCGCCGATGCCGGACGCCTTTCACGCGAGATTAGCATAGCGGTTCAGCAGCTCGCCTTTGAGCTGCGCATAATCCTGTTGCCATGCTCCCCGATCGAACGGGGCGGCAACGGGTGTGGTGGTGGCCAGCAAGCTCAAGGCGATCAGCAGAGGCAAGCGCATTGTGGGTCCATTGATGTCGCAGAAGACGCCTCACAATAGCCCGAGCCGGGCGGCCTGGCTTGGACGGGAGTTGCGATCGGGACGTTACGCGCGCCGACGGTACTCGGAAGGAGAGCAGCCCAGCACTGTGCGGAAGGAACGAGCGAGGTGTGCCTGGTCGCAAAAGCCGCAGCTTGCTGCGATGGCCGCAATCGGCAACGTCGTAGTGCTGATGATGCCGGCGGCCTTCCTCACGCGCATCTCGCGCTGATAGGCACCCGGCGTGCAGCCATGCTCGCGCCGAAAAGCACGGGTGAGGGTCGCCGGGTGGCAATCAACGTGTCGGGCCAAAGCAGCGATCGACAGCGGTTCAGCCTCCGTCGCGTCGATCAGCGCCCGCGCGCGACGCACGATCGTGGCGGCCGGTACGGACGCTCCTGCGAGGCCGCGCCCCAGCTCAGCCGATGCCTGCCAGATCAGGCCCTCGATCGCGCCTCGTGAGAAGATATCGGCGGCGCGCCGCTCGGCATCGATGCGCGCCGCCAGTCGCCAGATGGCACTCGATCGGACCGCCGGTGCCGTCTGGAACGGTGTCGTGTCGGTCAGATAATCCAGCAGGTCGCCGGCAGGAGTGACGATGATCTTGCACGCGCCGCGTGGGCCGAACTGCTGTGCGTGCGGCAGACCGGCCGGACAGACGGGCGCGCTTCCCCGTGCTTCCATGCCGGCCCTTCCGCCGATCGTTTCTTCGTACCCGCCGCCAAGAACGATCGTCAGACTTGGCTGCGAGTGGCTGTGCGGCATGATCGTGCTGCCGGCATCGTAAATCCGGTAGACATGGCTGATCGCCGCAATCGCCTGTTCGTCCATGTCACCAGCGTACAAGCTTCGTCACGCCGGTAACATGGCGACTTTCCCGATTGGGAACGGCCAGCGAGACGCCGCAGGCTTTTCCATTGGGATGGTGAAACGGGAATCTTGCAGCGTAATCCATTGCAATGAAAACCCGTTCGATGATTGATGCACCTGTAACAGCAAGCATGGGCAGTCGCCTGCTCCTCCTTACGTTACCACCATCTCACTATTGCGAACGAGCGCGCTGGGCCCTCGACCGGCAGGCGATTGCCTATGGTGAGGAGCGGCTGGCACCCGGCGCTCACATGCTTCGCGTCAAACGCCTCGGCGCAGCATCTACCTCGCTTCCCTTGCTCGTGCTCAGCGACGGTTCGCTATGCCAAGGAAGCGACCGAATTCTAGCTTGGTCGGGATTGCCTGGAGCGGACCGAGCGATCGAACGGCGGCTAGAGCAGGTGACCGGACCGTTGATACGACAGTGCCTCTACGCTGGCCTGTTAGCCGATCCGAAATCGGGTATTCGGGACGTGCTGCTGCGCGACACGAGCACGCTGCAAGCAAGAATCGGGCGTCTGACGTGGCCGCTGCTTCGTCCGATTATGGCTTCGGGTGTGAATGCGCGGCTGCATCTCCTGCCCGACCTGATCGCGCAAGTGGATCGCGAACTCGAATGGTTCGGCCTGTTACTCTCCGGACGCGGCGACCATCTGGTTGGCGGGAAGTTTGGCCGCGCCGACCTGACCGCTGCTAGCCTGTTCGCGCCGGTCGCGTTGCCGCAGCTCGAACCCGTAAAAAGCCTTTCCGCAGGCATTTGTTGGCCGGATTCGCTCGCACCAGTTATTGCGAGGTGGTCGGATCAGCCGACGCTCAAATGGGTGCGCCATATATATGAGACGTTTCGCCAGCCGCTATAGAGTATGACGGACAGCTAGGTATCGCATTTGCCTTTAGGAACAGCGTGCGAGATGGTCGAGGCATTCCCATAAGGATGGTGTTTAAGGAATGGACTATTTGGTATCTGGTATCGTTACGCGCATTGGGGTCGACCAGGCGTAGGTGACTTTATATGGCTTACCCCAGCAGCGTTCGAGGCCTTCGAACACGTTCATATTAACTGGCCTTCTGACCGACACCGGTTTTCCGTCAGGGCCTTCCATAGTAAACTTTGCCGGGCGAGGCAGCGCCGCAAGCTTGACCTTTACAGCATCGAACGCTCGGCGATCACTCCTGAGGAAGGCGATCGTGCCGTCCACATACAGGTTCCAGCCCATACCTTTGTCTTCTTTCACGGGCTTGTACGACTGCCGAAACAGCGAAGTGGCTGCGGCAGTTTGACCAAGGTCGGCACGTAGCTGCCCCTCGTGCCACACCAGTACATGACCTTTCGCTTTATGCGCGACACGCCAGTCGCGGATCAGGTCGGCAGCTTCGGCTTCGCAGCCATCA
This sequence comes from Sphingomonas sp. GW821-FHT04B01, assembly GCF_059420425.1. Lineage (NCBI taxonomy): Bacteria > Pseudomonadati > Pseudomonadota > Alphaproteobacteria > Sphingomonadales > Sphingomonadaceae > Sphingomonas > Sphingomonas sp. GW821-FHT04B01. Next base: position 253,107 of record NZ_JBWKTR010000007.1, on the reverse strand, counting down.
TATTCCAGCTTACGCCATCCGCCTGTCATACCTTGATCGAAGGCATCTTGATCCAGCGCCATTAGCGCCGTCCGGTCGTATTGACACCCTCGGGCGGTCACGGAAACCTGCGCGAGTAAAGCGTATATCATCGTCATCACACGACAGGGTTTCATATCGTCTGGCGCAGACCAAGATGTGCGTTCCTACGGCGACCAATTTGCGCGAGGAGCGGTCAGAGATACGGCGGAGAATTTCCGATCGGGAAGTTGGGTTTGAAGATCACCTGCGCCAGTCGCTAGATTGCGTTGACATTCAGGATTCAGGAATGGGTTAAGTTGTAATTCGAGCTGCTGGCTGTTTGAAGGTCGGCATGGATGGATCGTGGTGAACTGAGCCCGCTCGGCACCGTCGAGCGTGGTGAGGAAACCCGGCCAGCGCAGCGGCAGCGGCACCGGCTGGTTGACATCGAACGCGACATGGCCGTCGTTGAAGCCAGCGATATAGGCGCGCATCGCCCACAGATAGGCAGGATAGTCGCGTGCGTTCGCCGCCCGGCGCAGCGCCAGTGCGAGCCCGGCATCATTGCGCTCGGTGAAACGGGGTCGAGGCGATTGACCGGGCCCGGATGGTTCGCCGCTATCGCGTCGTGGAAGGCGATCGCATCGGCCCGCAGCGTTGCCGACCAGTCGCGGGGCGGCTCAGCTGCGGCGGCTAGCAACGGAATGGTGAGTGCGATCAAGCTCTTGTGCATGGTCATGTCCTCAGTAGCCCTCCGGCGTCGCGTCGAGCATCGCGGCGGGCGTCGACCCGGCCTTGCTGTTCGAGGCGGTGGCGGGCGGGCCGCTCGACTATGGCTATCTCCACGCCAAGGGCAAGGCGATGCCGGCGGGCGACTTCGCGCCGAGCTTCTCGGTCTAGAATGGCGCCAAGGATGCGCAGCTCGTTAACGATGCGGCGGCGGCGGCCGGGCATGGCGATGCGGATATCGCCGCCTTGTTCTTGACGTGACGCGCGTCGAGACGCGCTTCGACAGCCTGCCGGTCGGTCGCCTGAGCAAGCCGATGGACAACGCGCTCCGGAAAAAACGCTGCGCTGATCGATAATCCATAAGGTTAATCGGAAGATGATACCTGCAGCAGGTTCCGCGCGATGCGCCAGACCACGTCCAAATGACCGGGCAGCAAGATCACACCCCTGCATGGGCGTGCGGCACACAGGCGCAAGATGAACGCGACCGTTTGCCTATAGGGCAGGATCCGGACTCCCGTCGGTGTGAAGCCGGCTTGCAGGATTTATGCGCGTGCCTCTCGGCGACTGCCCTTGCGGCGGGCTTGCCGTTGACTGACGGGATCGCAACGAGGTTCGCCAGCAGATGGGCGGCACGGTCGGGCGCTTCATCCGGCGCAATCTGGGCCGCGACCAGTGATCGCCGCGACGAGGCTCGGGAGGATCATAAGGCCACCCGCGCGCGCGTATAAAGGAAGCGGCCGTTGATCCCGATCGGCGACAAGGGGTCGTACGCCAGATTGCCCGCGCCGTTGAAATCGTCGATCGACCGATCGGGATAGCGGTCGAGCAGGTTGTTTCCCCCGACGCTCACGGTCAGTCCACGGCGCACGGCCAGCGACAGCTCGGCATCGAGCGACCATGCCGCCCCGAACCGTTGCCGCGGCGTGAAGCCGCCGCCGAAATCGAAGACGTGATCGACCGATCCATAGCGGACGCCGCGCACGAGACCGGAGACCGCCCCACGGGCCGCATCCGCCGACAGGATGATCTTGTCGCGCGGTGGGGCGGTCTCCAGCGTATTGGTCTCCTCCAGCCCGATCAGCCCGCCGCCAATGCCGTTGGCGGCGAGTTGCGCCGGCGGCGCCGTGACGCGACGGATCGTATTCCTGGCATAGCTATAGGCTGCGGCCAGTCCGATCGTGATGCCCCCGTAGGTGCGGCGATAGTCCGCGACCGCATCGATCCCGCGCGTCTTCAGGTCGACCGCGTTGGTGAAGAAATTGATCGCATCATAGGTGGCGAGGCCGAGCGCGCTGCGCCGCGACGGCGTCACGGCGGACAGATCGAAGCGTTCCGACAGTGTGATGCGATCGTCGATCAGGATCTGGAAGACATCGACCGACAGCCGCAGTCCCGGCACCGGCGTGGTGGTGATCCCGCCCGACAGGTTGACGCTGCGCTCGGGTCGCAGGTCGCGCGCGCCCAGTCCGCGCGCCGCCGGACTGTCCACCGGCAGCGTCGAGACGCGGCGCAGCTGCCCGCCCTCGCCAAAACTGAGCGAGGTGGCAGACGTGCCGAGCTGTGCGAGGCCCGGCGCGCGAAAGCTGTTCGACACCGATCCGCGCACCGCGAGGCCGGGTGCGATCGCCCAGCGCACGGCGGCCTTCCCCGCCACCGCGGTGCCCGCATCCGAATAATGTTCGATCCGTCCCGCCACATCCGCCAGCACGCCCGGCAGCAGGTCGGCGGAGGCTTCGGCATAGCCGGCCACGACGTCGCGCCCCAGCGAGCGGGCATCGTCCGGAGTCAACCCCGGACCGGCCTGGGCCCCCGGCTGCAATCCCAGTGACGCCGGATCCGCGAGCGGTCCGACCGCATAGGAGGCGGCATCCCCGGGGCGGGAGCGCCAGCGCTCATGCCGATATTCCAAGCCCGCCGCCAGCGTGACGGGCGAGGTCAGCCCGAGGTCATAGTCCCGCGACACGTCGAGATTGCCGACGAGCTGATCCGAGCGGGTTCGGGACAGCAGGAAGGCGGTCGGGCTGGCGGCACCGAGCGAATAATTGAGCGAGTCGCGCAGCCGATAGCGGATCCAGTTGCCGCCATAGGTGACGCTGCCATCGACCTTCCACCCGCCAAGTATGCCGCGCACGCCAGCGGTGACCGAAAGGTCGCCGTTGCGGACGAGGCTTTGCGGGCGGAACCCGTTGCCCGGCTGGCCGGGCGCGACATAATCGTCGCCCTTGCCGTCGACGATGACCGGCCAGCGGAAGAAATTGGCGCCGGCCGCTTCGCGCAGATGCAGGATGCCGAAGCTGTAGAGCGTCGCGCCGTCGTCGCCCGCGCTTTCGGCATTGAACCACAGATGGCCGCTGTCGACCCGCGGATCGCCGACCTTGAACAGCCGCCGCCCGAGAAATGCGTCGTTGCGCGGATCGGCATAGCTGCCGTTCGATAGATATTGGCCGCCGCGATCATAGCCGGCGCGGTTGGTGCCTTGCTGCCGGCCATAATCGCCGCCGAGGGTAAGAAAGCCGGTCTTGCCGAGCCGCGTGCCGGCCTTCAGGTCGATGACGGCGGTGCGCCCGTCGTGCAGTGTCCGGTCGAGCGCATCGGGCCGGGTGACGTTTCCGCCATATGTGATGCCGGCGGCGGCGCCATGGTCGAGCCGGTCGAGACCGATATCGACGACGCCGGCGATCGCATCCGAGCCATATTGCGCGCCCGCCCCGTCGCGCAGCACGTCGAGCCTCGCGACGCCGCCGACGGGTAGCGTGTTGAAATCCACCGGCGCCGTGCCGCGGCCGATCTTGGCGTCGAGCGCCGTCGTCGCGGTGGGATGATAGCGTTTGCCGTTGACCAGAACGAGGACCTGGTCGGGCGAAAGACCACGCAACTGCGCCGCGCGCACGGTGTCGCCGACGCCCGAATTCGACTGGCGCGGGAAGTTGAACGCGGGCAGCAACGTGGCGAGCGATTGGGCGAGTTCGCCGTTCGCGCCGGCCTGACGGATCGCGTCGCCGCGGATCACATCGATCGGAACCGGGCTGTCGGTGGTGCCGCGTCCCGCGGCGCGCGTGCCGATGACGGTGATATCCGCCCGGGCAGCCTCGCCGTCGTCATCGGGGTGCGCTTCCTGCGCCCGTGCGCTGCCGCCGGCGACCAGCCATATGGCCGCGACCCCGACGAGCAGCCGCTGCCGCATCATCCTCATCATGTCCCCCATCGTCGTCTTGGCAATCCGATATCCCATTTGACTGGTCGGAATTGGCAAGGATTGATAACGGACCCGTAACAAAAACTTCCCGGCCCTTCGGCTGGGGCTGAACGGGGACGTACATGACGGGATCTGCGTCTTTTTTGCCGACCGGCGCCGAGCGCGACATGCCGCTGCGCCGGTTGATCGGCCCCTGGCAAGCGTCGTCAGTGGTGATGGGCATGGTCGTCGGCGCCGGTATCTTCCGCTCGGCGTCGTTCGTCGGCAGCGCACTGGGATCCGCGTTCGCCGTCTATGCTGCCTGGACGATCGGCGGCATCGTCGCGCTGATCGGGGCGCTGTGTTACGCCGAACTGAGTTCGGCCTTTCCGCATCCCGGTGGCGATTATCGCTTCCTCAAGGAGGCCTATGGCGACACCATCGCGTTCCTGTTCGCTTGGTCGCGCTTTGCGGTGATCTTCACCGCCTCGGCCGCGATGCTCGCCTTCGTCGGGACCGATTATCTCGGCGAGATGATCCCGATGGACGGCACTGCGCGCGCGATCCTCGCGGGCACCCTCGTCGTTGCGCTCAGCGCGATCAACCTGCGTGGGTTACGGACGAGTGCGCGCAGCGAAGTGGTGTTCGTCCTGCTCGACGTCGTCGCGCTGCTCGCGGTCGGCGGCGCCGCATTGTGGCTGACGTTGCAGGGCGGCGTGGAGCATCATCCGGTTTCCGGCTCGTATCGCACACCCGATTTCGGCGTGGCGATGGTCTATGTCATGCTGGCTTATGGCGGCTTCAACGACGCCGCGACGCTCTCGGCCGAGGTGCGACGGCCGCGCGACATGACCCGCGCGCTGATCGGCGGGATGAGCGCGGTCACCGCACTCTACCTCGTCGCCAACTGGGCCTATCTGCAGGTCTTGGGCGTCGCCGGTCTCGCGACCAGCGACGCGCCTGCCGCCGCGGTGATGCTCGCCATATCCGGGCGCACGGGCGAAACGATCATGGTCGCCGCGGTCGGACTGGCGACGATGGCGGTGCTCAACGCGCTGCTCATCGTCGGGGGGCGCACGCTTTATGCCGCGGCCGCCGACACGCCCGGGCTGGAACGGCTCGCCGGCTGGGACCTGTCGCGTGGCGTGCCGCGCGCGGCGATCCTGCTCCAGACCGTCATCACGCTGCTGCTGATCGTGTGGGGTGCCCTGACGCCGACCGGCTTTGCGACGATGGTCGACTATATGTCGCCGGTCTATTGGCTGTTCCTGACGCTCAGCGCGCTCGCCGTGCCGATCCTGCGCCGCAAGCGCCCGGCGGTGGTGCGGCCGTATCGCATGCCGTTCGCGCTGCTGCTGTCGGCGATCTTCGCCGGGGTCGCGCTCTACATCCTTCAGGCGAGCGTCGTCCATGTCGGTCCGATCGGCGCGCTGACCAGCTTCGGTACGATCGTCATCGGTCTGTTCGCACGGTGGATCCTGCACCGCTACGCCTCGGGCCGCGACGCTCGCGAGGGCGCCTGCGTCCACTGACGAACGCCGTCTGGGGCGCCGGACGGCTCCAGGCGAGTCGCGATCCTGTCGTTCAGCTCTTCGGCAGCCCGGGCGGGTTCGTCTGCGACCGGTCGATCGCTTCCGCTTCGAGGCCCCAACGTTTGAGCAGGCGCGCGTAGGTGCCGTTGGCGATCTGCGCGTTGAGCGCCGCGGTGATCGGCTCGGCGAGCCCGGATCCCTTGCGCGTGGCCACCGCGACCTGCGCGGCCAGCGGCCAGCCGCCCGAGAAGCTGCCGACCTTGCGCGTCTTGCCGTCGCGCGCCGCCCAGGCGGAGGTGGAGTTCGGGTCGAACGACACGTCGACGCGGCCAGACAGCAACGCCAGCCGCATGATCCCGGTGTCGTCATAATATTGCGGTTTCGCAGGCTTCAGCCCGGCGGCGATATTCTGCGCGTTCCAGCGATCGAGGATCTGCGACTGGTTGGTGCTCGCGCCCACCGCGACCGACAGGCCGGCGATGTCCCGCGGCGCGCCGACCGCCTTCACCGGCCCGTCGCTACGCGTGTAGATGCCGAGCAGGTCGTTGCGATAGGTCGAGAAATCGAACTTCGCCTTGCGCTCCTCGGTCACCGTCACGTTCGACAGCACCGCGTCATATTTGCCCGATTCCAGCCCGAGCGGCCAATCCGCCCAGGCGACCGGGACGACATGCAGTTCCAATCCGAGGCTGTCGGCGATCAGTCGCGCGGTGTCGGGCTCGGTGCCGATCACCGTGGTGCCGTCGGCGGCGAAATCGGCGAGCGGCAATTGCCCGACCGTCATCGCGATGGTCAGCGTCCCCGATTCGGCGAGACGCAGCGGCTTGGGCAGCCGCGTGATCGCCGCGTCGACCTTCTTCGCGCGGATCGGCGGTGCGTCCTGCGGCCCTGCCGCGTCGGGCGGCGGCTTGCAGCCCGGCGAGACGAGCGTCAGCGCAAGGATCGTGGTGAGGATCAGCCGCATTCAGAGGACCTTTGAGAGGAATTCGGCGGTCCGAGGATCTGCTCGGGCCGACCGGTCTCGACGATGCGGCCGGCGTCCATGAACACGATCGTATCGGCGACCTCGCGTGCGAACCCGATCTCGTGCGTGACGATGATCAGCGTCGTGCCCGATCGCGCCAGCTCCTTGATGACGTCGAGCACCTCGCCGACCAGTTCGGGGTCGAGCGCGGAGGTCGGCTCGTCGAACAGCAGCACCTTGGGCTTTAGCGCCAGCGCGCGCGCGATCGCGACGCGTTGCTGCTGGCCGCCCGAGAGGTGGCGCGGATAGGCGTCCGCCTTCTCGGACAGGCCAACGCGCGCGAGCCATTCGCGCGCCTCCACCTCGACCTCGGCACGCGGGCGGCCGCGCGCGCTGACCGGGGCCTCGATCACATTCTCCAGCACGGTAAGATGCGGAAACAGGTTGAAGCCCTGGAACACCATGCCGACGTCGACACGGCGGCGCAGAATCTCGGGCTCCTTGAGCTCGAACAGCAGCTCGCCCTGCTGGCGGTAGCCAATCAGCGCGCCGTCGACCGCGATGAACCCCTCGTCGACGCGTTCGAGATGGTTGATCGTTCGCAGCAGCGTCGACTTGCCCGAACCCGAGCGGCCGAGGATGACGGTGACGCTGCCCGATGGCGCGGTGAACGACACGTCGTCGAGCACGCGCAACGCGCCGAAGCTCTTGGCGACGCGCTCTACCACCACCGTGCCGCCGCGCACGAACGGCAGCGGCACCCGCGGCGTTGCCGCCTGCGGGCGGGCGGGCGAGGGTGAGGACACGCGCGCTGTCGTGCCGGCGGCCCCGCGCGCGAACCGCCGCTCGATCCGCCGCTGCACCACCGACAGCGCGGTGAGGATGATGAGATACCAGACCGTTGCCACCATCAGCAGCGGCACGACGTCGAGGTTGCGCCGGTAGATGACCTGCACCGTGTAGAACAATTCGGGCAGCGCGAGGATGTAGACGACCGACGTCCCCTTCGCGAGATTGATGATCTCGTTGAACGCGGGCGGCAGGATGCTGCGCATCGCCTGCGGCAGCACGATGCCGAAGATCTGACGGCGGCGCGGCAGGCCGAGCGCGGCGGCGGCCTCGCGCTGGCCATGATCGACCGACAGGATGCCGCCGCGGATGATCTCCGACGAAAAGGCCGCCTGGTTGAGCGTCAGCCCGATCACCGCGGCGCTGAACGGGCTGATCAGCGCGGTCGTCGACCAGGACGCGAAGGTGATCCCGGTCAGCGGGACGCCGAGGCCGATCGTCGCATAGAGATAGCCGAGATTGTTGAGCAACAGCAGCAACACGATCAGCGGGATCGAGCGGAACAGCCAGATATAGCCCCACGCCACGCCGGCGAGCAGCGGCGATCCCGACACGCGCGCCAGTGCCAGCGTGGTGCCGAGCAGCGACCCGAACAGCGTGCCGAGCACCGTCAGCAGCAGCGTCCGCCCCAGCCCGGCGATCACCGGTTCCGACAGAAACCATTGCGCGAACACCGGCCAGCCCCAGCGCGGATTGCCGAGGATCGACGCGGCGATCGACGCGATCAGGATCACCGCGATGACCGTTCCTGCAGTCCGCGCCGGATAGCGCGCCGGGACGATGCGCAGATGGTCGTAGCGGCCGGTCGCGGCGTGGTGATCGGACGGCAGCACGGCGGCGGTCATGCGTCGCGCACCGTCTTCGCCAGCGCCTTTTCGAAGGGCAGCTTGAACAGCGCGGCGAGATCGGCCTGCGGATCGTAGAGCGGCGTATAGCCGAGCCGGTGGTAGAGCGCCGCGGCCTCGGGCTGGCGGAAGCCGGTGGTGAGGAAGACGCGCGTATAGCCCAGCCGTGCCGCCTCCGCCTCCAGCGCGGCGACGATGCGGATCGCCAGCCCCTGCCGGCGATGGAGGTCCGCGGTCCAGATCCGCTTGAGTTCGGCGGTGAGCGGATCGGCGTGGCGCATGAAGCCGCCGCCCGCGATGGGCTCGCCGTCGCGCAGGAGGAGCAGGAAGGCGCCGTGCGGCGGCTCGAACGCCTCCGCCGGATAGCGGTGATAGACCTCCTGTTCGGCGGCACCGGCATGATCGGGCAGGTCGCCGTAACGACGGTCGTATTCGCCGAGCAAGCCTTCGAGCAGCGGGCGGGCGAGCGGATCGCGCGGCGACGATGGGACGATCCGGTCCTGTTCAAATCCCGGCGGGGCGGCGGCGGCGCCGGCATGCAACGTGGCAGGGGCGGTGGACATCGGACGATCCTCCGGACTCAGGACAGATAGGTCTCGGCGAGCCGCGCCCAGAAGGCGGCGGCGGGCGCGATGACGGCATCGTTGAAGCGGTAGCGCGGGCTGTGCAGCGGCGCGCCGTCGCCGGTGCCGACGAATAGGAAACTGCCCGGCCGCGCCTGCAGCATGAAGGCGAAATCCTCGCTCGCGGTGCGCGGCGCGAGGTCGGCGATCAGCCCCTCCGCGCCGAACAATCCGGTCGCGACATCGCGCGCGAAGGCGGTTTCGGCGGGATGGTTGATGACGCTGGGGAAACCGGCGCGCTGCTCGATCTCGGCGGTCGCGCCGAAGCCGGCGAGCACCTGCCGCGCGAGCTCGGGAATGCGCGTCTGCAACGCGTCGCGCACCTCGGGGCGGAAGGTGCGGACGGTCAGCTTGAGATCGACGTGATCAGGGATGACGTTGGCCGCGTCGCCGCCGTGGATCGAGCCGACCGTCACCACGGCGGTGTCGAGCGGCGCGACGTTGCGCGACACGATCGTCTGCAAGGCGGTGATCAGATGCGCGGCGGCGACGACCGGGTCGACCGTCTCGTGCGGTGCGGCGCCATGGCCGCCCTTGCCGACGACGCGGATGCCGATCCAGTCGACCGAGGCCATCGCCGGCCCGTCGACGAACCCCAGCTTGCCCGCGGGCAGGCCCGGCCAATTGTGCAGGCCGTAGACCGCGTCGCAGGGAAACCGCTCGAACAGACCGTCGGCGATCATCCGCTTCGCGCCCTGGCCGATCTCCTCGGCGGGCTGGAAGATCAGGTGCAGCGTACCCGAGAATGTGCCCTGTTCGGCGAGATAGCGCGCCGCGGTGAGCAGGATCGTCGTATGGCCGTCATGGCCGCAGGCGTGCATCCGGCCCGGTGCCTCGCTGGCGAACTCGAGCCCGCTCGCCTCCTCGATCGGCAGCGCGTCCATATCCGCGCGGATGCCGAGCGACCGGGTCCCGTCGCCGCGCGTGAGCGTTCCGACCAGCCCGGTGCCGCCGACCCCGGTGGTGACCGCATAGCCCCAGCCGCGCAGCAGCTCGGCGACGCGGCCGCCGGTGCGATGTTCGTCCCACGCCAGTTCGGGATGGCGGTGGAAATCGTGTCGCAGCGCGATCGATTCGTCGATGAACGTCTCGATCGCGGCATGGACGGGCGCGACGTTGCGGCGGAGCATCGTATCGGTCATGCGCTGCGCCGCGTATCGGTGGCATCCGTCGCCGGCGCGGCATGGCGGCTCTCGCGATAGGGCAGGCCGAGATGGTCGCGCAGCGTCGTGCCGTGCAGCATCCGGTCGTAGCGTCCGCGCGCTTCGAGTGCCGGCAGCACATGCGTCACGAAATCGTCGAGCCCTTCGGCGGCAACGGGAAAGCCGAGGATGAAGCCGTCCGCCGCGCCGGTATCGACCCAGCGGATGATCTCGTCGGCGACCTTTTCGCCGCTGCCGAGGAAATGCGGTCGCGGTGTCGCCGAGCCGAGCGCGACCTCGCGCAGCGTTAGATTGAGCGCGCGCGCCTCCGCCTTGATCCGGTCGGTGGTCGAGCGGAAGCTGTTCGCGCCGATGTCGCCCAGATCGGGGAAGGGGGCGTCGAGCGGATAGGCGCTGAAATCATGGTGGTCGAAGAACCGGCCGAGATAGTCGAGTGCATCCTCGACCGTCAGCAGGTTGCGGATCGTCTCGAATTTCGCCTCCGCCGCCGCGTCCGTCGCGCCGGTGACGACGGCGATGCCGGGGAAGATCTTGACGTGATCCGCGGATCGGCCATGCACCACCGCGCTCGCCCGGACCTGCGCGCGGAAGCGCGTCGCCTCGTCGTGCGTCGCCGGACCGGTGAATACCGCATCGGCGAACTTGCCGGCGAGCCCGATCCCCGCCTCGGACGATCCCGCCTGAAAAATGACCGGCTGCCCCTGCGGCGACCGGCCGATGTTGAGCGGCCCCTCGACCGCAAAGAACCGCCCCTTGTGGTCGAGCCGGCGGAAGCGCGCCTTGTCGACATAGGTGTCGCTCGTCCGGTCGCGCGGGAAGGCGTCGTCGTCCCACGAATCCCACAGCCCCTGCGCGACGGTGAGATATTCGTCGGCGATCTCGTAGCGCAGCGCGTGATCGGGATGCGCGCGCCCGTAATTGCGTCCCGACCCCTCGAGCGGCGAGGTGACGACGTTCCAGCCGGCGCGGCCACCGCTGATGAGGTCGAGCGAGGCGAATTGCCGCGCGACGGTGAATGGATCGCTGTACGAGGTCGATACGGTGCCGGCGAGGCCGATCCGGCTGGTCGCGGTTGCCAATGCGGACAGGATGGTCAGCGGCTCGAACCGGTTGAGAAAGTGGGGAATCGACTTTTCGTTGATGTAGAGTCCGTCGGCGACGAAGGCGAAGGCGATGCCGTTCGCCTCGGCCTTCAGCGTCTGCCCGGTGAGGAAGGGCAGGTTGATACTGGCGTCGGCCGGATTGCTCGGGTGCTTCCAGGCATGCATGTGGCCGCCGGGACCGTGCAGCATGAGGCCGAAGGGGATCGAAGACCGGCTGCTCATCGCATTCGCTCCTGGCGTGAAGGGGGTCAGGCCGCGCGCGTTTCGAAGGCGCGGGCGGGGGACAGGGTCAGCGGCGCGAGCCGCTCGATCGAATCGAGCCGCTGCGCGAACCCGGCGACCGGCGTGTCGATGACGAATTCGTCGACGCCGAACGCGGCGTGCAACCGGTCGAGCTCGGCGCGGATCTGCGCTCCGGTGCCCGACAGCACGTTCGGCACGATCTCCTCGGTCGTATAATCGGCGACGCCCGCCTGCCGCGCGAACTCGGCGGCGGCATCGAGGTTGGGCAGGTTGACCGTCTGCCCATCGGCGAGCCGCACGCGATAGAGGCGCAGCGGGCCGACATGGCGCCGTGCAATCGCTTCGGTCTCGGCCGCGAAGGCGACGAGCGCGAGCAGCGGCGACCGGCCCGTCGCGGAGCGATAGACGGCGAAGGCGCGGCCCATTCGTTCGGCATCGCCGTCGAAATGCCCCGCATAGCAGAAGTCCCAGCCGAGCTCGCCGGCGAGCGCCGCACTCTCGACGCTGGCGCCGAGCAGGATGCGGCTCGCCGGCGCCTCCGGGCGCGGCGCGGCGATCGCGCCGGCATAGGGATGGTCGTCGGGCAGTGCGCCGGTGACGAACGCATCGAGGTCGCGCAGCTTCGCCGCGAAATCCTGCGCCGCCGCACCCTGCTGGTTGGCGCGGAGCGCCCGCGTCGCGTTTGGCAGGCCGCCCGGCGCCTTGCCGATCCCCAGATCGACCCGCCCCGGCGCAAGCGCGGCGAGCAGGTTGAACGTCTCGGCGACCTTGTACGGCGGATAATGTTGCAGCATCACGCCGCCCGAGCCGACCCGGATCCGCCGCGTGCGCGCGAGCACGAAGGCCGCGAGCGTCTCGGGCGCCGAGCTGCCCAGCGTCGCCATGCCGTGATGTTCGGCGAACCAATAGCGATGATAGCCGAGCTGGTCCGCGCGCACCGCAAGCTTGACGGTGCCGTCGAGCGCATCGGGCGCGGCGACCCCCTCGGGGATCAGGGCCTTGTCGAGGATGCTCAGGCGATAGGCCATGGTGGTCGCATATCCTCCGCATTGTTCGCCGCGACATCGGCGGTCTCCACCACTAATTCCTATGGTATCGATAGGATATTAAGATCCGCCTGTACCGGCTAAAGTCCAGCTTGGCCGATCGTCCGCCGCAGCACCTCGTCCGAGGCGCGCGACCTGAAAGCCAGTGACGGCAGTCCATCGCCTCACGCTTTCGCGCGGTCCGGCGGTCATAATCCCACCGACAACGTCGCCTGCACCGTCCGCGGGCTGAGCGGCCGGAACAGTCCGTCGCCCGTCACCGCCGGCGAGATGAACGACAAGGCGTCCTTGTCGAACAGATTGTCGACGTTCAGCCGCAGGCGGATGGTGCGGACCGGCCCGATGCTGATGCCGTCGCCGATATCGACATAGGCGGACACGACGGTGAAGCCGGGCACCTGCGATCCGGGCGCGTTGACGAAGGTCGACTGGCGCCGGCTGGTATATTTGGCGGAGAGGTTCGCCACCAGCCAGCTCGCCGGTTCCACCGTCAGCCCGCCCGACACGATCCAGCGCGCACTGTCGGGGATCGTCTTGCCGGCGGTCGCGAAAGCGGTCGGGCTGGCCGCGATATCGTCGAGGAAGGTGGCGTTGTTCCAGGTGACGTTGAGGTTGGCGTAGGCAAGACCGCCGGTCCATGCCGGCCGGTAATTGCCCAGCAGCTCGACGCCATAGGCGCGCGTCCGTCCGACATTCTGGTAGAAGGTCTCGGTGACGGTGGTGGTGCCGGGCAGGATGGCGGCGATCGCCTGGATGCGATTGTCGAAGCGCGTGTAATAGCCGGTCAGCGATGCGAAGAGTTCGCGCTGGTTGGTGCGGATGCCCAGCTCCGCGTTGCGCGACCGTTCGGGCGCGGGCGCCGCCACCACCGCCGCCGAGCTGTTGAGCGCGACCGCAAAGATATCGTCCATGCCCTTGGGCAGCGCGAGATTCTCTGAATATGAGGCGAAGATCTGGCTGTGGTCGTCGGGCAGCCGCAGCAACAGGCCGGCGGTCGGCAGGAAGGCGTCGCGATAATGCGCGCGATTGTAGTGCGGGCCCCAGCCGGGTCGCACCGTGTCCGCCACGACGCGCGCATAATCGTTGAAGTCGCGATAGCCGCGCTGCTGATAGTCGAGATCCAGCCCCTTGATGCCGAGGTCGAGGCTGACCGCGGGCGAGAGGGCGATCCGGTCGCGCAGGAAGACCTGCGTCGTCTCGCGTCGCGACCGATAGTCGCGCCGGCGATACACCACCTCGCCGTAATTGGCGGCGCTGGCCGGCGATCCGTCGGTCGTGTTGTAGCGCAGCTGCGTGCGGTGATAGCGATCGCTTTCCGCCCAGATGCCCAGATCGATCGCGTGCGCGCCGAGATCGGCATGCAGCGCTTCGACGATGCCGTAGCGGTCGCCGCCGACTCCCGAATAGCCGAATTGCGTGCCGCGCGGTGCCACCACGGCCTGACCCAGCGCGGCCTGCTGGTGATAGCGCGTCAGGCTGTTGGCATAACTGTCGGGCGATACGCCATAGCCGGATTTGTCTTCCCGATAGACCGTCGTCTCCAGCTGCACGCCATCGGCGATGCCGGCATGCGCCGTGCCGCCGTAGAGCCGGTCATGGCGGACGTTGATCGCGAGATGCGAATTGTAGGTATGATTGGCGTTCGAATAGCGCGGTCCCCCGGTGACCGGCGCATACTCCGGCACGCTGCCGATATAGCCCCGGTCGCGGCCGGTCTTGCCACCGAGATCGGGAGTCGCCGACAGATAGTCGGTACGCGACAGGGTGGGCGAGTCATAGTCGAAGAAGTCGTTGCTGACGAACTTCAGCCGTGCCCAGCTGTCGCCGCCCAGCTCGATCTGCGCCGCCGCCTCCCAATGTCCGCGGTCGACGCTGCCCGCGCCGCGCCACAGATCGCTGTCGAGCTTGGTCCGGCTGACGAACGCCGCGACCGGCCCGATCCGGCCGCTGCTCAGCCGCACGAAGGTGCGTTTGAGCCCATAGTCGCCGAACGTCTGCGCGGAGAAGGCCCCCGCCTCGTCCTGCGGCGCGATCGAGCGATAGGACACGATCGGGCCGAGCGACGCATAGCTCGGCGCGGTGACGCCGCCGGCGCCGGGCGACGCCTCCACGACCGCGAGATTCTCATTGTCGACATAGCGGAACACCGGGCTGCCGCCGAACGCGTCGCTGCGCCCGGTGGGAATGCCGTCCACGACGAAACCGATCTGGTCGAGGTTGAAGGCGCGCACCTGCACGCTGTTGCCGAACTCGTAGAGGCCGAGCGCACCGTCGGTCTGCACGTTGAAGCCCGGCAGCGCCTCCAGCATCTTCAGTCCCGAGATCCCCGAGGGTGCCGAAAGCAGCGCGTCGCGGGTCACCGCGACGGTGCTGGTCGTCCGATCCTCGCCGATCGCCTGCGTCGCCTGCGAGATGCGCCGGCCGCTGACGACGATCTCGCCGCCTTCCTGCGGCTGGTCCGTATCGACCTGTCCCGTCCCAGGCCGCCCGGTCTGCGCCGTCGCCAGGCCCGGCACCAGCACCATGATCGGCATCAGTGCGATGCAGGCGCGTCGCCGCGCACGTGAAGCACTCATCTCGTTCCCCCCTTCGATGGCTTGATGCCCGGGCGTATCGCCCTCGGCACGCCGCCATCGTGTCGATCCGTCGACCGGGAGCAACAAACTTATACTGTATTGATGGGAATTAGACTCGCGGCGATGGCGGTCGTCCGACATCACGCAAGCGAGCGACGTCCGACCAGCTGTCCGGTGCACTGCCGAGGCAGCGAAATGGGGAGGGGGTTGAACCGACGCCGACCCCGCATTGGGGGAAATGGCTCCCTGAGTAGGATTCGAACCTACGGCCGCTCGATTAACAGTCGAGCGGAAAGCCTTATTTTACAACGTGCGTTATGACATTTTCCCGCTCTGTTCACGGTAGGTATTCTGCGGCGTTGCCGCGTTTGTCATAACGTGAAGGACGGACGAAATGACGATTCGAAAGACGACTGATCAACGGGGAGGCGCCCGTGGCTGAGAACAGCGCGATCGAGTGGACCGATCACACCTTCAATCCATGGGAGGGCTGCCAGAAGGTCGGGCCGGGCTGCGACCATTGCTACGCCGAGACGCGGAACGCGCGCTTTGGCGGCGGGGTGGCGGGCAATTGGGGACCGAGCGCGCCGCGCCGCCGGACGAGCGTCAGCAACTGGCGGAAGCCGCTGCGGTGGCAGGCAGACGCCGCGGCGTTCCGCACCTCACATGGTCGGCGGCAACGGGTGTTCTGTGCCAGCCTTGCCGACGTGTTCGACAATGCCGTCGACCCGGCGTGGCGCGCCGACCTGTTCGAACTGATCCGGGCAACGCCAGACCTAGACTGGCTCCTCCTCACCAAGCGGATCGGCAACGTCGACAAGCTGATCGCCGGCGCGCGCCTGCCGGAGAACGTCTGGCTGGGCGCCACGGTGGTCAACCAGGCCGAGGCCGAGCGGGATATCCCCAAGCTGGCAGCGATCGCCGCCGACGTCCGTTTCCTCTCGATCGAGCCTTTGCTCGGTCCGATCGATCTGGGCGAGCATCTGCTCTACGAGCCGTGCGTCAATTCCCTTGACGGTCTGATGATGGACCCGAGCACCGGGGCGTACGAATGCTGCTCGCGGTGCGATTGGACCGGCATCGGCGATGAGCTGGCCATCCATTGGGTGATCGTCGGGGGAGAGAGTGGGGCAGGGGCCCGGCCGATGCATCCCGACTGGGCGCGCGGGCTGCGCGATCAGTGCGCCGACGCCGGAGTACCGTTTCTTTTCAAGCAGTGGGGCGAACATGCGCTCAGCTATGATCGCGACCGCGATGATCCAGACTGGCGGCAGTGCGGTGATCAGGAACGCAAATCCGCGGGGCAGTGGCTCAACCTGGCGGGCGGGACTGGCTTCCATGGCGATCGCGTCCACTATGCCGCGCGGGTCGGAAAGAAAGCCGCCGGCCGTCTCCTCGACGGCGTCCAGCACGATGGGGTGCCGGCATGAAGCTCGGCTATCTTGCACGCGTCTTGGGCGCCGGCAACCGCCGGTCTACGCCCCCTGTGGCGGTTAGCCCGTCGTGGCGAGTCGGAAGTTACTTCCGTCATGCTGTCAGCCCCGACAGCCCGATGCCGCCGGGTCGTTAACGTCATAGCGCGTTAACCGGCACCACCCTATCTGTGTATCACTGCTGTGATAGTCATTTCGCGTGGGGCGAATTGACAGGACCGTACGTTAGCAGCAGGTAGCACTAGCGATCATATGGTCGCGCTTAGGATGGTGAGAACATGAAATTCCGGTCCAGCCACACCGGCAAATTCATTCTCGACGGGGCCTCACGCATTGTCTCCGGCCCCAGCATGGAGAAGACGAGAAGCAAGATCGAAGCCGGCTCGCTTGCCTCTGACTGGCGAGCAGTTGGCGGGGATCTTCGCCGATCGATGGCCAGCAAGGCGGAACGTCTCGTTGGGTGATGAGCCCGCTAAGGCCGGTGTGACGCCCCCGATCAACGCAGAAGCGGATGAGGGGGCGTCGAAACCCAGTGATCTGACACCGGATAAGACCGAACAAACAATTGAGCGCGTCGAGGCCATCCTCGAGCCGTTGCGCCCGGTTGAGCGCCAAGAGGTTATTGAGCAGGTTATGTTTCACCAGGGGCCGTTGCCTCCGGCGGAACTCTTGCGGCAATATGAGGCCGTTGTGCCGGGCCTGGCGCGGGAGATAGCCGATGGCGCCGCCGACGAGCGGCGCTTCCGGCACAAAATGACACAAAAAACGGGCACGCATGAATTCGTGCTCAACTTGGCTGGGCTGGGCGCAACGCTCATCGCGCTAATGATGATGCTCGGGATCGTGGCATACATGGTGAGCGTTGGCGAAGCCAAGGCCGGCTCTGCTCTTGGACTGGGGATTATTGTTAGCGTGGTGATCGCGCTTACCAACTATCGAAAGTCCGAAGCAACGAGATCAGCTGCCTCAAAAAACAAACCGGCTGAGAATTCCGACGAGGGGTAGCCGTCGCCGGTGTAACCGCGGCTTGCGCGAATCACCGGCGACTGCGCACGCTCCACCCTATGACCGAAGATGAAGCGACTCACCGGCTGGGCAATGGCGAGCGAGCAGCGATCGCCGAGGCGGAGCACGACGGGGAAGGGTGGGCGATGCGCGTCGACCTGTCGCCCGCACTGCGAGAGACGCTTTCGTCGAAGGGTCTGATCCGCCTGCACATGGGGCGATGGCAGTTGACGCCGGCTGGGTTCAGCTGCCGGCCGGGGTTCTAAAGCGCCTCGTCCGTCCAGGCGCCCGATCGCCGCAGCTGGCGGATGATCCCGTTGAACGAAGCCGTCATCGATTGCGATCGGCCGATATCGTGTGTGCCTTGGCCGCCCTCCCAGAACTGAACCAGCGGCCAGCGCTCTGGGCAGTGCGGACAGAGGCAGCGCAGCGCGAGGCGGATCGGCGCCGCGGCCGGGTCGATCCGATCACCAGACGCCATCGCGGCGCGCAGGATCTGCACCGATAGCTCGACCGTGATTCGCTGCTGCCGCTGCATTCGGCTATGGAACGTAACAGGAACAACAACGCAAGCGATTCGCCATGCCCCGCTGCCGCCTATGCACCAGCAACGACATTGACGCCGTCAACGAGCACCTCGCCGAGAAGCTATGGGATAGCCGTATCGCGAACCTTGAAGGGCCGATCCCTTGGAGCGAGGCGGGCGCGACGTGGCAAGCTGCATTCCGCGAGCTCGCCGTCGCCGCCCGCCAGGCGCTTGCTCAATAATTGGCACCATCGCCGGGCCAATTATTTGCCCGAGGCGAGACTGCCGTCGAAGTGGTAAAGCGCCAGCAAGTTCGGCTCGCTACCGGTATAGGCCGCCGTCGGCGCAGCGCCGGTGCGAGCGCCCGAGAATGCGGCGAACTCGTCGAAGCTGCCGTTCCAACTCGTATTGGCGTACGCATTCTGGTAGATTTCGCCGAGCACCATCTGCGCACCGGTGACGGGCGCGATGGCAAGCTGGGCGGTCAGCACGCCGTCGACGTCCAACTCGATCGACGTCGAGTAGAGCCGGACGCGATAATGGTGCCACGCGCCGTCGCGACCGACAAAAGTGGTGGTGACCTGCTTGCTCTGATCGAACATGTTGCTGGCTGTCAGCCGCATTTTGCCCGAGCTTTCGATGAGAAGGCCCCAGGTGTTGTTGTTCCCCGCCGCCCGGTCGGTCAGCATAAGCCAACCCTCGGTCGTCTGGGTGGTCTTGGCCCAGATCTCGAACGTGATGGGGTATGACGGGGTGGCCGGGACGGCGCTGGTCGGAATAAGCACTGCCCCTGCCGAACGACCGCCCGCGCCGAACTTGCCGGCGTCGTAAGCCATCGCTGTCGTGCGCGACGTGGCCGTAGGACCGGTCGCGGCATTTTCGTTGACGTCGGTGATCGTGACGGTGATCGTCTGGTCGGTGAAGTTGCCAGCGGTGTCCGTCGCGCGGATCGTGACGATGTACGTGTTGTTGGCGTCGGCATCGGCCGCCGTCTCAAAGTCCTGCGTCGGAAGCGATAGCGTCGAACCGGACAGCGTGAACTTGGCCGCATCGGCACCGCCCGTCTTCGACCACGTCACCGTCTCGTTCGCGGTCAGCGGAAGGCTAAGTGCCGAATTCTCGGCCTGACTGATAGCATTGGCCGAGGTGATGACCGGCGGGGTAGTATCGGTGGCCGCCGCGGCTGCGACCGTCATAGAGATGACGCTGGACGAGGCGTTGCCGCCCGAACCAGTGGCGAACTCCTGATAGGTCAGAGTACCGGAAGCCGCGGGCGCCGCAGACGTACTTGTGCTGATCTCGGTTCCGTTGAGCTTCCAGCTGCGCGACGTGATCGAGCCGTTACTGACCGTGCCGGGCGTGGCATTGAAGGTCGTGCTGCTCGCGGTCCCGCTCGACGGCGATACCGTCGGCTGCGCGGTGAACGCTGCGGCAGGGGTGCCGGACGAGAACTGGTTCTTCGCACGCGGCGCCATCACCAGCCACTGCGGTAGGGCCTTGCGGTAGATGATCGCCTTGCGGTCCTGGCCGGGCCCTCTGAGGTGAGTGCCATCGGCGAAATACGTGGTCGCAGGCATCGGATAGCTAGTCGAGAAGGCCTTGCCGGCCAGATCGCCGCTGTCGCCAATGACGGGATCGCTGGCGCTGTCGATGATGAAGTCGGCCCCGAAGGCATTGGCGCGGATCAGATTGTTGTACTTGATCCGCTCTGCCTCCTGCGCGCTGCTCCAGGCACTGTAGCGCGGCAGCACGGTCTCGGCGCCGACGTAGAAGCCTTGGTTCTTGTACAGCAACACGACTTGCGAGAGGTCGGCGTAGGTCGCGTCCGCAGTGCGCGCCTGCGCGCCGATGTCGTTCGTCCCGCGCTGGAACACCACGATGCACGGGCGATCCGACACCCAGCTGCCCGATGCGACGCCCCAGCCGCTATTTGCCTGCACATCGGCCAGCGCCTGCGCTACCGTGAGGTTGTCCTGACCGCGATTGTTGACGCTGACCGTTGGCGTGAACCCCAGCTGCGACAAGGCGATATGACCGTCCCCGCTGAGGCCTCGCATGATGCTGTCGCCGATGCCGACGATGACCGCGTTGCCGATCGTGGGGTCGGGCTGAGAATTGGGCACCGCGTCGAGGCGCGCTTGGATCTTCGCGAACGCCTGCGCGACCGTGTCGCCGGTGGCGGTGCCGGCGCCAGAGCCGAAATCGATAGCAGCCATATCAGGCCCCCTTGCTGTTCAGTTGCGTTTCCATCGAGCGGAACTGGCTCGAGTATGCGGCGTCGTTCGCGCGCGCCTGGTCGGAGTTGGCGTAGGTCGTGCTGCTCACCGAAGTGCCCGTGATGGTAGGCGAGCCAACCGCCGAGGTCGAAGCGATCAGGCTTGGCGCGATGCTGCCCTGACCAGGCTTCGCTACGGTTGGATTCCCAACAGCGGCGCCGCTTGGGATAAGCGCCGGGCCAATCGCTCCAGCCTGCGCCGACGACCTCGCTGGCGCGCCGACGGCCGATGTGCTGGCGATCGCGGATGGAGCGATTGCGGTCACCGGAGCGGCCGTGACGGTCGGGGCGCCAACAGCTGATCCGGAGGCGATGGCGGTCGGGGCGACGACCGGTCGCGCCGACCCGCTGGTTACCGCCGGGGTTCCGACGAAAGACACCGCGGCGATGAGGGGCGGCGCCACCGCGCCGGCGATCGCGGCGGCAATGACGGGAGCGCCGACGCCGGCCGCGCTTTCTATGCGACCCGGTGACACGCCTGACGCGCCGGTCGCGTTGGCGAGCGCCGGAGTACCAACGAACGCCGTCGACGCGATCAGCGCGGGGCTGACGCCGCCCGATGATGAGGCGGACACCGCCGGTGCGCCCACACGCGCCGTCGACACGATGAGCGTGGGGCGCACTCCGCCCGTCACCGGGGGCGCCGGATATCCCGCCTCAAGCAGAACCACCGATAGCCCGGCGCTGGTGATCAGCGCGCGCCGGCGCAGCCGCTCGATGGTGATCTTGCTGATCATGAACGCGGCCTCGCTGCGGTGATTGGCTGCTCGACCGGCAGCTGCACCCGCAGCCCCAGCCATTCATCCGGCGACGGATCGGTGCGGACGAGATCCAGCTGCGCGGTCGTGTTGGTCAGCAGCGCGGTGGCGGCGCCGGGGATGCTGACCTCGACGGTGTCGTCGTCGATCCGGGTGATCGTCCCGTCTTCGGTGCTCAGCGTCGCCACCGCCGGCCCGCCGACGAACAGCGCGATATCGGCGAGCAGCGTGCAGCCCTCCGGAAAGGGCTGCGTCTCGCCGTCGGCGTCAGGGCGAACCCAGAGCCGCGCCTTGTAGGGATACCCCCGCGCGACCGCGGCGGTGTTCTGCGTGGTCGTGCCCAAGGCGCGGCCCTCCGATCAGAGGTTGAAGATGCCGGCGGACGGCCAGGTGACGTTCTGGTTGCCGCCGTCCGGCGTGAACGGCAGGCCGGTCGCAGCGTCGATGTAGGCGATGAGGTCGGAGGTCGTGGCGTCGCCGGTATCGCGGTAGATCGCCAGCGCCTCGACGTTTGCCGCGGTGCCGGTGCCGGCCGGGACGGACGTGAAGACGCTGTCCGCCGCGTCGAACACGCCGCTGGCCACCGTCTTGCTGGTGAGCGTGACCGGGTTGCCGATGCGGGCGGCGGCAGGGATCGACGAGAGGAACTGGTGGGAATCGGAAAATGTATAGGCACCGGTGTCGACCAGCTGCACCTTCACGGTGCCGGTGACCAGGTTGACGCCAGCCCCGAGGAGGGACTGCTTGTAGAGCGAGTAGAGACGGTTCGCCATGATGTGAGCCTTTCATGCTCAGGAGGAAGAGGGATCAGCGCAGCGGCGCGTTGGGGTCGATCTCGTGGCTGAGCTTGTCGACGCGCTGGTTGAGCCACCACGCATGTCGCGGTCCCCAGCTGATCGCTGCTCCCTCGGGCGGATCGTTGCCGACCGGGACATAGAACAGCAGGCGCTCGCCGTTCGGTCGATCGACCAGCACGCGCCGCGCTGCCTGGTTGGTGTTGGGTACGGCGCCGGCGTCGACGTGGACGACCCGGCCGGTGCCGCTCACTGGATGCCGAACAGCGCGAGGATCTTCCGCGCGATGCTGCCGGCGCGGGTCGATGCGGTCTCGTTATAGACCGCCTGCACGAAGGCGCGCGCGATGTCCTCGATCTCGCCGACGGCGACCGTGAGGCCTTTGTCCTTGAGAAGGCCGATCAGCGCCGGCAGCGTGCGGCCGAGGACGACGTCGAACTTCTGCTGACCCGACAGGCTGTCGTTGGCGATTGTCAGGATGTCGTCCTTGACGGCCTTGGCGATCGGCAGCGTCATGAGCAGGGCGACGGCTTCGTGCGCCTCGGTGATGACGACGTCGACGATCTCCCGCACGGCCGACGAGCCGAACAGCTTCTTGATGAACTTGGGTACCAGCTTCATGGAATCGCTCCTTGCGTGAATGTCGGGGGATGGGTCAGGCGCGGGCGCCCTTGAGGCAGAGCGCGCGCTCCGCGGCGCGGCGATTGGCGAGGCCCTGCACGCGCTTGCCGCCGGCCTTGTCCCAGAGGAGGAAGGCGTCGCATGCCTGAAGCGGCTTGCCGGCATCGAAGAAGCGATCGACGCTCGACTTGCAGTAGGCGCCGACGCCGATGTTGTAGGCGAGGCTGGTGGCCGCGGCCCATTCTTCGTCCTTGCCGCGGAGGGATGGCGTGCATTTCACGACGTTCTGCGCGAAGCCGGCGAGGCGATTGTCGAGCTTGATCGCGCAGCCCTCCGGCGTTTCCGCCGGCGTCCGCGCGGTGACGTTGAGCGTCTCGCCGCTGCACTGCGTCCAGACCCCGACGATGTCGCGATAAGGGACGAGCGCCGGCCCCTTGGGTCCATCTTCCCAGCCCGAGACGAACGGCGAGAGGATGGCGGCCGCGGCGACGCCGATGATTCCGACGAGGGCGCCGCCCTTGGCGGTGACGCGCGACTGCGGTGCCGCGCCCGGCCGGGGCGGCTTGGTATCTGACATGGCAATCTCCAAAGGTGGCGGCGCAGCGTCGCGCAGCCGGTTTCAGGCGTCGGGCTTGCTGGCCGGCGGCTGGGGCGGCTGGAACAGGTCGCTGCCGCGCTTCACCCAGGCGAGGCACGCGCTGATGATCAGCACGCCAGCCGACCCAAGGCCGGTCCCGTAGACGAGCGCCCAGAACGGCTCAGGCCGCAGCCGAATGATCATGCCCGCGGTGAAGAGCAGGGTGAGCACTGAGACCGGAAGGTCGACGTTCCAGCGGTGATCTTTGCGAGCCTCTTGGCTGACATAGAACCGGACAGCGAGGCAGGCGCACAGGCCTGCGATCATGCTGCCCGCCTCGAACGCGTAGCCCACGAAGTGCCAGATGACGGGGGTGGACTCGGTCACGGTAGCAGCCTTGTCCTTTGCGAGGGCGGCCGCGGCCGCGGGGAGAACGGCGCCGACCGTCGCGATCGAACGCCACATCATCGGGTGGACACCACGCCGATCGCCGCGATCAGGCTGAGAAGGAAGATGCAGGCCGGCCGCTTTAGCTGATGCCGGGATGCCCAAAGCCGCGTCGGCAGCGGTTCCTTTTTCAGGTGCTCGGCCATCGTGCGGCCGGAGATTTCGAACAGACCAAGCGCGAGCAGGCCCAAGGTGAAGGCGACGGGGTCGGTGAAGCGCTGAAAGGTAAGCAGCCAGCCTGTCGCGTGCGCCTGCTGCGGGTCCCAGCCCCACAGCACCATGGCGGCCGGCCCGAAGCGGATAGTCATGGCGAGGCTGACTGCGCCCCCGAATGCCCGCCATACGGTCACCGGGTGGTGGAGCTTGTCCTCCGCACGGTTGAGCCAGATGTCGCGCATCATCTTGAGCGCGAGCATCAGCGAGATGACGAACCCCGCGGTGAACCCGGCGAGATTGAGAACGACGAGCCATCCATGCCCGTCGAACGAAGGTGGTGCGATCGTCATCGGCCCTTTCGCGACCGCTTGGGCCGCGAAGCTGCTGTTGCTCACGATGCCGTCTCCTCGACCTCGAAGGGCATCCGCCCCGGCAAATTGTTGATGCTGTGCTTTTCAGGATCGAAAGCTTCACGCGGCAGGTCGTCCTTAGCGTGACTCCTGGCCTGAGCCGGTGTGGTGAACAGGCGTGCGCGTTCGATCGACGGACGGAACATGCCGCCATCCCAATACAGCCCCTCGGCGTTACGAATTGCGAACATTAGGCAACTCCCGGCCCGGTGATGGTATACATTCTGGCGGGCCCCGCCCCGCCTTTGCGCTGAAGCTTGAAAGCGTACCCTTCGATCGTAAGCCGAAGCCCGATCGTACCAGCTGTGTCCACGAACTGGGCATTGCCGACCAATTGCTTAGTCAGGCCTGCCGCGGAATTGGCGAAATCCATGCGGGACACGGCATATTGCGCTGAGAGCCCCGTTCCGAGTTCAGTGATGCTGTAGAAACCATCTGCCACAGCTTGCGCGCTGATCACCGTCTCCGAATTGTCGGGGCCGGCAAGGGCGATGTGCTTGCTGTTATCCGTCAGGAATGCAGGCACCTGGCTCGCGTCGTCGAAGGGATTATATACTGCGGCCGGGAAGCTACTGATGTCCGGCAGCGAGTGATCCGAATAACGCAGCGAGATCGTCTGATCAGCGATCGTCGGGGTCGCGTTCAGCGATGTAAGAATGGCCCCCTGCTGGCGATAGCCTGACCCTGGCAGAGCGATACATACGCACCTGCGAGGCCGCGTGTTGAAGAGCGACATGGTGCGATTGCAGCGGGTCGACAGCAGTTGCACATCAACCCTCTGGTATTCCTGCAGGGTGCCGTCGAAATTCCAATTCTGACCATAGGCATAGCCATCGACGGAGCCGCGAATGTGAATGTCGGTGGCGGTATTTGCGATCAGAAGACCGTTGCCCGACAGATCGCTGCCGTCAGCAGCAGGGGCAGCATTCGGGAAAGCGGTGGAAGTATAGGTACCCCGGACTCCAGACTGGCTCAGAGATAGCGCAGCGCGCTTGACGCGCCCCAGCAGGCGCACGCCGCTGAACTCGCCTTCGGTAAGGAATGCCGGCCCCTTCCATAGCGGGGTCACCGCCATCAGGTCGTAAGCGGCAATCTGATCGCCATAGGTTTTCGCATAGACCACACCATTGCGCACGTTCCAACGCCGCGCGTCGCGGACGAGGATGCCAGGCGAATGACAGTTGCGGAAGACGAACCGTTCAATCGTTGTATCGTCCGCGCCGTACCCGATCTCTGCTCCGGTATCGCCGCTGTTCTCACCGTACAGATCGGAGAAATAGTTATCGTTTATGACCTTCCCATTGTCCGTACCGCCAGCGGATGCCGTGATGTAAAGCAGGTTCTGAGCGTAGCTGTTGGCGAGATAGATGTTCCGTCCGCGGTTGCCGGAAGTCACGACCAGCATGCAGTTATCACGGCTGCCGATCGCTGATAGGCCATCGATGTCGACAGCGCCCTGAGCAACCGTCAGGCAGTTTCCCGAGGCGCCACGAAGCTGCACCCCTTGGATGCTGACGCGGCCCTGCGATGAAAGCAGCACATGCAACAAATCGTTGGTATTGCCGCCCTGCGTTGGATTGGGGTCGGATCCGTCAAGGATCAGGTTCTGTAGGCTGACCCCGGGGGCAGTCACCAGCATTCCCTTGCCGTCGAAAGCGGCCATCTTCTTCAGGATGCCGCCGGCGCCTTGAATGACCTGGCCGGCTGTGCGGCATTCCAGCATGTCGGCTTTGAACGGAAACACGCCTTGCGGCACAGCGAAGTTGTAACCGGTCTCGATCGCGTTGCGGATCCCGGTTGATAGATCGCTTGTCCAAGTCCCGGCGCGAATCTGCGCCTGGGTGGTCTTGGCAAAAGCATCAAGCAGAGAGGGCAGGTTGCTTAGCGCGGAGCCTACATCGCTGTCGGCTCCGGCAAACCGGTAACCGATCAGGCTACCGCCATTCGGGCCTTCATATGCCGCCTTGCTGTTATACCGGGCGCGTTCGACGGCAGCGCCACTCACCTTCTGATAGAGGATGGCGTAGGTCGACGTGCCGTCGCCGACGACAGCGAAGAAGCCGTTTGCCGCGGTCGCCGCAAGGCCTGCGGCAGTGGTCGGGTAGAGCGTTCCCATCGCCGCAACCGCGCCGCTCTCGGCAAGCTGCGCCTTCGCTAGGCTGGCCGCGGCCGCCACTTTGCTGGCGGCCGCGTCGTCCCGCGCGGCGAGCGCGTCGGCACGAAGCGGGGCAACAAGATCCGCGGCATCGACGCTGACCTCGATGATCGTCTCGCCAAAGGTGAGCGTGACGCCGTTTCGCATGCCGCCGGGCCCGATCGCGCTGCGGGCAGAGCCGAACGGCCGGTTTAGAGGGGCATCGTCGGCGCCGGTCACTCCTGCACCGATCGTAACCGTCCCGGCCATCAACACACGCTTGTCGCCGCCGAGCGTGCCCTGCAGGTCATATACCAAGGCCGTCGCGCTGCCGAGCTCGCCCGCGTAGGGGAGGCTCTCTATTGTCGTCTCGTTGACCCGCATCTGCACGGTGCTGATCGGAAGGCTGTCGACCACCTCGACCGACACCAGCTTCAGGCCCTGCGCCTGAGCATTGGTGACATTCTGCAGGTCGACCAGAGGCGCGCCCGGCGTGTCACCCGCCAGACGCCATTGCATGCGCAGCGCTACGCCCGTCAGGTCCATGCCGCGGAAGACGACGGTACGGACGCACGGGGTATAGCGGTCGGCAGCGATGTCGACCTGGGCGGCATAGGACATGGAGTTCTCCGGCCAAGCGGGCTGAGCGCGTCAAAGCGCTTCGTTGGGGTCGCTTGATTTGATGTTGTGGCTGAGGATGCCATTCGAGACGTAGGTATGGGCGCCGGTGACGGTGATCTTGACGATCTGCAGCGTGCCGGCGGCGCGAGACGCGCCGGGCAGGTCCCGCATCATCGTCCACTCGCCGACGTAGACGCGGTGATCGCCCGTCGCCCGCAGCACCTTGCCGTCGATCGTAGCCTTCCAGACGTCGTCGCTGTCGGCGATCTCGACTGCCTCGACGGGGTAGAATCCCCAGCGCAATGTCTCTTCGTGCCGCGTCCAGACGCGATCGCCGACGATGATCTCGCCCGCTGGCTTCTCGGTCATGTCCGCCATAAGGATCGGCGTGTCGGTCGTCGGGCAGCGCCCGCCTGGCGGCGTCGCGCCACCTCCGCTCGACGGCGGAGAGCCGGCGGTCGGGATGATCGCATAGCCGATATAATGGCGTCCGGGATGATCAGGCGACGCCCGCGCATTGATGTCGTCGGCGTCGAGCACGTAGGTGACCGCACCACCCAAGCGATCGGGATCGTCATAACCGATCGCGCGGAAGTCGCCGGCAGCGAGGCCGCTGGTGATCGTTTTGCCGGCGACGTTCACGTCGGCGTGGCCGTCGTTATAGCGTCGGACATGATCGCCGATTGTGATCGTACCGTCTGCCGCCGCCATAATGGTAAGGCCGATCGGGAACGATCCAGCGATAGCCAGCTGCAACGCGGAGACGTCAAGGATGGGCGTCGCGCGATCGATCTGGGGCACCTCGCCGGGCAGAAGCTCCATGCCGACGGACCAGTCGTAGAACTCGGGGTCCTCCTGCTTCATCGACAATGCGACGCCGAAGTCCTGCGAGAGGCCCCAGCTGTCGACCGAAAACGAATAGTTCGACAGGCCATATCGCGCCGTCGCCAGCTGAACCGTATCCATAGCGCCGACGCCGATACCGACCACGTTCATGGGCCAGTTGACGCGAAGCTCGCCGTTCGCGCGCCGGAGCATGATCTCGAGGATGCGCTGGCCGCGGGGATGGCTGGTGACGTGAGGCAGATCGTAATCGGCTTGGCGGATGTCGATGCTGCTGATCGATCGGGTTGGCACCGGCTGCGGCTGATACAGAGTCGATGGATCGATGAACGTGCCCGAGACTTCGGTTGCGATCTCGCCCTCGTCGGCGAGCAGCGGCACAGAGATCGGGCCGGCAAGGTCGTCTTCGTCGAGGGTGGCCGTTACCGGCACCCAATAGCCTGGGCGCATGAGGTGGCGACCGCCGGAATAGGTATAGGTCCCGGCACAGCAGGTGACGAAGGTCTGCCGGATGTCGGCCGGCGCGCTGCCGACTTCGATCAGGCTGTCGAACGCGTAACGCTCTTCGCTGCCGCCAGCGCGCAGAGGGACCTGCTCATCGCAGACGTTTGCCTGCGCCGACAGCCATGCGTCATCCGGCATCTCATCGGCATAGGCCCCGAAGCCGCCTTCCTCGCGCGGCATGCGCATCCAATCATAGAACACTGCGATGGCGTTGCGGGTGAACCCCAGGGCGCCGGTGCGCGGATCGCGAATGTCGTCCTTGCCGTCGATGATGACGGTCATGTTCGGGAAGCCTGCGCCGACGACCGCGTCGGTCATCTCGAACTTCGCATAGAGCTTCGAGACGCCGCGCCCCCGGTGGGCTGTGGTCCACTTCGGCGCGCACTCGCTGGTGAACGTCGAGTTGGCCGCGGCGTTCTCGTCACCCCGCTCAAACCATAGCCATGCCGCGTTGGCGTATGGCCCCGAGGTCACCTTGCCTGATCCGTCTACGCTGACGACCTCGTCGTTGAGCATGAACTGGACGATGCCCTTGCAGCGGTGGCCGGTGATCGCGACGACGAAATAGCGATAGAACTTCTTCCCGACGGTTCGGGGGTGGAAGAAGACGATGACCCCGCCGGCGCGGCGCCGCCCGTAGAGGATGCGAGCGTTAGTGATCGACTGGCGGAATGTTTGCGGCGACGAGGTGCTTCCCGCGGTGCTTGGCTTGCCGGCGATCGCCTGCATCGCCAGGCCAGCGATAAGCGACAGGCCAGTCGCAATCACCGCGGAGGCGACCGTTGCCGAGACTGAGAGGGCGCCAGCCAGCGCCAGCGACAGACCACCGGTTGGCGCTGCGAGTACGGCGATGCCCACCGCAATCGCGATGGTTGCCACTACCCGGAGCACCTTGCCCATCAAACAATCTCCGGCCAACGTACTTTCGCACGGAGGTCACATGAAAATTCTGCCGACGATTCTCGCCGCCGCCGCCCTCGCGGGGTGCGCAACCGCCGAAGACATGAGGGCGAAGCCCCCGGTGATCGCCGGCACGACTCAGAAGAGCGCTTTGGCTCTAGAGGAATGCTCTGCTTCGGCTCTTACGAAGCTCGGCGCGCCGAACACTGTTCGCGGCGAAGGTCGCGTCACGATGATGTGGGGCAATCCGAACCCGGCCGTCACCGTGACGATCTTGGACGGTGGTGCTCAACGCACTTTCGAGGTGCGACGCGCCTTCAAGCTCAACGACGCCTTCCGTCGAAGCTTACAGTCTTGCCTGTAACGGCCAAGCTTCATCGACCTCGACCATCGGACGGGCGGCGTTGAAGAACTCCGCCACCTCCCCACGGCAGATGCCGAGCGCCCAGCCGGACCGGACGAGATCGCCGCGGCGCGCGAGGCGCGGGTCGATCGGCTGGCCATGAACGGCGCTCACCACGCCCGAAAGATTCCGAACGCCAAGCCGGCGCATCATTGCGACCCAATCCCGCGGTCGGCGCGGCGACGGGCCGACGACGTCGCAGATGTCGAATCCGTCCGCCGCCAACACCGCCAAGCGCCAGCGATCCCCGCAGTGCTCCGACCAATCGGGATCAGACACCCTGGGCCGCCTTGGCCCAGACGATTGGTATCTCGGCCATGCGCGGCACGTATTCGAAGAACCGGTCGCCTGGGTAGCGGCGCTGCTGCCACTCGTTCGTGAAGCGCTTGATCGTTGGGCGGCGCTGATCGATCTGCCGACTCTCGCCGCTGGCGGTGACGGTGATCGTCTCGCCTGCGTCGACGACCTCGAAGCCGCCGAGCCGGCCCCTCCAGATCAGCTTGAACCCAACGACCTGCTGGAACGTCTCGTCGAGCGCGCCCACGTAGAACTCGAAGGCGCAGCCGCGGACGGCCTGATCGCGAATATCGTCCCGGAAGTTCGACGGCACTTCGTAGAGGGTTGCCTTGACGCCGGTCGCCGATCCGTCGGTGCCTTCTCCGATCGTATCGATTGCGCCGATGCTGTGGATGCCGGTCCACTCGTTGCCTTGAAACAGGATGGTGCCGGTCCCAGTCCATGCGAAGACGGGATCGGGGAAGTCGATATGGACGGCGAGGAACGGGCGGACGACGCGGTCAGCGACAGCTGCGGCCAGGGAAGAGGGAAGGTCGCGGCTCACAGCAGGTGCTCCACGAAGTCGATCGCGTATTCGGTGAGCTCGCCGACGTCGGTCTCATTCTGGCCCGCGTCCTCGCTGGTCATCTCGAACAGCCCCGTCACCGGCCAAGCCAGTGGCGCGCCGGCCGGGATCGCCACGGACAGCGGCGGATTGAAGCCGATTATCGCGGCGCCGGTTGCATCAGCCATGATGCTGCCCAACCCGGTAATCTTGCCGCCGGCAGCCAAGGTCAGCAGCCTCGAGGTGAGGTGCGGGCGCCCATCGCCGCCGACATAGTCCCCCAGGCTCAGCGCGACGCTGTACGGTGCGAAGCCGTCGACGATGATGCTCGTCGCTCCCTTCGCCGCGGCGCGGGTCGTCAGCCGGCTCACGACGCTGACCGGATGCACCGGCGCTGGGCGGCGGAAGTCGTGGAAGCGGGTCAGCACCGCCCCGCCACGCATGTCGGCGACGAGCGAGTCGAGCACGGGACCGAAGCCGCCAGCGTCGTAAAGCCGCGGCGCACCGTCATAGCCACCGCGGAAGGTAAGACGCGAGATCCAGCGCGGCGCCGATAGTTCGTAGACCTTCCGGACGCGCGTGAGCGGGCTCTCTGCGCCGCCGGTGTGCGGCTGGAGGTAGAAGCTCACGCGATAGGGCGCGAGCCCGGCGGGCCAGGCGAACTCGGTCATCGGCGCCGGTTAGCCTCGCTGATCGCCTTCAGCGTCTGCTGCTTGGTCAAGCCGGCCATGCGGGTGACCTCCTCGCGGGTGGCGAGATCGACCCCGCCGCTGAAGTTAATGTTCTGCTCGAACTTCATCGCCCCACCGGAACCGATATTGTCGTTCGCGATGATCGTCCCGCTGTGCGGCGCCGTGAACAGTTCGGGACCGCGTTCGCCGACCACATAGTTCTTGCCGCCGATGACTGGCCCGCCAGCGGCCCGATAGCCGGACAGGTTGAGCCCGCTGCTATCGGGCACGAACGACGAGCCGGTGCTTGCGAACGGGCTGGCATACGCCCCGACACCATTTCCACCGCCGAGGATGCTACCGAACAGCGCCGCAACGCCCTTTTGCAATCCGATCTTGAGCAGGGAGGAGATGATGTCGTCTGCGACGCTGCTGACCACGCTGGCCAGATCCTTGAAGCTGCCCTTCGTCTTCGAAATGCCGTCGATCAGCGATTCCAGCCCATCGGCCTGCACCTTCTCCAGCGCCTCGTTCATCTCGTCCGCTGTGCGCGGGATGCTGTCAAGGTAGGAGGCGAGGGGCCCCTGGTTCTGGCGAGCGACCTTGGCCTTCGCCAAACCTTGCAGCGTGCCGAGGTTGGATAGCTGCCCCCGCGCAAGGTTGGCGGAGTCCTGATCTCCCCGTCGCACCGCATTATCTATCTCGACCTGCTTCGCCTGCTTCAGCAGCGCGAATTGGACGTCGAGGATCTGCTGCTCAATCGCGCCGCGCTCCTTCGCCGTGCGGGCGAGGTCGGCCTGGGCTTGCAGGATATCCTGAGCGTCCCGCCCTTGCGCCTCTGCCTTATCGAGCTCCTGCCGGGCGAGCTCCTCCTGATCCTGAATGTGCAGGAGGCGGTTCTTGTTGGCGAATACGATCTCGGCGCTGTCGGACAGCTGCTTCTTCTGAGCCGCGCTCAAGTCCTTGTTCGTGGCGATCTGTTCCAGCGCTGCATCGCGATCGTTCGCAAGCAGCTGCTGCTGGATGTTCACGCGCTCGGTCTGATCGGTCGTCAGGTCCAGCTGGGATTCGAGTTCGTCGTTACGCGACTGAGCGAGTTCATGCTCGAAGCGGCGCTGCACCTCTAGGGCGTGAGCGGCCTCCCTTTTTTGCTCCGACGCGAGCCGCTTGGCATCAGCTGCCGCCTTAGATGAGGCAGCCTTGGCTTCGGCATCGCCGACCAGCGGCACCTTGCCGCCCGAGGCCTTCGGAGCGCTCTGCTTCGCACGGATCGCAGCCAGATAAAGCTTGCCTTGACGAACCACCTCTGCCGCCGTGCCGTTCTGCGCGGAGCCTTGGCCCTGGGCTTGGCGGATGGAGAACAGCCCCCCTGACGACCTAGCCGCTTGCGCCGCGCGGCGGTTCGCGATGGCCGCGCGGAATTGCTTGCGCCGGAACGCGAGATCATTGTTGTTGTCGTCGGACACCTGAGCGAGCTTATCGCCTGCGATGAACCCGCCGGCCGCGCCGAGCGCCGCGCCGATCGGCCCGCCGCGCGATCCGGCGAGACCACCCATAATGGCAAGGGCCGTCTGCGGGTTGCTCGCCAGGAACTTGATAATTGCCGAGGTGACGTCGGTGATACCCTGCGCCATTGCCGTGAGCGACGAGGCATTCTGAGCCACGACGTTCGCAAACTGTGCGTTCACGATCATCTTCATCGTGTCGAGTTGATCGTTGGCGCTGCCTGCGTTCCGGATGACGTCGTCGCGTAGCACGACCCCGAGTTCGTTTGCGCGGTTGGCCAGTTCGGAGAAGCCGGCGCTGCCTTGGCCGAGTAGGCTGGTGAGCGATGCCGCTTGCTTACCGAACAGCTGGAGCGCGACGGCATTGCGCTGCTGAACGGTGGGAAGTTTGGCGAGGCCGTCCATCGTCTGCCGAAGCGCGGTGTCGAAGTCGGTCGAGGTGACGCCGAGTTCCCGGAACAGCTTTACCTGTGCGTCACCGCCGGCCTGAGCGAGTCCCTGCGTGCGGGCGAATTTTTCCAGCGCGCCGTCCGCCGCCTCGACGCTCGATCCGGACAGCTGCGCTGCGTATCGGAATTCCTGAATGATCTTAGTGCTGGCGCCCGTCCGGTCCGACAGGTCGGCAATCGCATCAGCATAGTCGAGTGCGCGCTGCGTCGCCCCCGCCAGCTGGTCAAGGGCGATGGCGCCCGCGAGGCCCGCGATCGTCCCCTTCAGGACCGTGGCCGTGCTGATCGGTGCTTTTAGCGCGCTGCTCAGCCGATCACCCAACTGGCCAGCGCGCTTCTCCGCCTTCGCGGCGCCGGACTCGAACTGCGCGCTGTCCAAGCCCAGCGAAACGCGAAGCGCGCCGATCACGGAAGATGGCATTAGCTACTCCTCCGCGCCCAAGCGCGCATTGCTGCGCCGATGTCTTGACCCGCCATGCGGGGCCGCCCTGCGGACGACGGTCGCCCGATCATCTTTCCGATGTCGGGGTAATGCTTGGGGTGGCATTGCGCGAAGCTGCCGATCCACTGCGCCTGAAGCGCTGATCGCTCAAGGGCTCGCCGCTCATAGCGAGAGGCACCCTTCAAGGCCGAAAGGTTCACCCGCGGCGTCTGCTGCCAGAACAAATCGGAAGGCAGCCCCAAGGCGCACCACTCCTCATGCGCTGCCAGCCAGCCGCCGCCTACCGAGGGTTGCCGACGGTCTTGCCATCCCCCTGGTCTTCGACCGCTTCCGGAAAGGCTGCGTCGAACGCCTCGATCGCCAGCGAGACCGCGAGACCGTGGCCGATTGTATCGACAAGATCGCCGGCCTCGGCCTGCGTCATATTGCCGTCGCCGCAGCCCGCCCAGAATAGTGCGCGCAGCGTTTTCTTGCTGACGCCGAGCGGCTGCGTCTTACCCAGCGCGAGTTCAGTGGCGACCTCCAGAGTTGTCAGCCGCGTTTGGTCCTCGAGCAGGCACAGCCGGTTGGTCGTGAACTGCAGGGTTTCGGATTTGCCGTTCGCCTCGAAGGCGACTCTTCCCGCCGGAGTGGCCATTACGAGCCGATCACCGTCGGATCGCTGGCGCCGTTCGCCTGGGTCACGGCGCCGGCGATTCGAATGGTGACCTGCGCGGTCATTTTGTCGTCGATCGGCGCATCGCGTTCGTAACCGCGTACGAAGCCCGGGAAGGTGAACATCTGCCCGTTGGCCGTCGCATCCGGCACCACCACGCGCATCGTGCGAACCTTGCCGTCGGCCTTCGCCGCGGCGATCAGCTTGTCGGTCGCCGACCCGGCAATCCAATTCATACCCATCGTGATCTCGCCGGCGTCGTTGAGGCCCGCGATATATTCGCGGGTGCGGCCGGGGCTTTCGTAATGGGTGACCTCGACCTCGGCGACCTGCTCGTTCGGCAGCGACACACTGGTGACCTCGGCCAGCTTCGTCAGCGTGGTCGAGTTCGCCAGCGCGGCCATCAGGAACTTCGAGCCGTAGCCCAATTGTGCGTCAGACATTGAAGGCCCTCCTATGCGGCCGGTTCGTGCCAGACCAACAGGTCGAGCGAATTGACGAAGGTGGTGACGCCCGCATCGGAGCGTTCGGAATAGGTGCGCTGGCTATCGACGAAGGAACGCGAGAAGCGCGTCCCGCCGAAGATGCCCGCCGTCTCAGCCGCAGTGATCGCCGCCTCGGCAATGTCGTCTGCCGCGCCGCGGCTCGCCGCTTGGCAATCCAGCTGCACCCGCGTTTCGCGGAGCTTCTGCCGGCCGTCGTGCGTGCTGGGCCGCGGGTCGCTGGGGACGAACAGTATAATCGCCGGGAGAGGCGAGCCCTGCGGCCGCTCATCCCTGTAAACCGCACCGCCCGCCACGCCGGCAGCATTCAGCCGGTCGCGGAGGTCGGCGCTCATGCTCATGCGTCAGCCCCCTGCTGCGCGCCGCGCCGCCTTCCGGGCGATGCGCTGCGCCGTCTTCTGGATCTCGTCGCCGAGCCCAGTCTTCACGGTCTCAAGCGCGCCGTCTTTCGTGGCGTCCCAGGCGGGGCGCACGAACGGCTGTGCGCGCTGGGTGACGGTACCGAACTCCTGCGGCACCGCCGCGGGATTGTCCGGCCCCGCGAACACCTCAACGAACGACTTGTCCTCGCGCTTGCGGTTCAGGCTGGCTTGGCGCCGCGTCAGCTTCGTGCCGACACCGCCGCTCTCATCCAGTTGCCCGGTCAGGTGAGGGGCGTTCGCCCGCCATGCCTGATCAAACGGCTGCAGCGCCTTAACGGCGATGCGGCGCAGCGTGGCCTTTGCCGCGGCTTTTGCCAGTTCGCCGAGAGCCTTGTCGAGCTCCTTCAGACCATCAACGCGGATCGTGCTTCTCATTACGGCCAGCCCTCAGTGCGGCGCGGCGTTTGCGCTGATACTCTCTTTGATATTCGGTTCGGCAGGTTGCGCAGCCCCGACCGCCATTCCATTGGATGAACAGGTTGCTGCCTGAAAAGGCATGTCCTTTGATGCAGCTTTCTTTGGCATTGTTAACCGCCGTGGGCGCGGTCCCTCGCAAGATATTGATCCGATTTGTCACCGGTTTCAAATGATGCGGATTTACACATCCCCTGTTGTTACACACGACGTGATCTAAAACCATGCCTTCGGGAATAGGTCCGATATACAGTTCGTATGAGACACGGTGGGCAGGCCTCACTTTGCCAGCGCCACCGCCCTCGCCAATTAGTCCGTACCCCTTCGGGGTTTTGCTCCCTTTCCACTCCCAGCAGCCAGATATAGGATCGATCACGAATTTTGCGTCGAACCGGGTCTTGAGAGGTGTTCTAGGGCGACCGTGAGGGTTGGGCATTGACAGCTCCTTCGTTGTCAAGGTCTGCCCCAAACTATGTTATCTCGCAAGCATCCATTCGACCTTGATCCGGACCGTCACGGGTTGGCGCTACCGATCGCGGCGATCTCAATGCCGTCGCGCCTCCCAATCTCGACGACGCTCTTGATGTCGAAGGTGCGGTCGGAGCCGACAGGATATTCGATGCGATCGCGCGGCGAGAGGTCGGCAACCGCGCTGCTATAGCGGATCGTGAAGACCGTCGGTGCCGACGCGGCGACCTCGGCGCTTGAGAGTCTCTCCTTGCCGGGCGCCGGCTTCACCGATGCCCATACGGTGGCCAGATCGGCGAAGCCGTCGACGGCGTCCCCGTATTCGTTGGTGACCGTGCCGGCGCGCAGCAGCTTGATGCGCCGGTCGAGCGAACCCGCGTCCATCAGATATAGACCCGGAAGGGGGCGAGCAGGTTCTCGACGGTGGTCGACATGGGGACCGCGGTCATCGCCGTGGCGGCGACGGTCTCGCGATTCCGGTAGAGGTCGCCGGCCATCAGCAGGATGGCGGCGCGGATGGGGCCGGGGACGACGGTATAGCCGGCGCGGTAGCGGACGCGGACACCTTCGCGGCGCAGCGTGCCCGCCGACCAAGGCCAATTGCCGCGGGCCGGCGCGAGATCAGAACCGAACGCTTCAAGGTCCGCGAGGTCCGCCATCTGCTCGATCCCATCGGAGTCGAGATAGGAGACGCTCACCAGTTCGATGAAGGGCGGATAGGGCAGGCGCACCGTGCTGCCGCAGCCGGCGCCGAACCGCGCCTCAAGCATCTGCGGGCCGAGTGCGCGGCCGAGCCACCCGTCGGGTCCGTCGATATGCCCAGTGGCGGCATCGACATAGGCTTGGATCAGGCCGTCCTCGTCCTCACCCTCTACCCGCAGATGACGCTTCGCCTCTTCGAGGGTGACGACAGGTGTGGGAGGGGTGACGACGAAGACCCGCACGACCTTACTCGCCGGCCTTCAGGTTCTGCGCGACCGCCTCGGCGCCCGACAGGTTTGGATCGTTGAAGTCGATCTGGTTCTGCTGCTTGGTCGTGTTGGCGCGCGGGTCGTTATCGACGGCCGGATGCTCGGGATCGACGTCCGGCACGATCTGCTGCGGCACGCCTGCGGCGTCGAACTCGGTCGCCGGCGCCAGATTGGCTGCGCCCGAGGTGTCGAGATCGGCCTGCGTGGTCGCGTGGACCGGCTGCTTTTCGGTCTTGGTGGTCATGACGTTCTCCTGGGTTCGCCGAAACCGTGGCTCACCGCGGCTTCGAAGAACCGGGCCGACGTTGCCGGCCCGGCGGAGGTTAGGCGCTGGTCTTGAGCGCCTTCATGGCATCGGGATTCTTGACCCCGCCGCCGACACGCTTGGTGGTGTAGAAGCCGATGAACGGCTTGTTGGTCAGCGCGTCGCGGATGACCCGGACACCGATCCGATCCATGATCAGATAGGTCTCGGCCATGTCGCCATAGAGCAGCGAGAACGAGCCCGCGGCGACGTCCGGCAGATCGGGCATCTCGACGAGCGGACGGCCCATCAGCGTCGCCGGCTCGCCTGCCTGATAGCTGGGCTGCCAGAGGTAGTTGCCCTGGCCATCCTTCATCAGCCGCAACGCGCCGTGCGTGTTGAGGTTGGCGAAGAACCGGGCATTGCCTTGGTACGCGGTCGGCAGTGAGTAGACGAGCTTGACGATCGCGTCGGGCTTGTCGATCGCCGCCGCCGTGCCGCTGTTGGCGACCTTGATGTCGCCCCAGGGGTGGACGGCCGCGGCGGTGCCGCCGGTCAGATAGTTGAGCAGGCCCTGCGGCTTGTTGGTGCCGTTGCCGGAAAGGAAGGCGATTGCCTCCTGACGATCGAATTCGGTCGAGACCTCGCCGGCGAGCCAGGTTTCGATGTCGATCTGGCTGTCGTCGAGCAGCTGCTGCGTCACGAACGGGAAGGCGTAGATCTCGCCGTTTCCGAAGGTGAGCGGCGACAGCTGCGGCGTGCTGGTGGCGGGGCGGCTAGCCGTCTCACCGACCCAGCCGGAGCCGACCGCACGATCGTTGAACAGTTTCACGAAGCCAGCGGTGCCGACCGTCTCGACGGTGGCGTACTGGCGCATCGGCGAAATCAGCTTCAGGCGACCCTGGATCGTGCGATCCCATTCGACGGGCGCGGTGTAACCGCCGTCCGGGTTCGAGCCGACCGACATGGCGGCGCTTACCTCGTTCTTGCGGATATGTGCGTTGAACGCCGCCGAATATTCCGGGTTTTCGGGCTGTGCCGGACCGTTGCCCTGCCCGAGCTTGGCCGCCGCAATCTGCGTGGCGAAACTGTCGAGCGACGACTGCATGGTGCTGATCGACTCGTTCATCGCCGCGATCTGGGCGGTGTCGAGCGGATCGACCTTGGCCGCCAAGGCGTCCTGCTTGGCGCGCATGGCGGTAACTTGGCGGCCAATCTCTTCGATCAGCGCCCTGGGATCGGCGCCGTCCATTCGGATCGGCGAGGCGGCAATGGCGCGCGGCATGGCCAGCGCGCTGCTCGCGGCAAGGGCGAGCATCGCAGGGGTCTTCATTATATACCTCTCAGTGGAATGCGGCGAGAAGGCCGACGAGATCGTCGGTTGCGATGCCACCAGCGCCCGGCGTGGTAGCGGGTTCGAGGGCAGCGCCTGGCGTGCCCTTGATCTTGTTGATGCGCGCGCGCGCCTCGGTGCGCGTGTGGCCGCCGGCGACGAGCGTCAGTTCCATCGCGCGCAGCTCGTTGACATGACGGTCGGAGGCTTGCGCCTCTTCGTCGACCGTCACCTGATCAGCCGCAAGCATCGTGTCAGCGAAGCCGCGCTCGATCGCCATGCTGCCCGACATGAACGTCTCCGCGTCCATCCACTTCTGGATGTCGGCGACATCGCTGCCCGTGCGTTGCGCGTACAAGTCGGCCATGGCCTGGTCGAACGGCTCGAGGAAGGTCGCCGTTTCGGCCATGTCGTGCCGGTTGCCGATGGCGACCACCCAGCAATTATGCACCATGATGAACGATGCCGCGCCGATCTCGATCGTATTGCCGGCCATGGCGATGATGGAGGCGGCGCTCGCTGCCATGCCCATCACCTTGACGGTGATGTCCTGCGGGTGCTCGCGCAGCACGTTATAGATGGCGATGCCCTCGAACATGTCGCCACCAGGTGAGTTGATCTGCAACTCGACGGGGCGGTCGCCGATCGCGCGCAACTGAGCGGCGACGTTTTTCGCGGTGATGGGTTTATCGGACCAATAGTCCTCCCCGATCGCGCCGAACATGGTGATGACGTTGTCGCCGGCCGCGACGGCTCGGACACCGGCGCCATCGTCGTTCCAGCGATCAAGGACGTTCGGCTTCGCGAGGGCGGAAACGTCGCGCGAGCCCGGCATGGGCAGCGCGGCCGGGCGCTGTTTGGCGAACACACGAAGGTTAGGGCTGCGACGCATTGTCCACCTCGGGGGTCATCCAGGCCGGGGAGTCGCCCCAAGGCTGGTGGTTCATGTCCATCATCTCGCGGGCCTCGTTGGGAACGCCCCAGCCGGCAGCGCCCGGTCCGCCGATCATCTTCGCCAAGATCTCCGCCTGATCCTTCAGCGAGCCGCGAAGCAGAGCGCCGGCATTGAATTTTACGTCGTGCGTGGCCTGCTCAGCTTCGGTTAGCAGCGACCGCTCGATCGCCTCTTCCCATGCCGTGAACCAAGGCTGGAGGCAGTAGGTCACCAGAAAGATGCCGAGCACCTCGATGCCGGTACCCCAGCTGGTCTCGTCGAACATAAGCAGGGGGCGGGGCACGCCAGTAAAGCGGGACACCTCTTCCGCCTGATGCTGACGCTGTTCGAGTCCCTGCGCCTGCTGCCCGTTCATGCCGAACGGGGAGGGCTCCATACCCTCTTCGGCGACCAGCCACTTTCCGGCATTTTCTGCGCCGGCATAGCGATCCTCGAACTGCTGCCGCAGGTTGAGGATTGCCTCGCGCGAAAGCTGCTTTGGATGCTTCAACACGCCGCCGACGTAAGCGCCGTTGCGCAGCAGCCGGGCGGCCGCCTCGTCAGCCGTTTCAGCGAGGCCAAGAGCTTCCGCCGCCACGTTGAGGAGGGCATCGCCGGTGATGCCATCCGACGAGAATGGCGCCGTCAGATGCAAGACGTCATCTTGGGTGAGCGTCACCTGCTTGCCGTCTGGCTTCGTCCAGCAATATTCGCGGCGCCAGTCCGAATCGAGCTTCACCGCGACCCGCCGCGGGTCAAGGGGCACAAGGGAGATGACCCGCGCACCTGACCGAACCTTGAAGGCGTAGGCGTTGCCATGCAGCAGGGCGCGACCCTGCATATACGCCTTGAACTGAAGCGGCGTTTGCCAGTCGTTCGGCCGGGTGCGCAGCAGGCGCTGCACCGGGTGGCCATCCGCCTTTTCCGCCCCCGCGTCCGTTTTCTTCAGCAGGTTGACTGGCAGCATGCCAATCGCACCGCTGATCAGGTTCACAGCACGGAAGAAGGTTGAGTTGCTCAGCGCCGACTTCTCGGTGACCGTCTTGCCGGACGCCGTCATACGCCCGCCACGCAGATAGTCCGCGGTTCGAGGGTCGCTGAGGTCCCAAGAATAAGGCGTCGCCCCCAGCGCAGCGATGCGCGGCAGGTGCATGTCATCAGGCTCGCGCGTGATCGTGAGGCCGAACAGCTTCATCCGACCTCCTTCAGAACGACAGCAAGCCGCGGTCTTCGTAGACGGAGGGTCCCTCCGCCGCTTGAGCAGCAGCGACGCCCATCGCCATGACCAGCGCCACCATCCCGTCGATCCTGCCGGTCGACTTCGCCTTGTTCAGCTTCCGATCGCCTGCGGCGTTCTTCTCAACGACCGCGTTAGCGGCACACATCGTCATCACCGGGTTGCCGCCGTGGGCGACCTGACCGTTGAGGAACGCGATCTCGGTCGTGTCCATCGCCGGCGCCATGCTGACGTGCCCTTGGCCGAACGGCTCGAAGGGCAGGGTGATGCCCAACTTGCTCATCTGCGCCTCAAGCGTCTTGAACCGATACCGGTCGAACCCGATGCGGCCGACGTTCATGCCGTCGGTGACCTCGCCGATCTTCGTCGCGACGAACTCGTAATCGACCGCGACGCCGGGCGTCGTTTCGATCAGCCCTTCCTTGACCCAGCGCTCGTACGGCACGCGATCGCGCTTTGCGTGATCGGCGACCGTCTGCCCAGGCTTCCAGAACCACGCCTTGACGTGCCACTTTCCCTGCCAGAACGCGATAAGCACGAAGGCGCAGAGGTCGGTCGTTTCCGCGAGGTCGAGCCCGCCGAACACCTCTCCCTGTCGGAACGCCTCCTCATCGACATCGCCGTTGCAAGCAAGCCAGACGCCGGGGGCGATGAAGGGCGAGAACCGATTGACCCGCTGGTTGAGATACAGGTTGCGGAAGCCATTCTCCGCCGACGGCATGCGGCTGGCCTTCTCCGCCGCGGCGAGCAGTTCGACCTCCGAACGGAATGTCCCGAGCGCTGGATTGGCGGCGCGATGCGCTTCCGGGTTTAGCACGTTGCAGTCGGCCGGCGCTTCATAGACGTGGCAGACGATCTTCGGATCGTTCGACCGCCGCGCGTCGTCAATCTTCACCGACAGCATGTCGGCGTCGGTCGGCGCCTGGGTAGAGATGATCAGCCGCAGCGCGTCGTCATATGCGCCGCTGGCCGTCTCGATCGCCTCGACGAAGTCGTCGTGATCGCCACGGACCTGGCCGAGCTCGTCGAGGATCGCCAGTACCGGCGACAGACCGTGCGAGGTCGAACCCTCCGCGGCCAGCGCTTTGTATTCGACGTTCCGCGCCAGCCCGATCAGGCGCTTGCCCGACGGGACGATACGGATGAGCTTCGACAGATCCGGCGACATTGCGACCATCTTGGCCGCGAGATTGAAGACGAGCGCCGCTTGCTCGCGAGAGCGCGCGCCGCTGACGATCTGGCTATTGAGCCGCGCCTCCGGACCCGCGATGTGCGCGAGGAGGATGGCGGCGATCAGGCCGGACTTGCCATTCTTGCGCGCGATGGAGAGGATGCCCTCCGTCGTGCCTGCGGGGTTGTCGTAGACCTCCAGAATGAATCGCTGCTGGAACGCCTCCAGCCGCAACGGCTTGCCGACCAGCTTGCCCTCGGGAACCAAGCAGTAGCGATGAATGAACGCGATGACGCGCTCGCCGCGTGTCACGCGCTGCCGACAGGCCTCGCCAGGAGGCTGTCCTCATCGCCCGACATCGGGTTGTGCCCGCCCTCGATCTCCTCGGCGTGCGCCCGGCGCCGCTCGACGTCCCGCTGCTCGCCGTTCTTCGCCCGGTTGTCGAGGCCCAGCGCGCGGCGTAGCGTGACGATACGGCGCGCCAGCTTGTCGCTGATCTCCACCGTTTCGAGCAGAGCCTTGCGATTGATGTTGCCGCCGCCGACCACCGAGTAGCCGGCGACCCGCTCCGCATCTGCCATTGCGCGCGCCAAGTTGGCGGCGACGACGAGATCGCTGTCGGTCCATTCGGACTTCGGCTTCTCGGCAATGACGACATCCCAGAACGGGAGATCGCCCTTACGGATCTTGATGTGCGCCGGCGGCGAGAGGTCGCGCGCGGCCGCGGCCATCGTCGCCACCGCTCCCGCCGCGCTGTCGATGCGCTGGCGACGGGCCATGGAGCATTTCCTGTATTAGCAATAAAAATGCGGGGGGCGCCGGTGTCCCTTGGGTCGGCTCTGGACTTTTGGCCCACCCCCGGGTGCTGATCGGCCCGCGCCGGACCTTCTCGGGTCCGTTTCTGACCGGGCTAGGCCGATCCGGACCGATCCCGCTGCGGCTGCGAGGTAGTCGCAACTGCCCACGGGTGGGCGGGGTCGGTCGGCATGCCGTGGGCATCGCAAGCCGCGAGGCCGGCACGCCGCTGCTGCCCGAACTGCTCGGCGGTCACCGCTTTGTGGCACCGGTCGCAGAGGCAGCGGATGTTCGTGTCGATGTCGAGCCCGCCTTGTGCGAGCGGGATGATGTGGTCGGGCACGGTTGACGGCTCGATGATGCCGCGATCGATGCAATACCGGCAGATGGGTTCGGAGGCGAGGCGACGCTTACGCTGCTCAACCCCGGCGCGGCC
This sequence comes from Sphingomonas sp. GW821-FHT04B01, assembly GCF_059420425.1. NCBI lineage: Bacteria > Pseudomonadati > Pseudomonadota > Alphaproteobacteria > Sphingomonadales > Sphingomonadaceae > Sphingomonas > Sphingomonas sp. GW821-FHT04B01. Next base: position 210,358 of record NZ_JBWKTR010000007.1, on the reverse strand, counting down.
TCGAAGGCGCTTCGTCACATGACCGCCTCCGAGCCTGAAAACGACGAGAGCCGCGGACCCTTGCGGGCGCGGCTCTACCACTTAGTGATTGGCTACTCCGAAAGAGAGCATGCGTCAAGCGGCATCAGCACCCGGCGCGTGCAACCATTCGGCGAGGGGCTGAACCGAGGCGGCAATGCGCGCCACGAAGCGCGCGCGCTGCTGGCCGTAGCTGAATGCTGGCACGTCATCGTGCAGGACCACGGCCTCCACCAGCTGCACCATCTGCACGGGCAGGCGATCACGCGCCTCACGATACTGACGACGCGCCGCGGCCATCGCCTCCGACTGTGCGATGCCATAGCTCTGATCGCCGAGCCCACCGCAGCCGCGACCGTAGTCTGCCACCACGCGCGGTGCGGCGAACGCCTGGGCGTGGATCCGCTGATACCAGCCGCAGGCGTACCACTGCGCATAGGTCAGCATGCCGCGCCGGTAGAGCCGGTCGATCCAGCTATCCCGAAAGCGCCGCACGCGCGCGATCGTCTGCTCACTGCTATCGATCTCGGCCGGGTTGATGAACTCGCTGTGATCGCTCTTGGCCAGCCGCTCGGGCGTGGCGTCCACGATCCGCGCCGCCTTCGACCTGCTGACGGCAAGCCGCGCCTTCCTGCTCCTGCCCTTTGCCCGTGCCATCTTCCTGAACCCCGCTCGCCTTATAGATTTCGAATGTTGGTTGCTCGGCGGCTATGCGCCGGTGCGCCTGCTGTCGGCGAAGCGTTCGACCTGCTGCGCAAATTCCTGTGCGCGCTTCTTCAATACAGCGGCCGCCTCGGCATCGGTGATCGCCTGCCGCCGCTTCCGCAGCCGGACGACCGCGCGCTCGACTTGATAGATATCCGCTGGCCGGAGGGGGAGCCTAGCGCCCTCCACCTCAATCGCCTGCACTTGGCTGTTATAACGGAGGCTGATCAGCACGCCGGTATGGTGCCGGATCGTGGTGGGGCCGACCAACCACCCGGAATCAACGCCGAGCAGGTCTCGTACAAGCGACACGATAGGCTGGGGCCTGACAAGCCGCTTGCGCCCCTCGGAAAAGAGGAAGCCAAGGGCACCGACCCAGAAAGGGGAAAAGCATATCCCCAAAATCCAGAAGCCAACCTTATCCATTATACCGAGCCTCCCTTTGCGCGCACCGCGGCGACCGCCGGTGGCACCCACTGCGCCATGATGCCGCCCTTGCAGTTCCAGCAGGGCAGGGTCGGCGGTGCATCGCCGGTCCGCTCGTCGCGCGCGCCGCAGTCGCAGGCGTAAAAGGTGCGGCCATCGTGCCACGCCACGTCATGCCGCCTCTGCCTGTGATCGCATGGCCTCGCCCTTGCGCTGCTCCTCCGCCGGATCGATCCCGAACAGACGCTTGTAATCCTCCGGCGACGGCGCCTTGCTCGGGCGCGACGGGTCGGCGGTCGGAGCAACCGGAGTTGGGCGATGCGGACTGCCGGCGGTCGCCTTAGCGTATCGACCGACGCCGTATTGGCGACAGATGCTGTCGAGCTCGTCCTTGGTGGCGCGCTCGCCGCCAGGCGCGGGCAGGGCGGCGGGGCGATTGTCCGCGCCCTGCCAAATCGCCGCCTCCGCCGCGCCAACGTTGCGACGCGCGCGCAGGCTGTCGCCGATCTCACGCATGATCGCCGGGACGATCTTCGACGGATGATCGGCGTGCAGCAGCGCATACTGGGCACCGCGGCGCAGCAGGTCCGCCGGCACGTCGATCAACGCCAACTGCGCAGCCTCGAACCAGATATCCCGATCGTCCTCGTTCATGCCGACCGGGGCGACCAGCTGGAGGCACGGCGTCAGGATCGTGACGAACTCGACGGGGTCGGCAGGCTCAAGCTCAGGCGAGACCGCGCCGCGCGAGGAACCGGTCTGCAGCTGCGACCGTGGTCCCTCGACCATTGCCCGCCGAACCGCCCCGGTCGTTTCCTGCCACACGCTGCCCTGATCGTTGCCCATGTCGGTTGTCCTGCTCGATTACCCAATTTGCCCATGCTCGCTGCCAGTCCCGCTTTCGCCCGACGCGGTCGTCGGCGTTGGCTGCCCAGTTGCGGAAGCTCTCCAGCGCGGCCCGGGCCCATTCCTTGCCGCGGCGGTCGACGATCTCCCGAGCGACGGTGTCGTCGCCGAAGCGCTCCTGCTTCCAGTCGTCGGGCAAGCGATGCGGTCTCACCGCCGGCTCGGCTCGCGGCGCGCGTCTCGGAGGAGGCGAAGCCTCCGGAGAGGTGATGGTTCTTGATGGTTTGTCCGAAGCGGCTTCGGGGGTCTGCGTCGTTCCCTTCGGGGGTGAAGCCATTTCGCCCCGCAGAGGCTTCGGGGGTGAAGCGGCTTCGGGGGTGGGATGGATAATGTAACGGCAGCCCTTCCCAGGCACCTCGCTGCGGCTCATGTGACCCGACGAGACCAGCGACTTGATCGCGGCCTGCACCGTGCGGTCGCTCTTGCTGCACTTGGCGGCAAGCGTTGCCATCGACGGCCAGCACAGGCCTTCGTCGTTCGCGCAGTCAGCCAGCGCCAGCAGGACGATCTTCTCGCTATCGGGGAGGTTCACGGTCCAGACGGCCGTCATAATCCGGACACTCACGCTGCGCGCGCCTCCGCGCCAGCCTGCGCCGCCATGACGTCGGCGACCCCGTGCGCGATCCAGCGCATGCAGTTGACGGCCTGGCTGTTGCCGAGCGCCTTGTAGCGCGGCCCGTCTGCCGCCGGCTTGCCCCGGTAGGTGATCGCGGTGAAACCGTCCGGCACGCCCATGAGGCGCTCGCACTCGGTCGGGGTCAGGCGGCGCACTGCCCACTGATCCGCGACGAAGGCGTGCGACGAGCCGCCGCCGACCGCTCGAAGAGATGGGGCGAGGCCATCCGGGGCAACCTCCGCCTGCGGCTCGCCATCGCGACCGCGAACGCTGAAAGCTACAGCGTGAGGCTGCCCGGTGGTAAGTCCGAATGCCGCCCCTTCGCTGACACCCATGCCGGGGTCGCGGAGGCGGACGTTGCCGGAGGCGTCGGCGGACGGTGTAACAGCGTTGCCGCTGCGCCCTATTGCGTCGGCGTGGAGACACACTGGCAGCGCCACCAGGTTGACATCGTCTTCCTGCCGCCGGCCCGCATAGCCGCCCTTACCTTTACTTTCAGCTCCCCGGGTGAGTGTTGCCGCGACGGATTGGGCGACAAAGGTTTCACTTTCAAAATCCAGCCTGCCGTGCGGTCCACCATGCGCGTTCCTGGCCGTGGCTACGTCGATAGGTCCCCGAGTGTCGTTGCCGCCGAATGCCACCGCTACGACAGGGTCTTGGCCGCGCGTTTCGCCGGTGCGGCCAACTCCGCGCCCACTGCTGACAAGGCTCGGTGCAACAGCGCCGGCAATGCCTTGCCCCGCTTCGCGGCGCGGCGCAGGATGCCCGCGCAGGCTTTCGCGCTCAAAAAGTACCGCTGCGGGACCGGCGCTGTCTCCAAGATGTGCGGCAACGAACAGACGTCGCCGCCGCTGGGGCACGGCCCCCTCGAACCCGTCCACTCGGATATATTGAGCGTCCAGCACTCGGTAGGCCCACCCATACCCGAGTTGCCCCAGGAGCCGGAGGAAGGTTCCCATCGTTCGTCCTCCGTCGTGCGACAGGAAGCCGGGGACATTCTCCCATACCAGCCAGGGCGCGCGAACGCGTCGAGCCAGCGCCAAGAATTCAAGGGTGAGGTTGCCGCGCGGGTCGTCCAGTCCGAGGCGCTTTCCGGCGACGCTGAACGCTTGGCAGGGGGTACCTCCGGCAAGGAGGTCAACAGGTCCAACATGGTGAGCCTCGATCTGGGTGAAGTCGCCGAAAAGCGGCGTGCTGTTCGCGCCGGCGCGGTGGCGGTGATCCCATTCGACCGCCGCCGCACCGTGGCGCTGTTCAAGGATGGCGCGCGGGAACGCCTCGATTTCGGAATAGCCAACGCACTGAAAGCCGAGGCCCGTCGACGCGAGCGTGAAGGCGCTGTAGCCCGAGCAGACGTCGAGATAGCGGATCATTGCGAGTTCACCTGCTCGGCGATGAGGGTGCGCAACTGCTCGACCTTGGGTCGGGCATGCTCAAAGCGCTTCGATTCCGATGCCGCCGGCCGTCGCCCTTTCGAGCGGGCGGCGAGGCTGGCGTCGATCTCACGGGCAAGCCGCTGCCGACACAGGGCAGCGTGCCAGTGTGCGGGCAGCGGCCAGCGCATCAGGCGGCTTCCGCCATCTGCGGGAGCGCGGGGCGCCCGTTGATCCGGCAGGCGTCAGCACGGCCTCGTGCGATCATCTCGCTCGAGCAGCGCTCTTCGTCGCGACCCATCATGTCGAGGGCAGACGCCGCGCCCTTGAGGTCGCCGATTGCGATCGCCTTGGCGAGGTCGCGGGTATGCTGTGGGAAGTCGGGCATGCTCAGTCCTTCAGCTACGGGTTGAGCCGACAACCAGCGCGAGCTCCGGGGCGGAGGGGCTGGAGATGACGGCGGCAGTGCTGGGGTTCGTCATGCCGATCGTGACGTCGTCGACATCCAGGGCGCCCAGCGCGTCCCGGAGAAACTTCAGGTTGAAGTTGATCGTCAGCGCCTCGCCGGTGTGGGCGGCGGTAAGCTGCAGCTGCTCCTCGGCGTCGCCGTGATCGGCGGACTGGCCGGCGATTGTCATCCACTCTCCGTCGACGGTGATGCGGATCACCCGCGTCTTGCCGTCCGTGGCAATCGCCATGCGAGAAAGGGCGGCGACGAGATCGTCGCGATCAACGGTCGCGGAGACGGGCGCCGCCGCGGGGATGATCTGGTCGTATTGCGGGTACGTACCCTCGACGACCTTTGAAACGAGGGTGAATTCCCCCGCCGTGAAGGTGATCTTGTCATCGCCGAACGCCATGCCGAGCAACCCTTCATGGCTCTCGGCGGCTTGGCGGACGAGATCGACTGCCGATTTCGCAATGATGCTGTCGGGCATTTCAGCCGCGCCCTCAGGCAGGGCGGCGATATGGCGGGCCAAGCGGTCGCCGTCACAGCAGACGAGCCGAAGTCGGCCTTCACGAACGTGGGCGAAATAGCCGTTGAGATAGTAGCGAACCGGGTGGTCGCCGATCGCGTGGCGGACCTTGCTAGCCGCGTCCAACAGCGACGAGGCCGGTATCTCGAACGATGCGGCAACTTGGCGCTGCTGCAAAACCGGGAAGGAATCTGGCAGCATGGTCGAGAAGCGCAGACGTGAGCGCCCAGACCTGACGACGGCGGCGCCGGGGCTGACCTCGATCGCGCACTGGCTGCCGCCGTCGAAGGTGTTGACCACGTCGGCAAGACGGTGAGCATCGATAGCGAACCGCACCGGGCCGGATGCAGACACCAGCTGGACGCGGCGTTGCGCCATCACGTCCATGTCGGTGGCGCTCAGGGTGGCAACGCCGTCGGCGCCGACCTCCACCAGCACGCAGCCGAGTACCGGAATCGACGAACGGCGCATGACCGCGCCGCGCAAATCCCGCAGCGCGCGAGAAAGCTGGCGCGTCTCGAATGCAATGCTGGCGGAGGACGTCATCAGATCATCCCCAGCGCTTGCATGTAGACTTCGAGGATCGACTGCTCCTCCTGGTACTCCTCTTTCTTCTTGCGGCGGATCTTCAGGATTTCGCGGATGGCCGTGCCGTCGTAGCCCCGGCCCTTCGCCTCGGCGAAGACGTCCTTGATGTCGTCGGCGATGCCCTTCTTCTCTTCTTCGAGACGCTCGACGCGCTCGACGAGGAGGCGGAGTTCGTCCGCGGCAACTTGGCCGCCGCCCATGCCGTCCTGTCGTTCCTCGGTCATCGTGATGCTCCTTCGGTGGTGGTGAGGGTGTTGGCCGGGCGAACGTGCGCCGCCGGCATGCCGATGGCCTCGGCGAGACCGCGGGCGACTGGCAGAGTGAGGAGGTGTTCGCCGGCGCGCAGCTGCGATCGCAGCAGGGCCTCGCAGCTGGACCGCGCCGCGCTGTCGCGCATCGTGTCGCCGAACTGCGGATCGAGCGCGGCGCCCAGCTGCGCGCGGAAGGTGTGGCGGCTCACTTCCGCTTCTCCCACTTCGACCGGCAGGGCGTGCAGCGCAGGATGCCGCCGCAGCCGCGCACCATGACCTCCTCGTCAAGGCAGGCCTCGCAGTTGCCCAGCACCGGGTCAGGCTGCTGCGCCGCCGCGCGCGCCGCGGCGATCGTCCGCTCGCTCAGCGTATCGGTGAGCGTCTGCGCTTCGTCGATTATGTCAGCCATTACGCGGCCTCCGTCGTGAACAGGTCGGGTTGTGTGGCGGGGCGCGCGGCCTCTTCGGCAACCGCAGCCTCCGCGGTGGCGATGCGCGCGCGGGCGATCGGCAGGTAATCCGCCGTCAATTCGCACCCGACGAAGTTGCGACCTTCGAGCACGGCGGCCTTCCCGGTCGAGCCCGAACCGGTGAAAGGGTCGAGCACGGTGCCGCCGATCGGCGTCACCAAGCGGACCAGCCAGCGCATCAGAGCCGTCGGCTTCACCGTCGGATGCGTGTTGCGATATTGAGTGTCGCGACCTTCGCTCAGACTGCTGGCCGCGCCGCTCTCGCCGTTGCCGGTCTGGAACTGGACGAACGCCTGCGGCTCGAACTGATCGAGTCCCTCGTCGCGGTCGGCCTTCGACGCCTTGGCGCAATAGAAGAAGCGGGCAGCGCTGCCGGCGTCGCCGCGCGGCTCGAACTGTTCGCGCGGGCCGAAATCGCCGTAGACGTTGATCGACGGCTTTGCCCCATGCTGTGGCCCGACGGCGCGCAGCTGGCCAGGAGCCGAGGGGAAAGCATCGACCACGTCATCACTGCCATCGTGAACGATGTTGGCAGGCCACCGCCCGGCCTTCATCTCGCCATGATAAAGCGCACCGCCCTCTTCCGGCCGCCAATTGCCGCCGGTCTTCTCAAGGGTGGCGCCTGGCTTCAACCGCTTGACGGTGTAAGCGCCGCCCTGCGCATCATCGCCGTGCACCCGGCACGCGTCGATGTTAAGCGCGCCGGTGCCGAACGCTGCCTCATTGCGGGCAACGCTGCCGATCAGCGGCTTGCGGGCGAGGACGATCGGCTCATGCGCCGGCTTCAGGCAGGTCCCCTTGCCGTCGCGATTGCCGCCCTTCGGAAAGCCGCTGCCGTAGATCCACATGATCTGATCGCGGATTTCGAACCCGGCATCCTCGATCGCGCAGGCCATGCGGTGATAGGTGCGCGAGCCGCCGAAGCAGACCAGCCATCCGCCGGGCTTGAGCACCTGCCACGCCGCGCGCCACGTCGCGACGTCATAGGCGACGCCGGTGCTGTCCCAGCTGCGACCCATGAAGCCGAGCTCGTACGGCGCATCCGTTACGATGCTGTCGATCGAGCAGCCTTCCATGTCAGCCATGAGGGTGCGGCAGTCGCCTGCGAGGACGACTGCGGTCACGACGCGTTGAACTTCGCGATGAGGCCGTTCCACTCCGCCGAGATCGGAAGAGCGCGCGGCAACGGCACCGGCAGAAGCCGGAACTGAGCCTGAGGCGCCGGACGCAAGTTTCCCATCGCGCCGACGCGGTTTCCCGCGGGCGCGCTGCCCGTGTTCGTCATTGATGGTCTCCTGGGCGGGGTTGGCCGCCGGTTACGTTGTCCTCAGGTCTTCGGCGCGGTGCCGTCGATGATTGCTCGAAGATGTGCTTTCAGCCCCATGAGGCTGTTCGATAAGCTCACCATCTGCGGGAGCAGGTGGCGGGCCTCGTCGATGTCGATCTGCCCGTCGGACAGTGCCTGGATCAGGTCGCTGGCAGTGCGCGCATGCTCAGCCGCACAGGCGAGCGCGTTCACCGGCGCACCGCAGGCGTCCATCTGGGTCAGGCGGAAGTTCGTGTCGGCGAAGATCCGGTTCGCGACCGCCGGACCGTCGGCCTGGGTGATGCGGCGAAGTTCGTGCACTAGCATTTGGTTCGCGACGTCCTCGTCGTCGAGCCGGTTGCGGACACTGCCCTCGCTGCAGTCCATCGCGTCGCCGAGGTCGGCGTTCGACCACTTGTTGCGGCGCTTCGCCTCGGCCAGCGCATCCGCCGCCGCCTGCTTCGAAGAGCTTTTCGTGATCAGCACGCGCTTCGTCATGACCTTGCGCCCTCGCCGTGGCCATACGATCCGCCATGAACACCGAGACCCTGCACCTCGCGCCCAAGTTCATCCGCATCGCGATCGCGCGTGAGCTCCTCGCGCGCGCCGCGGCCGAACAAAGCCAGGAAGATCACCGCGGCGACCAGCGCGACCAGCGACCAGCAGGCCAGAACGATTGCCAGCGTCTTCATGCCGACCGTCCCCATGTGTTGATGCCGAGCGATGCGGCCATGAGATATGCGACGCCCAGCGCGAAACCGGCAATGAAGCCGAGGCCGAGCCGGTCGAGCAGCAGCGCGAGCGCCGCGCCGATCGCCATGACGATGATGAAAGTGATGGCGCTGCGCATCTATACCGCCAACCGGCTTCCAGGGCCGCGCCTTGACAGCGCAGCCCCTTCCGCCATCGTCGTGCTGCAACACACCGACGAAAGGATAGGCCAGCCATGGATATCGCTGGAGACGTACGCATCCCCGTTCGCCACGACTGCGGCCACAAGTTCGAGGTATCGCTGGTCGGGAAGGACCCGCACACCATGCAATACCGATGCCCCGGTTGCGGCGCCCTCGATGGATTCGACGCGAAGCAGGCCGACAGTATCGTCGCCCAATACAACGCCACGAAGCTCGCCATTCAACAGGCACTCGAAGGTCGCCGGTGACTGCTCGATTGCCGCCGCAAGGGAGGCGATCGAAGCGTTCGCGCCTTCCGTACAGACAATAAGGCTGAGCGGACCGATCATTGAGCTGGCCATTATGCTGCCACCCCGCTTGCTTGTTGCTCAAAGCTTGCGTGATAGGCGGCTTCAAGAGCCGCGATTCGCCAAGACGGAGCTCGGTTATGCTGCTTCCAGTGCTGCACGGTGGTGGGAGCCAAGCCCAAGACAACGCCAGTTCGGCGCACCCCACCCAAGCCCTCAATCATCTCTGAAACGGTAGCCATGAATCGGCTATACGACTATCGTACAATAAGCGCAAGTGGCAGTGCGACCTTATTTATGCCGCCTGTCCCGCGAGGGTGCTACCTAGGCCGAATGGAGAGCGCTGACCGTATTCTGTCCGAGCTTAAAGCACGCGGCATCACGCATGCTGCTATCGCTGACGTGCTCGGCGTGGCCACTCCGAATGCCACCAAACTTTACAATCCTGCTGGAAAGACGGGCAAGCCACGGCGCCTTACCTATGACGAGGGGGTCCAACTGGTGGAGGCGTTCAACCTAGCGCCGCGTCAGGCAGATGAGGCGATTCCTCCGCTGAGCTTACCAGTCGCAAGGCTGGTCGTTCGATACGTCGCGGCCAGGCTGAACGCGGATGCTGACCGCATTCCCGAGCAGGTAGAAGAGCTTGCGCTAGATATTCAAGCGTTCTCCGAGTTCGCATCAAGGCCTCATCTTCGCGTGAGTGAGAGCCATGTTGAGGGCTTCTTCGAAGGTTTACGTCGTCAAGGCGCTCAATCAAAGCGCGGGTGAAATCGGCATCCTGCTGCGCATCATCAGCGGGCCTTATCGCGCGACCCATTGTAGCTCCTCTCGTGCAATTTCGCATGTAAGTTCTGGTTTCGTTCTTCAGTCGAATTTTCCAACATCGCAAGAGCAATCTACATCAAGATAGGAACGCTTGCGGCCTTGAGGTGGACGCAGGCGAACTGAGCAATGTGAAAACTTTGTCACAGTTGTACGAATATCGTTTGACCTGCTAATACGAAGGTCGTACATAGCTCCCCATAGCCGGACGCACCGGCATGGAGGCTCCCCGTGGCACAAGCCGCATCTCTCATCACGGAATTAGATGGCGCGACTGAGCGCTTCCTGATCGATATGGCGGGCGGTCTGCGCCGCAACTCCGGCACGCCGGTGCGCGGCCGCCGCGAGTTCGGCCGTGCAATGCGCCAGCAGGTGCGCGCATGATCGCCGACGCGCAGCAAGCCATCCGGTCGCTGGCCGGCGTGTCCGGCAGCTGTTCGATCTCGATGCAGCATGTCGCCGGGCGCGAGCTCTGGACCGTCCATGCCCACGCACACGGCGCGTCGATGCAGGGGCAGGGCGCGGACCTCACCGCGGCCCTTTCAAGCCTCAGCACCGTCACCAAGCGGGCGCGCGCGGCATGAACGTCGAAGGCGTCATTCCATTCTGGCTCGTCTGGTGCGAGCAGCGTGATCCGCCCCGGTATCGCCACCTGACGCGTGAGGCGGCTGAGGCCGAAGCATCGCGCCTTGCCAAGATCTATCCGGGAAGATCCTTCTTCGTCTTGGCGCCGGTCGCCCGCGTGACGTTCGAGGCCCTGCGTGTCGAGCGGTTTGTCACCGCCGATGACGATGTGCCGTTCTGATGCGTGCCGCCTCTCTTCCGCGGTCGATGTTCCAGACCCGCAAGCCGCCCCGCGCCGGCCGCCCCGCATGGAAGTGCGCGGACGAGTTCAAGCGTTGGCTTCGCAAGCTGCCGTGCGCGAAGTGCGGCCAAGCGCCGGGCGAGGAGCGCAACCGGATCGTATCGGCCCACGTCGACCACGCAGGCGGCAAGGGCATTGGCACGAAGGTCTCCGACAAGCACTGTATCCCGCTCTGCAACCACTGCCACACGACGCAGCACGCGATCGGGTGGCGGACGTTCGAGCTCGGCCTGCCGACGAAGGACGCCACGGTGCTCGCTGCGGCATACTGGCAGCAGTGGCCGGGCGCCCGTGAATGGGAAGCCCAGTTCGCCGCGGAGGCGTCGCGATGACCGTCGGCACGATTAACGACCCCGACCTGATCCAGGCGATCGACGACCTGCGCTATACGGTCCGTCGCCTCGAGCAGATGGACCAGCAGCTGCTCGATCTCGACGAGAACGAGGGATACGGCCGCATCGTCAAAATGCGAGTGGAGCGGGCCGACCTGCGCGACACCATCCGGACGCGCGCCGAGAAGCTTGCCGTGCCGCCCCGCGCGCTGGCGCTCCTCGTCTCCACGGCAAACGGACTGCGCACGCCGCGCAAGGATCAGCTGCCGACCTTGGCTGTGGTCCTGAGCCATATCGATATCGCCCGGTCCGCTGCCGAGCGCGAGCATGCCGAGGCCGAGGCCGAGGCGAAGATCGCCCGCGTCGTCGCGCGCGGCGCCGGGCTGCGCGCCAAGGCAGGGGCCGACGCGATCGCATATTTGGAGGCAAGCCGCGATGCTCGCTGATCCGAACAAGCCGGCGATCGCTCGACAGCCGCTGACCGCCTTCTGGATTCCCAGCAAGCCGCGCGACCCGTGGTTCGGCACGATCCGCGGCGCGGTGAAGAACAAGTTCGGCTGGGAGGGCGGCGCCCGGTTCACCGAGGAGCAGGAGGCGACGATGATCCGCCTCAACATCGATATCCCGACCGCCAAGTCGATGATGGTGAAGCGCCAGGCGAACCAAAGCGAGATCTGGACCGGGCTCGGCACGCTGCCTGAGGTGTTCGAATTCGAATGCCCGCTGGTGCCGGTCAAGGCCCGCGTCGACGGCCGGGTCCGCATCATCAGCCCGGCCGGCCAGCTGCAATGGGTGATGCCCGACGGCTGGGCTCATCGACCTTTCCGCCAAACCGAATTCGACCCCTATCTGCGAGATCGCCGATGACCTTGATGGATCATGCCGCCCACGCCCTCGGCGTGCTGTCCCCCTGCGTCTTCGCCGGGGCAGGGGGCTTCTCCCTTTACGCCATGGTCGCGACGATCGCGCCGGCGCTGCCACGCATGCGCGCCGCGCTACGCGGTCCCGTTTTCCCAGCTGCTTCGGCGACGCCCCACGTCGCACGCAACCCCCAGCGCCGCGGTGTCGAAGCCGCCGCCGCGCCAGCCCTTAAGGTGCGCGCATGATCGCCGCGTTCATCGCTCGCGCGCTGCGCGACCCGGACTATCCGACCAACTTCGCCGATGCGCCGCCGGCGTGCCCGTATGATCGACCTTTCGAGCATGCCGCCGACTGCGGTTGCGACCGGTGCGAGCGGCACGCGTCGCGGGCGGCGCTCCGCGTCGCGGTCCGCGCGCTGCTGATCGTCTCGATCGCTCTGTTCGGGATCTCGCTGTGATGACCGCCGCAAGCAACGAGGTGGCGGTGAGCGTCGAGCGCCTGACCGAAGTGATGCGCCTTGTCGAATACGACATGATGCACCGCCATTGCGACGGAGACGGCTTTGTCGGCGAGCGCAAAGAGGTGGCGACGATCATCACCGCCCTTCGCCACCGCATCGCCCACTCCGACCCCCGCCCGGTTGCGGAAGGTCTGCGGAAGGCTTTGCGTGCTTCGCTGGCGAAGCGTTCTGTGCCGACGATGGACCCGGTGTGGAGCGCTGCTTTCAACGCGGCTCTCGACATGGTTGAGCGCGACACTCGCGCCGCCCTCGCCACCCATAGCCCCGCACCGATGGCGGGGGAGGTGGAGCGGTTGCACGATGCGCTGGTCGATCTGGTATCGTGGTTTCCGGAAAACGGGCCATCTGTCTACGGACCTTGGATCATCAAGGCTGGTCCGAATGGCGCAGACGATGCCATCTACGCTGCCCGTGCCGCCGCCCACCCTTCGACGCAGGAGGGTTCTAAGTGAGCCGTGCGGGATATCACGAGGGCGAAGGCACTCAAGAGGACAACTGGGCGCACATCAGGTGGCGCGGCGTCGTCGCCAGCTCGATCAGAGGCAAGCGCGGACAGGCGTTCCTGCGCGATTTGGCTGACGCTCTTGATGCCCTGCCGGAAAAGCGCCTGATTACGGGCGACCTGGAGCGTGACGGCAATGTCTGTGCCATTGGCAGCCTTGGCGTCCGACGCGGCGTCAACCTTGGCAGCTTAGATCCAGATGATCCCGGCCCGATCGCAAACGCTTTCGGTGTCGCCGAGCCATTGGTCCGCGAGATCGAATATCTCAACGACGAAGAGGGATGGAACTGGAAAGAGCAGCGCCGCGAGACGCCGGAAGAGCGCTGGCAGCGCATGCGCGCCTGGGTTGCCGCGTCGATCAAAAAGGACCCCACAGCATGACCTCTTCCCCCACTCCCGCTGTGCTGCCCGATGCGCGGGCGGTGCCGTTCGCGTGCTACAGCAAGGCTGGCATATTCCACGCGGAACAGAGCGGCTGCGATAGCTGGCATATCTATAGCATCAATTTTCACGGCGACAAAGTTTTCGCCGATTGGACCGACAACCGTGAGGATGCTGTGCGCCTCGCTCGCATGCACGCTGATATGGAGTTACCGTCATGAAGGTCCGTTACAAAGCTGCTCTTTGCTGCATTGAAGGCGGCGGGCTTATCAGCGGTTGTAGTTGCTCCAATCCCATCCACGAATACGTCTATCGCGAGACGGACCATTTACTTCCCGGTGACGAAGTTGTGCCAGCCACCCCGACCACGAGCATTCCCGATGACGTTCGCGAAGATATCATATGTGTTCGCGAGGCAGTGACAGACGAACAGTGGGAACGCCTTTGGGTGTCGCTGCATGGCCTCAAATGCAACCCCGTGATGGATGAGATCACGCTGGTCATGCAAGAGATCGTTGCGATCCTTTGCGCTCCCAAGATCGCCACCCCGCCCGCGAGCGATGCCGCGGTTCCGGCGGGGGAAACGCGGGAGGGGTGCATCGGAACAATGAACCCCGCTCGGGCGACGTATTTCCTCGAACGGTTCAAGCGCGAGGAAAAGTGGCTCGGGCCGCATGAGCAATGGGCGCTCGACTATACGATCGCCATGCTCGCCGCAGCCCCCAAGGACGCGAGCGACACCGATCTAGCAGTCGAAAACGCGGCATATCTATCGGACGCGCGCTGGTGGCTCGAAATTGCGCAGGGCAAGGGACACGGCTCGATTACGGAGGCGCTTGAAGCCGCTCCCCATGCAAGCAAGGTCGCGAGCGATGCCGCTAATGCATGCTGCAATGAAGATGGCACAACCGACTTTCATCGCAGCCACGCGCAACCCGACGAGCAGTGGATGAACGATCCTGCGTCTCTGGAAGGGGGCGAGCCCAAGGTCGCGAGCGACACCGGGGCGGGGTTGGGGGAGGCGGCACAGTTCCTTTCCGATCGGCTCGATGAGCTGGAATGGATGGATGACGACCTCGAAGCCACGCTGAGGGATTTCATGGGTCATGTCGATCCGGCACATGCCCGCCTGAAATTGGCCCTAGCCGCCAATGCGACGGGCGGCGGGGAGGTGCAGATGCTGCGGCAGGCTCTTGCAGTCGCCAAGCGCGCCATCTTGAAAGCCGCCACTGACACGCTCTGGTGCGATGACAGCCCGGCAGAGACTGTCGTGGATCGGATTGACGCGCTGATTGCAGAGGCGGACGGACAGAAGCGCCTACCTCTAGCCACCACCCCCGGCGGGGACTTGCTGGAACAGGCGGCGAGGTATCGCGCGGCATTGAAGCGGATCGCCAAGGGCAAATTGAAGCAGATGCCAGACGGTTCGACCGAGTTGATCGCCGACCCGGATATAGACCCGATGGAGATCGCCGAAGCCGCCCTCAAGCCCGCTGGCGACGGGGGTGAGGCATGAGCGCTATCATCAGCGATTGCGGTCAGTATCGATATCGCCTGACCCGCGATTGCGCCGGCATGGGTGCCACCGCCGTCATTATGGTCAACCCGTCCACAGCCGATGCGGAGCAGGACGACGCGACGATCCGCAAGCTCCGTGGCTTTGGCGACCGCAACCAGTGGGGCAGGATCATCGTCGGCAATCTGTTCGCCTATCGGGCGACGGACGTCCGCCAGCTTGGCCAAGCGGTAGACCCGATCGGCCCGGAGAACGACGATCATCTGTTGCGCATAGCCGCCGAGGTGGATCGCGCGGTCTTCGCGTGGGGGCCGGTGACAAAGCAGCCACGCGTCTTGCGCAAGCGCTGGCAGAGGGTGGCCGACATTTTCGGTCACTTGCGCCCAATGGCGATTGGCGCACCAGCAAAGTGTGGCCACCCCCGTCATCCACTAATGCTCGCCTACGCCGAACCAATCATCGCGTGGAGTGCGCCCGCATGACAATGACCACCGCCGTTGCAGCGATCTGCGCTGACCGGCTGGCGCAAATTACGCAGCTTCGTCAGCGTTTGACGGAGGCCTCCGCGCAACCGTGGGTGTACCGCCCGACCTTGTACGACGACTGGGGATGGATACGGGGTGTTGAGCGCGACGACCGGGGCATCGGCCCGTTCCGCCCCATCGTAGCTACCGCCAAGGATAGCATGGTCGGTGAGGTCGGCATGGCTGAACATCGTCGTGCCGGGACCGACCCGTACGGACCGAATGCCCTGCTGATCGTGGAGGCCGTCAACGCGCTTCCGTGGCTGCTCGACCTTGCTAGCGCCGCCCTCCAGCAGAACGACAAAGGGGAGGCATCTTGACGCCGCTCCCGCCGTTCACCTGCGAGGTCGTGCAAGTTCATGACGGGGACGGGCCGCTCTGGTGCCGATCGGGTCAGAAGATCCGTATCGCTGGCATCCAGGCGCCAGACTTCGAGAGCGCCGCGCCATGCCGCCGTCCGGCCGCACGCCGCGCCGCCTATACCTGCGACGATCGCGCCGCGGCGCGGGCTCAGCGGATAGTGTCGAGCCTGACGCTCGGCAAGCGCCTCACCTGCCAGCCGCAGGGCAAGAGCTACAGCCGCATCGTCGCGCGCTGCACGCTGCCGGACGGGCGCAGCCTGTCGTGTGCCGCAATTGCGGCCGGTGCTGCTGTGCGGTGGGACCGGTACTGGCGCCAATATCGAATGGGGGAGTGCCGCTGATGGGCTTGGCGCTGGAGAAGCTGCCGGACTGGCCGGCTGGGATGAATCGCGACTTGGCGCTGGCCTATACCGGCGTGGGCGAGGCCCAGCTGCGCGCCTGGGAGAAAGCGGGCGCGGTCAACTTCCGCCCCCGTGGGCCGCGCGGGGCGATGCTGGCCCTCAGGAGCGATCTCGACGTGGCCCTCGCCGCGCTCTTCACGTCCATCATCGAAGAGGATCTCGACTTTGGCGAATGAGCGCCTCCCTTCGTACGTGCAGGTGCATAAGCGCGCGAGCGGCGAGCGAGCCTATTTCTGGGTTCGGCCCAAGTGGGCAGCGCCGCCCGCAATGCGGCACGGCAGGACGTGCCCGGTCATTTCATCGCCGCTTGGCACTGACGTCGCCGCCGCGATCAACCGTGCCAAGGCGCTCAACGAGGCGTTCACGCAGTGGCGAGAAGGCGAGACGGCCAAGCTCACGCCGGGATCGGTCGCCTGGCTGTTCGACTGGTATCGCCGTCTCGATAAATTCGGCGACCTGCGGCACAACACGCGCACCGGCTACCGGCTGGCGATGGACATGGTCGCAGCGATTGAGATGCGCGCGGGCACCGTTGGGCAGCGCCGCGCCGCGGCGTTCGACGCGACAGCCGCCGACGCCCTCTACAAAAAGGCGAAGGCGAAGCACGGCGAGCGGCAGGGCTCCTACATGATGCAGGTGTGCCGGCTCGTCTGGAATCAGGGTGTTCGCCACACGAAGGCAACCGGCCTGAAGCTCAACCCCTTCTCGGGCATGGGCATCAAGTCGAGCAGCGGCAGCGGGCGCGGCAATCGGGCCGCCACGCGCGCCGAATATGACGCATACCGCGAGGCGGCGCGCCAGATGGGCAAGCAGAGCATGGCGACAGCCGCTGCGCTGTGCTTCGAAGCCTGCCAGCGAGTCTACGACGCCTTCGGATTCGTTGATCCGGATGGTCGGGTCAGCCGCGGCGTGCGCTGGGACGGATACCAAGCGGGCCGCAGCCTGGCGCTGGTGCAGTCGAAGACGGGCAACCACGTCGACATCCCGTTGGTCGATGGTGAGGGCGATGACCGGCTCGAGCTATACCCCGAGCTTGAGGCCGAGCTCGGCCGGATGAACCGGGCGGAGGACGGCGGGCTGATCGTGCGCGATGAGCGGACCGGCAAGCCGTACACGCCGAGCTATCAGGTCCAGCTGCACCGCCGCATTCGCGATGCCGCCGGGCTGCCGAAGGATCTGAAGTTCACGAGCTTTCGGCATGGCGGGATCACGGAGATCGGGGACAGCGGCACCGACGACGTTCGGGCGGTCAGCGGTCACAGCACGCTGGAGGTCACCCGGATCTACAACAAGGCGAACCAGGAGAAGGCTCGCCGCATAGCCAAACTGCGCGTCGAGCACATTGCCCAGATTATCGCGGGTTCGCCGCTCGACAATGAAGACGATTCGCGGCTGGATGATGCGGCTTAGAACAGACCGGGAATGTCATAACGCGTGTAATAATACGTGTCATAATGCCTCAACCCTGAGGGAGGCAGAAACGACGCAATTCTGGGGTAGAAAGTGGCTCCCTGAGTAGGATTCGAACCTACGGCCGCTCGATTAACAGTCGAGAGCTCTACCGCTGAGCTATCAGGGAACGTTGCGTCGTGGAGGGGGTCTATAGCCGCCAGAAATCGGAGTGCAACCCCGTTGTCACCTTTTTCCACAGCTTCGTGTCAGGAGACGAACTGCTCCATCGTGATGCGGTCGTCGAGCGCGTGCTCGGGGTCGAACAGCAAGGTCAGCTCGCGCGCGCGGTCCATGCAGATCGCCACCTCGGCGACGTCGCGGAACTCGCGCTGGTCGGCGACCGCCGAGACCGGGCGCTTGGCGGGGTCGAGCACGCGCAGCGTGATCCGCGCCTTGTCGGGCAGGATCGCGCCGCGCCAGCGCCGCGGCCGGAACGGGCTGATCGGGGTCAGCGCCAGCATGTTCGAGCCGAGCGGCAGGATCGGCCCCTGCGCCGACAGATTGTAGGCGGTCGATCCCGCCGGCGTCGCGACGAGGATGCCGTCGCAGGCGAGTTCGGGCATGACGACGCGGTCGTTGACGGTCACTTCCAGCTTCGCGGTCTGCCGCGTCTCGCGCAGCAGCGACACCTCGTTGATCGCCGGCGCGCGATGGACGCGGCCGTCGATGCCGGTGATCGTCGCGGCGAGCGGCGTCACCTTGAACGATTTGGCGCGGTCGAGCCGCTCGCCGATGCCGTGGCGGCGCCATTCGTTCATCAGGAAGCCGACCGTGCCGAGGTTCATCCCGAACACCGGCACCGGCGCCGCGCGCCGGTCGAGCAGCCCGTGCAGCGTCTGCAACATGAAACCGTCGCCACCCAGTGCGATGATCACGTCGGCCTCGGCGGGATCGACCCAGTCGAGCGCGTCGGCAAGCTCCGCCGCCGCGGCCTGGGCGGGGGCCGTCGGGGAGGCGACCAGCGCCCGCCGCTCGTAGCTCATCCGCCGGTAACGCTCATGTGACGGGCGACCGCGGGGGCGGCGTCGCGGCCGATGCGGAAATCGTGCCGCGCCGGCTTGCGGGTGAGGCCGAGATCGATCGCCGCGTCGAGCCCGTCGATGCCGCCGTCGCGCAGCGCCGCCTTGAGATCGACCTGATCGTCATGGCCGAGGCATAGATAGAGCTTGCCCTCGGTGGTCAGCCGCACGCGGTTGCAACCGTCGCAGAAATTGGCGGTGAGCGGCGAGATCAGGCCGAGCTTCGTCGCCGTCCCCTCGACCCGCCAATAGCGCGCCGGCCCACCCGTACGATGCGCGTCGCGGTGCAAGGCGAATTGCGTCTGGAGATCGGCGAGCACGCGGGTCAGCGGCACGAAGCGATCGGTGCGATCCTCGTCGATCGCGCCAAGCGGCATCGTCTCGATCAGCGACAGATCGTGGCCCTTGTCGACGCACCAGCGCAGCATCGCCGGGATCTCGTCCTCGTTGAGCCCGGCGAGCGCGACCATGTTGATCTTGACCGCGAGCCCCGCCGCCTTCGCCGCGGCGATCCCGCGCAGCACTTGGTCGAGGTCGCCGTGCCGGGTGATGTAGCGGAAGCGCTTGGCGTCGAGGCTGTCGAGGCTGACGTTGATCCGGCGGATGCCGGCGTCGACCATCTCCTGCGCATGCTGGTCGAGCCGCGTCGCATTGGTCGTCATCGTCAGTTCGTCGAGCCCGGCGCCGACGTGGCGGCCGAGCCGCCGCACCAGATCGCCGACGTCGCGGCGCACCAGCGGCTCGCCGCCCGACAGGCGGATCTTGGTCACGCCGCGCGCGATGAACCGCTCGGCGATGATCGCGATCTCGTCGAGGCTGAGCAGCTTGGCACGCGGCAGGAAGGTCATCTGCTCGGCCATGCAATAGCGGCAGCGCAGGTCGCACCGGTCGGTGACCGAGATGCGGAGATAGCGGATGGTGCGACCCTGGGGATCGACCAGCGCCGCGGCGGATTGGGGGAGAACGCTGGTCATAGGATGGAGCTAGGCGGTCAACCGTCCAGCGACAAGTCCGTTCCCGTTCGACAGATCGCCACCACCTGCCATTGCCGCTTTGCGGTCAGGGGCTTAGGCAGGGGGCAATGGGTATCGAGGCCGAGCGGGCGACGCTGTTCATCGTTTCGGGCGCGGCCCGCAGTGCGGGCGACGCCGCGGTCGGCGATCTGCCCGGCTGGCGGATCGTCGCCGACGAGGGCGGCGAGGGGGTCGCGGCACGCGCGCTGGCGAGCCGGCCGGCGCTGTTGCTGGTCGACGGCCGCGGCGATCCCGCCGGCGCCCTCGCCGGCGTCCGCGCGCTCGGCGGTCTCGCCGGGGCGACCGGCGGCGCGTTGCTCGCGGTGGTCGACGACGGCGCGGCGCTCGACGAACTGCACGTCGCCGGCGCCACCCACTTTCTGATCGACCGCGGCGATCCCGCCGAGCTCCACCAGGCGATCCGCTTCGCCGCCCGCACGCCGCCACGCGAGCCCGGCGAGCGCCGCGGGCGCGGCATCGGCATCAGCGTCGAGGCGGGCGATGCCGAAGCATGGATCGGCAGCCGCCTCGCCGCGGGCACGCCGGTCGGCGTGCTGATGATCGCGCTGTCGCGGCTCGACATCCTCAACGCGGCGCGCGGCCGCGCGGTCGGCGACGCGCTGATCGCCGCGGCGCGCGCGCGGGTCGAGGCGATCACGCTGGCGCTGCTCGGCCCGGCCGGCTTCGTCGCCGCGCCGACCGGCGGCGACATGATCGTCGCCGCCGCCGCGGCGCCGGCGACGCTCGCCACGCTCGCCGCCGCGCTCGACGCCGCGCTCGCCCAGCCGCTGCTGGTCGGCGCGCGCCAGGCGGTGCTCGGCAGCCGCTGGGGCATGGCGGCGAGCGGCCCCGACGACGATGCCGCGCGGCTGCTCCGCCGCGCCGGCGAGGCGCTGGTCGCCGCCAAGGCGAGCGACGGCGCGATGATCCGCGTCGCCGGGCCGGAGGGCGCCGCGCCGCTCGATTCGCTGGCGATCGACCTTCATCTCGCGATCGAGCGCGGCGAGATCGACGTGCTGTTCCAGCCGCAGGCGCGGATCGATACGCGGACGATCACCGGCGTCGAGGCACTGGCGCGCTGGCATCACGGCCGGCTCGGCCCGCTCGGCGCCGACGCGCTGTTCGCCGCCGCCGACCGCGCCGACCTCGGAATCGCTCTGTCCGATCACATCCAGCGGCTGGTGCTCGCCCGCGTCGCCGCCTGGCCCGCCGCGCTGTCGGCCTTGCGCGTCTCGCTCAACCTCACCGCCGGCGATCTCGGCCGGCCGGGCTTCGCCGCGCTGTTCCTCGACCGGGTCGCGGCGAGCGGCGTGCCGTTCGACCGCCTCACCGTCGAGATCACCGAGACCGGCGCGATCCGCAATCTGGAGGCTGCCGCCGAGGTCCTCGCCACGTTGCGCGCGGCGGGCGTGCGGGTGGCGCTCGACGATTTCGGCACCGGTTATTCGAGCCTCGCCTATCTCACCGCGCTGCCGCTCGACTATCTCAAGCTCGACAAGGCGCTCGCCTGCGGCATTGCCGCGACCGCGCGGCAGCGCGGCGTGGTGCGCGCGGTGATGACGCTGGCGCGCTCGCTCGACCTGCCGGTGATCGCCGAGGGGGTGGAGACCGACATCCAGCGCGCTTTGCTCGCCGCGGAGGGCTGCGCCTATCTGCAAGGCTATTGGCTCGCCGAGCCGCTCGACGAGACGGCGCTCGCGGCGATGGTGGAGGGGACGCGATGCTGATCGTACCGATGATGCTCGCCGCGGCAGCGGCACCGACGACCGCGGAGGCGGCGATCACCGCGGTCATGACCGACAGCGCCGCCGGCT
The DNA here is from genome assembly GCF_059420425.1 of Sphingomonas sp. GW821-FHT04B01. NCBI lineage: Bacteria > Pseudomonadati > Pseudomonadota > Alphaproteobacteria > Sphingomonadales > Sphingomonadaceae > Sphingomonas > Sphingomonas sp. GW821-FHT04B01. The sequence goes on along the minus strand of NZ_JBWKTR010000007.1, from coordinate 189,138 downwards.
GGAGCGCGGGCGACATGCCGCGCTTCCTCGCCGTCTATGCCGAGGATGCGGTGTTCGTCACCAAGGACGGCCTCGTCCGCGGCAAGCCGGCGATCGCCGCGCGCTATGCGAAGACTTACGGTGCCGATCCTGCCGCGCGGGGGCGGTTGTCGTTCCGCATGCTCGGCTTCCGCCGGATCGACGCGAACCATCGGATGCTCTGGGCGAAGTGGCTGCTCGACTATCCCGGCGGCAAGCAGGATGCCGGCGTCACCTCGCTGCTGTTCGAGCGGCAGGCGGCCGGCTGGAAGATCGTCTCCGATCATAGCAGTTGAGCGGCCGTTTTTACCCGGAAGGGCAGGGGCGGTCAGATGAGCGGGGTCCGTGCTGGTTCGGCCACAGGCGAGTCGAGGGGGCGGCCTGCGGCGGCGGCGACGGGGTTTACGAAGGGCGCGCAGAGGCGCGGTGGATCAATTCACGCGAAGACGCAAAGACGCGAAGAGGGCGATTGTAGGGGGGCGCCACCGTCTCCCCAATTCGTCATCCCGGCGAAAGCCGGGACCCATGGTTGCGGGACGGGTGCGGTGGTGGCGTGCCGCCGCCAGCGTAGCGGGGCCATGGGTCCCGGCTTTCGCCGGGATGACGGATGGGGGCGGTTCCATCCCAGCAGGGCGGTCCGAATGGTAGACGGGGAGAACGAGCGACGCATCCTGAAAGCGTGCCTGACCCCAGTCCCCCCTTACGTTACCCCGCTGCCTTCATCAGACCCTCCGACCACCGCACCCACCTCCGTTCGCCCTGAGCCTGTCGAAGGGGGCAGGTGAGACGCAGGCCCTCCGACAAGCTCGGGGCGAACGAGGCATGGCCGCGAGCCGTTCACCCCGCCGCCTTCGCCAGCCCCTTGGACAATTGCAGCGCGCCATGCAGCCGCGACTTCGCATCCGGCCACGCCCGCTGGAGCACCAGCTTGCTGTCCGGCCGCAGCTTCGCGACGCCGTTCAGCCGCTCGACATAGGCCAGCAGCCCGGGAACGTTGGGCGGCGTATCGTCGTGGAAGCCGACCAGCACGCCGCGCGGTCCGACGTCCATCTTGGCGATGCACGCCTTGCGCGCATTGAGCTTGATCTCGATCACCCGGATCAGATTGTCGGTCGCGTCGGGCAGCGGCCCGAACCGGTCGATCATCTCGGCGGCGAACGCCTCGATCTCGCGATTGTCCTCCAGCTCGTTCAAGCGGCGATACAGGCCCATCCGCAGATCGAGGTCCGGCACGTAATCGTCCGGGATCAGGATCGGCGCATCCACCGTGATCTGCGGCGAGAAGTCGCGCGGGCGCAGCGCCATGCCGCCCGCCTTGGCGTCCATGATCGCCTCTTCCAGCATCGACTGGTAGAGTTCGTAGCCGACCTCCTTGATATGCCCCGATTGCTCGTCGCCGAGCAGATTGCCCGCGCCGCGGATATCGAGATCGTGGCTGGCGAGCTGGAAACCGGCCCCCAGCGAATCGAGATCCGACAACACCTTGAGCCGCTTTTCCGCGGTCTCGGTCATCTGCCGCTCGGGCGGGGTTACGAGATAGGCGTAGGCGCGCGTCTTCGACCGCCCGACCCGCCCGCGCAGCTGATAGAGCTGCGCCAGGCCGAACCGGTCGGCGCGGTTGACGATGATCGTATTGGCAGAGGCGATGTCGATGCCGCTCTCGATGATCGTCGTCGAGACGAGCACCTCGAACTTCTTGTCGTAGAAGGCGCTCATCCGTTCCTCGACCTCGGTCGGGCTCATCTGGCCGTGCGCGACGACGTAGCGGATCTCCGGCACCTCGTTGCGCAGATATTCCTCGAGATCGGGCAGGTCGGCGACGCGCGGCGTGACGATGAAGCTCTGCCCGCCGCGATAATGTTCGCGCAGCAGCGCCTCGCGCAGCACCACCGGGTCCCAGGGGATCACGTAGGTGCGCACCGCGAGCCGGTCGACCGGCGGCGTCTGGATTACCGACAGCTCGCGGATGCCGCTCATCGCCATCTGCAACGTGCGCGGGATCGGCGTCGCGGTCAGCGTCAGCATATGCACGTCGGCACGCAGCGCCTTCAGCCGCTCCTTGTGCGTCACGCCGAACCTCTGCTCCTCGTCGACGATGACGAGACCGAGCCGTTTGAAGTCGATATTCTTCGCCAGCAACGCATGCGTGCCGATGACGACGTCGACCGTGCCGCCGGCGAGCCCTTCCTTGACCGCCTTGGCCTCGCCCGCGGGGACGAGCCTCGACAGCCGCCCCATGTTCATCGGGAAGCCTTCGAAGCGGGCGCTGAAATTGTTGTAATGCTGGCGCGCAAGCAGCGTCGTCGGGCAGACCACCGCGACCTGCTTGCCCGCCATCGCCGCGACGAAGGCGGCGCGCAGCGCGATCTCGGTCTTGCCGAAGCCGACGTCGCCGACGATCAGCCGGTCCATCGGCTTGCCCGCCGACAGGTCGCCGAGCACGTCCTCGATCGCGCGATCCTGATCGTCGGTTTCGGCGTAGGGGAAACGGTCGACGAAGCTCGGATAGCCGCTGACATCGGGTTCGAGCACGTCGCCGGGGTGCAATGCGCGTTCGGCGGCGGTCTTGATGAGCTCGCCCGCGATCTCGCGAATCCGCTCCTTCATCTTCGACTTGCGCCGCTGCCACGCCTCGCCGCCGAGCCGGTCGAGGCTCGCGCCTTCCTCGTTCGAGCCGTAGCGCGACAGCACTTCGAGATTCTCGACCGGCACGAACAATTTGTCGCCGCCGGCATATTCGACCGCGACGCAATCGTGCGGGCTCTTGCCGACCGGGATCGAGGTCAGGCCGAGATATTTGCCGATGCCGTGGTCGCTGTGGACGACGAGGTCGCCCGGCGTCAGCGCGGCGATCTCGGCGAGGAAGGCGTCGGCGGACTTCTTGCGCTTGGCGCGCCGCACCAGCCGGTCGCCGAGCATGTCCTGCTCGGTGAGCACGGCGACGTCGGGCGCGGTGAAGCCGTGGTCGAGCGGCAGCACGACGAGCGCGACGCCCGCCGACTTGCCCGTATCGGCGACGCCCAGCGCCTCCTGCCAGCTGTCCGCCGCCTTGCCGCCGTGGAGGCCATGGTCTTTGAGCAGATTGCCCAGCCGCTCGCGCGCACCGACCGAATAGCTCGCGAGGACGGGCTTCTTGCCCGCCTTGCGCAAGCCCTTGAGATGATCGACCACCGCCTCGTAGACGTTGGCGCTGGCCGAGCGTTCGGGGCCGAAGTCGCGCGGTCCGTCGACGTCGAAGTCGAGCACGGTGGCGCTTTCCGGCTCGTGGAACGGCGTCGTCAGATGCGCACGCGACGCATCGAGGCTTGCCGCCCATTCCTTGGCGTCGAGATACAGCGTCTTCGCGGCGAGCGGCCGATAGCTGCCCGGCTGCGCCGCCTCGGCGCGCTGGCGGTTTTCATAATAATCGGCGATCGATTCCATCCGCCCCTCGGCGGCGCCGGTGACGCCGAAGTCGCGCACCACCACGTCGTCGGAGAGATGGTCGAACAGCGTCGCCAGTTTCTCCTCGAACAGCGGCAGCCAATGTTCCATGCCGGCGAGCCGCCGCCCGTCGCTGATCGCCTGATACAGGGGATCGCCGGTCGCGGTGGCGCCGAACTTGTCGCGATAGCGGGTGCGGAAGCGCTTGATCGACTCCTCGTCGAGCAGCGCTTCCGACGCGGGGAGCAGCGTGAAGCCGTCGATCCGCCCGGTGGTGCGCTGGTCCTCGGGGGAGAAGGTGCGCACCGTCTCGATCTCGTCGCCGAAGAAATCGAGACGCAGCGCCTGCTCCTCGCCGCTCGGAAACAGGTCGAGGATGCCGCCGCGCACCGCATATTCGCCCTGGTCGTGGACCGTCTCGGTGCGGACATAGCCGTTTGCCTGCAACAGCCGGGCGAGATCGTCGCGATCGATCCGCGCGCCGGGCTCCAGCGTCGCGACGAGCTGGCGGATGCGGAACGGCGTCAGCACGCGCTGCGTCGCCGCATTGGCGGTGGTGAGGACGAGTTGCGGCGTCTTCTTCGGTCGCTGCAACTGCCACAAGGCCGCGATCCGCTCCGCCATGATGCGCAGCGTCGGGCTGGCGCGATCATAGGGCAGGCAATCCCACGCCGGGAAGCTGATGACCTCCAGCTCGGGCGCGAAGAACGCTGCCGTCGCCGCGACCGCGCGCATCGCCGCATCGTCCGGCGCGACGAACACCGCACGGCCGCCCTTGCCGCTGTGCGCCGCGGCGCGCGCGAGATCGGCGAGCAGCGACGGCTGGAACCCGGCGGGCACGCCGGCGAGCGTCAGCGGGGATTTGGCGGACAGGATCGTCTTCAGATCGGGCATTTTTTTCTCGGTTGGGCGCCTTTGAGGACGAGGCGCCGGGAGATGGCATGAACGAAATGGGTCGGCCGATGGAGCAGGTAGCTCGCCCTAATATTCCCCGTCACCCCGGACTTGTTCCGGGGTCCACCCCGCGGCGGGGAGCGGGGCTGGAGGCATGAGCGGACCCCTGCGGCCCGGTGGACCCCGGAACAAGTCCGGGGTGACGGGTGGAGGCGGCGAGACCTTCGCAAACCGCCGACAGTGTCAGCGGCTGACCGGCACGTAGCTCAGCGAACGCATCTGCATCATCATCGGCCCGTCCCATTCGGGCGGGCAGGGCAGCGATCCGATCGCCCAGCCCATGATGTCGACGTCCTGCTCCTCCAGCAGCGTTTCGAACCAGTCGAGCTGTTCCGGCGTCCAGTCCGCGCCGTGCGCGTCGAAGAAGCCGCCGATCATCAGATCGGCCTCCTTGGTGCCGCGATGCCAGGCACGGAACTTCATGCGCTTGAGGCGGGTGGCGTGATCCATCGACAATCCCATGCAAATCGCCCGGCAACCGCTGGCCGCGGCGGTCGGGTACGGTATAGCGGTCATGTAGTCATGCGCCCCGATATCCTCAATCCGCTGTTCGCCGAGGTCACCGCCCTGAAGGGGGTCGGCCCCGGCCTCGCCAAGCCGCTCGACCGGCTCGGCCTCGCCCGCGTCGTCGACGTCGCCTTCCATCTGCCCAGCGGCTGGATCGATCGCCTGCCGCGCGACGCGCTGGATGTCGCCGATGCCGGCCGCATCATCGCTATCACATTGATTCCACGCGATTATAAGACGAGCACTGGCCGCGGCCCGACCCGCGTCCAGGCCACCGACGCGGCCGGCAATAGCGTGAACTTAGTGTATTTTGGCGGCTCGTCGGGCTGGGTGAAGAAGCTGCTGCCGCTCGGCGAGCCGCGCCGCGTGTCGGGCAAGCTCGAAAGCTACGGCGAGACGCTCCAGATCATCCATCCGGACCTCGGCGAACCCGACGAGGTCTTCCGCGAGCGCGAGGCGATCTATCCGCTGTCGGAAGGCCTGACCTCGCGCCGTCTCGCCGGCTTCGCCGCGCAGGCGATCGAGCGCGCGCCCGAGCTCGCCGAATGGATCGAGCCCGGCCTCAAGGCCAAGCGCGGCTGGCCCGACTGGCGCGAGGCCTTGCAGCGCATCCACGCCGACCCGGCCGACAAGACCGCCCGCGAACGCCTCGCCTATGACGAGATCTTTGCCAACCAGCTCGCGATGACGCTGGTCCGCGCCGATACGCGCAAGCGGCGGGGCAGGGCGCTGGTCGGCGACGGCCAGCTGCGCGACCTGCTGCGCCTGCCCTACACACCGACCGGCGCGCAGACCCGCTCGGTGGCGGAGATCGAGGGCGACCTTGCGCAGACCGCGCCGATGCTGCGGCTGCTGCAAGGCGATGTCGGTTCGGGCAAGACGCTGGTCGCCGCCATGTCCCTCCTGATCGCGGTCGAGGCCGGGGCGCAGGGCGCGATGCTCGCGCCCACCGAGATCCTCGCCCGCCAGCATTACGACAGCCTGCGCAAATTGCTCGCCGGCCTGCCGATCGAGATCGCCGTCCTCACCGGCCGCGACAAGGGCAAGGCACGCGAGGCGACGCTGATGGCGCTCGCCAGCGGCGAAATCGACATCCTCGTCGGCACGCATGCGATCTTCCAGGAGGCGGTCGGCTACAAGGACCTCGGCCTCGTCGTCGTCGACGAGCAGCATCGCTTCGGCGTCGCGCAGCGCCTGCTGTTGCAGGCCAAGGGCAAGGCACCGCCGCACCTGCTCGCGATGACCGCGACGCCGATCCCGCGCACGCTGACCCTCGCGCAATATGGCGAGATGGACGTCAGCCGGCTCGACGAGATGCCGCCGGGTCGCGAGCCGATCGAGACGCGCGTCGTCTCCGAAGACCGGCTCGACGAGGTGATCAACGCGATCGGCCGCCATATGGCCGACGGCGGTCAGGCCTATTGGGTCTGCCCGTTGGTGGAGGAAAGCGAGAAGAGCGACCTCGCCGCCGCCGAGATGCGCGCAGAAACGCTGCGCAACCGCTTCGGCGAGCGGATCGGCGTCGTCCACGGCCGGATGAAGCCCGCCGAGAAGGACGCGGTGATGGAAGCCTTCTCCGCCAACCGGCTGAGCGTGCTCGTCGCGACGACGGTGATCGAGGTCGGCGTCGACGTGCCCAATGCGACGCTGATTGTCATCGAACATGCCGATCGCTTCGGCCTTGCCCAGCTCCACCAGCTCCGCGGCCGGGTGGGGCGTGGCGGCGGTCTGTCGCGCTGCCTGCTGTTGCGCGGTGCCTCGCTGAGCGAGACGTCGCGCGCGCGGCTCGCCCTGATGCGCGAGAGCAACGACGGCTTCCGCATCGCGGAGGAGGATCTGCGCCTGCGCGGCGGCGGCGAACTGCTCGGCACGCGCCAGTCGGGCGAGGTGACCTTCCGCCTCGCGCTCCCCGAAATGCTTGCCGACCTGCTGCAATGCGCGCAGGACGACGCGCGGCTGCTGATCGACCGCGACGGCGGGCTGGAGGGACCAAGGGGGCAGGCGGCGCGCGTGGCGCTCTACTTGTTCGACCGCGATGCCGGGGTCGCGCTGCTGCGATCGGGGTAACGCGCCCAGAGGAGCGTGCTTTATCCTCCCTCCTTGTGGGCAGGGCGATCGCATATGAATGATCGAGTGACCCGGACGACTTGCCAAACCCAATCCGTCACCCCGGCCTTGCGCCGGGGTCTCGCTTCTTCGGACGATGCGAAGAAGCGGGATGCCGGACCAAGTCCAGCATGACGGGAATGTAAATACCGTCGCAGCACGCCGAATAGTCATCTGCGATTGCCCCGCCCCGCAAGGGGGAGGACAAAGCGGGAGCCCCGCGATCCCCCAGGAACCGCTACCCTGCCATCGCCCCCAGCACGGCATGATAGCGGTTCGCGGGGATCGGCCGCTCCAACTGGCAGCCGATCCGGCCGCCCAGCGCCCAGCGCCCAGCGCACGACGACGCGCACGTCGCCCACCGCGGGCAGCCGGATGAAGAGCCAGTCGCCGGCCGCGACCGCCACGTCGCTGCGGATCATCAGACCCGACGGCGACAGATTGACGATCAGCACCGTGACGCGACGCTCGTCGGCGAGCATCGCGCTGCTGCGGTGATGAACCTCGTCGCGCGGTTCGCTGCGGTCGTCGGACAGGGTCGCTGCAATCACCACCAGACTCCTCCGAAACGATCCTACTCCAGACCATTTCGGACTTATCCCTACCGGGCGATGCGTTTACGAGTCCTTACCGCGCGGGGGTGAGCAGCCCGTGCAGCTTCTTGCCCGCCGACACCCGCACCTCGGCCTCGCCGAGCGCGATCGTCGCCGCCTCGTCGCTCACCTTCTCGCCGTCGATGCGCGCGCCGCCACCGGCGATCAGCCGCCGTGCCTCGCCCTTCGACTTGGCGAAACCGAGCGCGACCAAAGCATCGACCACCGCGATCGACCCGCCGGATACCGCAACGTTCGGCAAGGCATCGCCGCTGGCGCCCTCCTCGAAGGTGCGGCGCGCCGTCTCCGCCGCCTGGTCCGCCGCCGCACGACCGCGGCACATCGCGGTCGCCTCGTTGGCGAGCACCTTCTTCGCTTCGTTGATCTCCGCGCCGGGCAGCGCCTCCAGCCGCGCGATCTCGTCGAGCGGCAGGTCGGTGAACAACCGCAGGAAGCGGCCGACGTCGCGATCGTCGGTGTTGCGCCAGAATTGCCAGTAATCGAAATGCGGCAACTGATCCTCGTGCAGCCATACCGCACCGGCCATCGTCTTGCCCATCTTGCCGCCGTCGGCGGTGGTGATCAGCGGCGTGGTGACGCCGAACACCTCGGTGCTGTCCATGCGGCGGGCCAGCTCGATGCCGTTGACGATATTGCCCCATTGATCGCTGCCGCCCATCTGCAACCGGCAGCCGGCGCGCCGCGACAGCTCGAGGAAGTCATAGGCCTGCAGGATCATATAGTTGAATTCGAGGAAGCTCAGCGATTGCTCGCGGTCGAGACGCAGCTTGACCGAGTCGAACGACAGCATCCGGTTGACCGAGAAATGCTGGCCGACGTCGCGCAGGAAGGGGATATATTCCAGCCGGTCGAGCCATTCGGCATTGTCGACCATCACCGCGTCGGTGGGGCCGTCGCCGAAGGTCAGGAAGCGCTCGAAGATCCGCTTGATCGACGCGACGTTCGCCTTGATGCCATCCTCGCCGAGCAGCTTGCGCGCCTCGTCCTTGAAGCTGGGGTCGCCGATCTTGCCGGTACCGCCACCCATCAGCACGATCGGCTTGTGGCCGGTCTCCTGAAGCCGGCGCAGCAACATGATCTGGACGAGGCTGCCGACATGGAGCGACGGCGCGGTCGGATCGAAGCCGATATAGCCCGGCATCACCGTCTTCGTCGCGAGCGCATCGAGCGCGGCGGCATCGGTGAGCTGGTGGATATAGCCGCGCGAGGCGAGCGTGCTCAGCAGGTCGGACTGGTAGGTCATCCGCGCCGGTTAGCAAGCGACGCGGCGCCCGTCACCCTCCGCAGCTGCCGGATGTTACCGCCTTGGCAATTGGCTCTGCGGATCGACCGGCGTGCGGCCCTTGCGCAACTCGAAATGCAGTTCGGGCTGGTCGGCGAAGCCGGTATCGCCCGACAGCGCGATCGTCTGGCCGCGCTTGACGCTCTGCCCGCGCTGGACGAGCAGCTTGGCGGCATGGCCGTAGACGCTGGTCCAGCCGTTGCCGTGGCGGACGATGACGAGCCCGCCGAGCGCGGCGATGCCGTCACCGGCATAAGCGACGACGCCGTCGGCGGTCGCATGGACCGGCGTCGACACCGGCACCGCGATCTTGATCCCGTCGTTGCGTTCGCCGCTCTTGCCCGGCCCGAAGCGGCGGACGACCTTGCCGTCGACCGGCCAGACGAAGCCGCCCTGCAACCGTGCCGGCGCCGCGACGACGGCGGTCGGCGGGAGCACGCGGTCGGGGTTGGCGACCGGCTTGGCAGGGGCCTGACGCGGTGCCGCCGCGGGCTCGCCACCGGTCAGGATGTCGTCGATGTCGAGCTTGAACGCCGCCGCGCGATCGGCACGGCTTGGCGCGGCGCCGGGATCGCCGGGGATCAGCACACGCTGCCCGGCGCGCAGCACATAGGGTTCCTCGAGCGCATTGGCGGCGACGATGCGCGACCATTCGACGCCATAGGCGCGGGCGATGGCGATGCCCGTCTCGCCGGGACGGACGAGGTGATAGCGCCCGCCCGGGATGGTCAGCCGCTGGCCGGCGCGGATCGTATAGGGCGGCGCCAGCCCGTTCGCGCGCGCGATCGCCTCCGATCCCGCGCCGGTACGCTCGGCGACGCGGCGCAGCGAATCGCCGGGCGCGACGACATAGCTCTGCTCGGCGACGACCCGCGCATCGGGCGTGACCGGCCGTGCCTCCCACGCCGGGCGCGCCGTGCGCGGCATCGCCACGTCGCCGCGTGCGGCGGGACGGGTCGGCGGCAGGTGGCGAACGGGCGGGGTGGACCGCGGCGGCGGCGGTTCGTTGCGCGGCGCGGGTTCGCTATACTGTGGGGCGCGTTGCGGCGGCGGCGCGCGCTCCACCGATGGCGGCGCATTGACGCTCGGGATACAGGCGGACAGCGTCAGGCCGGCCAGCGCCAGACTGCCTGCGATCCGCCCCCGCGCCATGCCGTCAGCGCTTGGCTTCGAGCCGGTCGAGCCCGCCGAGATACGGCTGGAGCACCGCCGGCACCGCGACCGAGCCGTCCGCCTGCTGGTAATTCTCCAGCACCGCGACCAGCGTCCGGCCGACCGCCAGCCCCGAACCATTGAGCGTGTGGACGAAGCGCGTCGCCTTCTCCCCCTCGGCACGGTAGCGCGCGTTCATCCGCCGCGCCTGGAAGTCGCCGCAGGTCGAGCAGCTCGAAATCTCGCGATACGTATCCTGCCCCGGCAGCCAGACCTCGAGGTCGTAGGTGCGCCGCGCGGTAAAGCCCATGTCGCCCGCGCACAGCAGCATCCGCCGATAGGGCAGGTCAAGCGCGTCGAGGATGCTCTCGGCACATTGCGTCATCCGCTCGTGCTCCGCCTCGGACGCGTCCTCGGCGACGATCGACACCATCTCGACCTTGTCAAACTGATGCTGGCGGATATAGCCGCGCGTGTCGCGCCCCGCCGCACCCGCTTCCGAGCGGAAGCAGGGCGTCAGCGCGGCGAAGCGCAGCGGAAGCTCGCTTGCCGGCAGGATCGCCTCGCGCACGATATTGGTCAGCGACACCTCGGCGGTCGGGATCAGCCAGCGGCCGTCGGTGGTGCGGAACAGGTCTTCGGCGAATTTGGGCAATTGCCCGGTGCCGAACACCGCCTCGTCCTTGACCAGCAGCGGCGGCGCCACTTCCTCGAAGCCATGGTCGCGGGTCAGCGTGTCGAGCATGAACTGGCCGAGTGCCCGTTGCAGCCGCGCCGCCGGCCCGCGCACCAGCGTGAAGCGCGCGCCGGCGATCGCGACACCGGTCTCGAAATCCAGGCCGATCGCTGGCCCGATCGCGTCATGTTCGCGCGCCGGGAAGGCGAAGGCTGGCGGCGTGCCGCGCTGGTGGACGACGACGTTGCCGCTCTCGTCCTCGCCGGCGGGCACGTCGGCGGCGGGCAGATTGGGCAGGGCGGCGAGCGTCGTGTTCAGCCGCTCCGCCGCATCGGCCTCGCCGGCCTCGAGCTGCGGCAGCAGATCCTTTAGCGCGGCGACCTCGGCCATCAACGCCTGTGCGCGCGCCTCGTCCTTCTGCGCCTTGGCCTGGCCGATCTGCTTCGACAGATCGTTGCGGCGGGTCTGCGCGTCCTGGGCGGCGGCGATCGCGACGCGGCGCGCGTCGTCGAGCGACAGCAGCCCCGCGGCCTGCGGGGCGACGCCGCGGCGGGCGAGGGCGGCGTCGAAAGCGGCGGGATCGTCCCGGATGGCGCGGATGTCGTGCATGATCCGGCGGCTATGCCGCCGCGCCCCCGACCGCGCAAGTCGGCAACCCCATCGCCCTCGGCGGCGTTGACCCCCCGAGTCCAACGATCAGGAGTAACCCGATGCAGGTCCCCCACAATGCCTTCGTACTGGTCGCCGACGGCCGCAAGGCCCTGTTCTTCCGCAACGAGGGCGATGCCGAATTCCCCAACCTGCAGGTTGAACACGCCGAGGAACGCGTCAATCCTGCCGATCGCGACCAGAAGACCGATGCCGCCGGCGGTGCCAGCGCGACGCAGATGGGCACGATGGACGAGGTCGATTTCCATCAGCAGGAGGAGGATCGGTTCGCCGCCGACACCGCCGACATGCTCAAGCGCCGCGCACTCGCCAACGAGTTCGATTCGCTGATCATCGTCGCGCCGCCGAAGACACTTGGCGAGTTGCGTCGCCACTATCACAAGGAGGTCAGCAACCGCCTCGCCGGCGAGCTGGCCAAGGATCTCACCGGTCATCCGGTGCCCGACATCGAGAAGGCGCTCAGCGCCGCCTGACGACAGCCTGATGCGACAAGGGGTGCCGGACGCGAATCCGGCACCCCTTTGCCTGTCCGTTGATCAGGCCGCCTGTGGCTTGGCGAACCGCTTGCGGGCGATCAGCGCGGCGGCGGCGGCGCCGAACAGCAGCACCATCGGCGGGGCCGGCACCGGCGCGGGCGGACCGCCCGACGATCCCGGCGGTCCCGGCGGGCCGCCGTGATGGCCGCTCGAAGTCCAGCCACCGTTCGACGACCAGCCGCCGCTGGTGCTCCAGCCCTTCGAGCTCGACCCGTAATTGTTCTGGTTCTGCCCCTGGCCCTGATTCTGGTTCTGATTCTGGCCCTGGTTCTGGTTTTGCCCCTGGTTCTGGCTCTGGTTGTTGCTGTTGTTGTTCGTATTGGAATTCTGGTTGTTGTTCGAATTCTGATTGCTGTTGGAATTGTTGTTATTGTTGTTGATGTCGACGTTGGCGCCACCGGTCGAGCTGCTGGTCGACGACGAGCTCGATATGTTGCCCGACGACGAACTCGACACGTTGCCCGACGACGACGAACTGCCCGACGAGGAACTGCTGGTCGAGCTTGACCCGCCGCTCGACGTCGACGAGATCACGACGCTGCCGCTCGATCCGGACGATCCGCCGCCGAAGAAGCCACCGCCGAACCCGCCGGAAAAGCCGCCGCCGAACCCGCCGCTGCCGCCGACCACCACGGGTACGCCGCCGCCACCGCCGCCGATGAAGCCTTGCGCCGCGGGCAGCGGCACCGGTACGGGCGCCGCCTGGCTGGCCACCGTCACGACCGCGGGGGCGCAGCTCGTCGTGGTCGTCGTGACGACGCGGCGGCGCACACCCTGGCGCTGCACCGCGGCGACCTGCCGCCGCACGACGACGCGCTTCTTGACCTGCTTGACGTAGACGGGTCGGTTCGGTCGCTCGGCGACGTGCACGGCACCGCCACCGATCAACGCTCCCCCGCATGCGCAAGCGCATAATTTCGCCAAGGCCATCCTTACGGACATAAGGTCTCTTTCTCGTTGCTGGTGGCCATGCCCCAGAATCCCGCTCGCAGCACGGCGGTGCTGCCATAGGACAAAGGGCCAAAGAAACGATTAAGTGCAAGAACCTTCGGCACTTTGTCGCACCGATATCGCCTTTTCACCACGCTGATGTGTCGCGATCGCCGTTAACGTACCAGAGTGGAACAGATGTTTGATTCGCCGTTAACCACGACCGCCCCGTCGCGGCGCGGTCGCATTCTGTCCGCCGGCATGCTGCAATAAAAGAACGCCGAGGCGTACGATTCGGCAACTCTCATCGCTTGTGGTTCCTTTCGGGCGCGATTATAGGCGCTTCAACCATTTGGGGGCGGCCCCGAGGTCATCATGGGGCCGGAGGGAGAGTGGTATGGCAACGCAAGTCAGTCAGATAGACGATGTAACGACTAATCCGCCGGCGGCCAACGATGCCGACGATGGCTATCGACCCAGCAACGACGAACCGTTCATGACGCGGCGTCAGCAGGCGTATTTCCGCAACAAGCTGCTGCGCTGGAAGGACGCGATCCTTCAGGATGCGGCGGGCACGCTCAACCAGCTCCAGGTCGACTCGCTGCGCGAGGCCGATCTCACCGATCGCGCGTCGAGCGAGACCGACTGGTCGATCGAGCTGCGCACCCGCGATCGCCAGCGCAAATTGGTCTCGAAGATCGAGGCGGCGATCCGCCGCATCGACGAGGGCGAATACGGCTATTGCGAAGTGACCGGCGAACCGATCAGCCTCGGCCGGCTGGAGGCGCGTCCGATCGCGACGATGACGCTGGAGGCGCAGGAGCGGCACGAGCGCAACGAGAAGATCTCGCGCGAGGATTGAACCGGCGTGGGCGGTTAACGCTTTCGCCACCATCGGCCATTAGGCGCCGGCGCCTAATCCCGCACGGTCACACAGGCTTCGTTTATGGACAGCTACTCCCACGACCCGTTCGACAAGGCCGATGCGGCCGGTGGGTCGCAGCGCAGCCGTTCGCGCGACAGCCTGTTCCTCATGGCGCAATTGCGCTTCGAGGAAGAGACGACGGTCCGCGACGTACGCGTCCGCAATCTGTCGGAGGGCGGGCTGATGGTCGACTGCGCCCGCGTCAAGGAGCCGGGCACGCCGGTGGCGCTGGAGCTGCGCGGTATCGGCAAGGTGACCGGCAAGGTCGCCTGGTGCACCGAAGGCCGGATCGGCATCGCACTCGACTCGCCGATCGATCCCAAGAAGGCCCGCAAGCCGGTGAGCGGGCCCAAAGGATAAGGCGGGATTGACCGTCGGGGCATCTGAGCAGGCGTCCCGCATGACCCCGATGCAAAAGGCCCCTCCGCGACGGGAGGGGCCGAAGGGCCTTACAGGCCGCTGAGCTCTTCCTTGAGCTTCAGCTTCTTGCGTTTCAGGTCGGTGAGGATTGCGGCGTCGGGCAACGGGCGGTGGACCTCGTCGGCGATGCGGCGGTCGAGCGCGGCATGCTTGGTCTCCAGTGCCTGTTGATGCGTCGTCTGCATTTCGGTTCCTCCTGATGCATGCGTGTTGGGGGACTGAGTAAACCATCGAAGAGGTTAAAAGTCCTCATCGCAAAGCGACGAACGCGATTAGCCGAGTGGCTACGTGCGACGACTTGGTCCGCGCCCGCGGCTGGGCTAGGGGAGCCACGCAGGCGGCAGGGGATTAGGCATGGACGAAGCACAGATCATCGCCCGGCTCGACGCACTGCGCACCGAGCATCGCGATCTGGATGCCGCGATCGACGCGCTCACCGCGACCGGCGTGCCCGACCAGTTGCAGGTCGCGCGACTCAAGAAGCGCAAGCTGCGGCTGCGCGACGAGATCGCCAATTGCGAGGATCAACTGATCCCCGACATCATCGCCTGAGATTATTTCGTCCCGGACCGAATCACTTCGGCACAATCGGCACAATCGGGACCGTTGCGGCACCTGTCCAAGCCGGGGGGCTTGTGCCACCCAACGGTCATGACCCGCAGCAGCAGCGAATCACGCATCCACGATCGTCTGATCGACTCGCTTTATACCGAGGCGATGCTGCTCGCCGACGAGGCGCGCGACTATTTTGACAGCGAGGGCCGGCTGGAGCGCGAGACGCTCGATCCGCTGATCCGCGTCGGCTTCTCCTGTGAATCGCTCAAGATCACCACGCGGTTGATGCACGTCATCGCCTGGCTGCTCACCCAGCGTGCCATCGACGCCGGCGAGATCAAGCCGCGCGAGGCGCTCGACCCGACGCGCCGGCTCGGCAGCGCGCCGCAGTTCGACGCCGATCTCGTCCGCGCGCTGCCGGTGCGCGCGCAGGGTCTGGTCGCCGCCAGCGCCAATCTCCATCGCCGCGTCGGCCTGCTCGACGATGCGCAGGTGCCGCACCCGACGCCGAGCCCGGTCCACCATCTCCACGATCGTCTCGCGCTGGCCTTCTGAACCGCGGTCTGTCCTACATCGGCGACGCCCGCTAGACCGGCGACATGGCGCGCCCCGTTCTCCTCCAAAGGCCTTCCCTGCCTAGAAGAGAAGGACTGGCGTCATGTCAAAAACGGAAACGATCTGAGCCGATCGTTTCCGTTAAGGTGTCCATCTTGTCCATGTCGTCCAACACGACGCACGGCTCAGCCGAGCAGGCGCGCCTTCGCCGCGGCATATTCCGCCCCGAATCGTGCGACGCGGTCGGCGACGCTCTCGACCTTGTCGATCACGCCGATACCCTGTCCGGACCCCCAGATGTCGCGCCACGCCTTGGCCTTGCTGCCGTCGCCGCCGCCGAAATTCATCGTCTTGAGGTCGCCCTCGGGCAGATTGTCGGGGTCGAGCCCCGATGCGGCGATCGAGCTGCGCAGGTAATTGCCGTGCACGCCGGTGAACAGATTGGAATAGACGATGTCGGCCGCGCGGCTGTCGACGATCGACGCCTTATAATCGGGCGCGGCATTCGCCTCTTCCGTCGCGATGAACGGCGAGCCGATATAAGCGAAATCGGCGCCCATCGCCTGCGCCGCGAGGATCGCGCCGCCGCTGGCGATCGATCCCGACAGCGCCAGCGGTCCGTCGAACCATTGGCGGATCTCCTGCACGATCGCGAACGGCGACAGCGTGCCGGCATGGCCGCCGGCACCCGCCGCGACCGCGATCAGCCCGTCCGCGCCTTTCTCGATCGCCTTGCGCGCGAAGCGGTCGTCGATCACGTCGTGGAGCGTGATGCCGCCCCAGCCGTGCACCGCGGTGTTGAGGTCCTCGCGCGCACCGAGCGAGGTTATGACGATCGGCACCCGCCATTTGGCGCAGGTGGCGAGGTCCTGCTCCAGCCGATCGTTCGACTTGTGGACGATCTGGTTGACCGCGAACGGCGCGGCGGGCGCCTCGGGATGGGCGCGGTCGTGCGCGGCCAGTTCCTCGGTGATCCGGTGGAGCCATTCGTCGAGCAGCGTCTGCGGCCGCGCGTTGAGCGCCGGGAACGAGCCGACGATCCCCGCCTTGCACTGCGCGATCACCAATTCGGGACCGGAGATGATGAACAGCGGCGAACCGATCACGGGCAGGCGCAGGCGGTCGAAGATCGGGGGTGTCATGGCGGCGGTTTCCTCTCAGGATCGGTTGTTTAGCGCAACCGATCGGCCTGTCCAGCAAGCCCCGTCTTGCCCGCGCCGCCCAAAGGCGTATGGGCCGAATGATACAGTGTTTCCGGAGTATATCCTTCCATGAAGCTAGCCGTCGCCGCCGCCCTTGCCCTGACCGTCTCCACCCCCGCGCTCGCCGCCGGCAGCCTGCCCGCGACCGTCGTCCCGGTGCTCTACGACATCGACGTCACGCCGAATGCGCAGGCGATGACCTTCACCGGCAGCGAGACCGTCGAGATCGACGTCAAGGCGGCGACCGGGACGATCACGCTCAACGCCGCCGACCTGGCGATCGCCGCGGCGACGTTCGACGGCAAGGCGGTGCCCTTCGCGCTCGACAAGGACAAACAGCAGCTCGTCCTGACGTTGCCCGCGGCGGCGAAGATCGGCCGCCACACCGTCGGCTTCCGCTGGAGCGGCAAGATCAACCAGTCCGCCGCCGGCCTGTTCGCGATCGATTACACCAATCAGGACGGCTCGAAGGCGCGGATGCTCGCGACGCAGTTCGAGGCGCCGGATGCGCGCCGTTTCGCGCCGATGTGGGACGAGCCCGCGTTCAAGGCGAAATTCCGGTTGAAGGCGACCGCGCCCGCCGGCCAGCTCGCTTTCTCCAACATGCCCGCCGCCTCGGTGGCGAAGCAGGCGGACGGCACCCAGCTCTACAGCTTCGCCGAGACGCCGGTGATGTCGAGCTATCTGCTCTACCTCGGCATGGGCGATCTGGAGCGCAAGACGGTACAGGCGGGGAACGTCGAGATCGGCGTGATCACCCGGCGCGGCGTCGTCGACCAGGGCGATTACGCGCTCGCCGAGGCGAAGCGGCTATTGCCCTATTACAACAGCTATTTCGGCCAGCCCTATCCGCTGCCCAAGCTCGACATGGTCGCCGGGCCGGGTTCCAGCCAGTTCTTCGGCGCGATGGAGAACTGGGGCGCGATCTTCTATTTCGAGCCCGAATTGCTGTTCGACCCCAAGCGCGCCACCGAAAGCGGCCGTCAACGCATCTTCACCGTCGTCGCGCATGAGATGGCGCACCAGTGGTTCGGCGACCTCGTCACGATGAAATGGTGGGACGACCTCTGGCTCAACGAGGGCTTCGCCTCGTGGATGGAGAACAAGTCCGCCGCCGACCTCAACCCGGCGTGGAAGGCCGATGCGGCCGCGGTATCGACCGATCGCGAGGCGGCGATGGGCATCGACGCGACCGCCGCGACGCATCCGATCATCCGCAAGATCGAAACCGTCGACCAGATCGGCGAGGCGTTCGACGGCATCACCTATTCCAAGGGGCAGGCCGTCATCGGCATGCTCGAATCGACGCTCGGCCCCGACAAGTTCCGCGACGGCATCCGCCGCTACATGGCCAAATACAAGTTCGGCAACACCGTGACCGAGCAGCTCTGGGCCGAGCTGTCGGCCGCGGCCGGCCAGCCGGTGGCGGAGATCGCCCACGGCTATACGCTGCAGGGCGGCGTGCCGCTGGTGACGCTGACCGGGGCGCGCTGCACCGGCGGCACCACCACGGCGACGCTGGCGCAGGGCCGCTTCGGTCTCGACGCGGCGTCGAAGACGCCGCAGACGTGGCAGGTGCCGCTGGTCGTCGCGACGATCGGTGGCGGCGAGACGCGGACGATCGTCACCGGCCCGGCGACCAATGTCTCGGTCAAGGGTTGCGGCACGTTGCTGCTCAACAAGGGCAAGGGCAGCTACACCCGCGTGCTCTACGACCAGCCCGGCCATGACGCCTTGGTCCGCGACTATACGCGGCTGCCGCTCGAGGATCGGCTCGGCACGCTCGCCGACGATTATGCTTTGGCGGCGGGGGGATATCAGGACCTCTCGCGCTATTTCGCGGTGATGGGTCAGGTTGGCGCCGGTGCCGATCCGCTCGAATGGTCGCTGGTTTCCGGCCGGCTCGGCGGACTTAACGGGCTGTTCGAGGGGACGCCGCTGGCCACGCCGCTGCGCGCGCGCACCGTCGCGATCCTCGGTCCGGTCCTCCAACGCATCGGCTACACCGCCCGGCCGGACGAATCGCCGCTGGTCGGCAATCTGCGCGAGAATTTGGTCGGCCAGCTCGGCGCCAACGGCGACCCGGAGGTGCTGCGCCAGGCGCGCAGCTACGTCGCCAAGCTGTCTACCGATCCGACCGCGATCCCGCCGGCGATCCGCCAGCCGATCCTCGCCACCTTCGCCGCCAATGCAAGCGCGGCGGATTGGGACCTGCTGCTGCGGCTGACCAAGGCGGAGACCAATCCGGTCGCCAAGAACCGCTTCGTCTCGTTGCTCGGCTACGCCAAGGACGATGCGCTGGCGGCGCGCGCGCTGGACTTGCTCAAGACCGATACGTTCACCGCGCCGCAGCGTGCCGCGCTGCTGCGCGCGGTGTCGGGCGAACATCCCGACATGACGTTCGACTGGGCGGTGGCGAACCGCGCGCTGGTCGAGGGGTTCATCGAGGACAGCAGCAAGGCGAGCTTCATCGTCGGCCTCGGCGGCGGCTCGGTCGATCCGGCGATGCCCGGCAAGATCAATGCCTTCGCCGCGACGATGCCGGAAACCTCGCGTGGTCCCGCCAAGCGGGTGGTGTCGAGCATCGCCGTCCGCAAGGCAGCGGCGGAGCGCCTGCGTCCCGCCGTCCAGACCTGGCTCGGCAAGGGCGCCTGAACCGGCAGGGGGCGGCCTCGCGGCCGCTCCCTCGTCGGATCAACCGCCGGCGCGGGCCGGAATGCCGGTGACTTCCGCCACGCCGTCGTCGCCGAGCGCGACCAGCCACGCGCTGCCTTCGATGCATCGCACCGCCCATACCGGCTTGCCCTTGCGATCGGCCTGGCGGGTCACCGCGGCGACGCCCTGGCACGGCTGTTTGGCATCGTCGATCGCCCGGTAGAGCACGCCGTTGAGCTGCCGCGGCGGCAGCGCAGTGACCTTGGCGATATAGCCGCTCTCCTTGGGTGCGGCGCTGGCGGTATTGGCGGCCTGCGGTTCGGGTTGCGATCCGCAGCCGGTCAGGGCCGCGGCCAGCATCAGCATCAATCCATTACGCATTGCCGTCTCCATCGTCCTGTCCGCCCGAAGATAGGCGGGGGAGGCCGGGATCGACAAGGCTCCGTGTGAGGCTCCGGGGCGCTTCAGCGCCAGCCGGTAATCGCCCGCCCGCGATCGACGTCATGGTCGACCACTTGCTGGGTCAGGCGCAGGAACAACCGCTGCGCCTGCCGCCATGCGACCGCGCCCGCGCGCCGGTCCCGAACGCGATCGCCGACGACCAGCCGGCTGCCCCAATCGTCGACCGCCGCCGCCAGATCGTCGGGCGCGCCGCCGGGGCGGATCACCAGCGAAGGAAAGGGCAGGCGCGATCGGGGGGAGGCGAACAGGTCGCCCGCATCGGCCGGCGGCGCGAACAGCAGCGCGCCGGCGACCTTGCGGACGTCGTCGGTCGGCGACAGCCGCGCCCACCATGCGCTCGCCGCGCAGCCCAGTCCCTCGGCGACGATCAGCACGCGCGCATCGGCCTCGCGCACCGCCCGGTCGAGTTTCGCCGCCCAGATGTTGCGCGTCGCCGGCGAGCGCGCATCGAGCGGCACCGCACCCGACCCGCCCGCGGGCCAGCCGAACATGCGCTGCCAGGCGGGCGTCTCCTCCCCGTCGCCGATCGTGACGATCGACAGGCGGGGGTCGGCGAAGGGCAGGGCGGCGATAGCGGTCATGCGCGTCTCACTCCTCAACGCCGGGCGACTCGGCGAAGGTCGAAGTATGAACGCTTCCTGACGGCGAACCAGCCCCGATGCGCTTTGGCGCGCCGAAGCGGGCGGCGGGCGGGACGATCATCGCAGCAGCGGGTAGCCGAGCGCGACCGCATCCCGCTCCGCCGATCGGACGGGCGCCAGTGCACTTTCGTCCGCTGGTACGACATCCCTCAGGAACAGCGCGTCGCGGGCGGTCGCGAGCGTCGGATCGGCGATCACCGCCGCAAGCGCCGCCCGGATCGCGGCGAAGTGCGCGTCGGACGTCGCTGCCGCGGTGACGAAGGGCAGCGCCGGGGTGGCGCCCGTCGTCGCGATCACCCGCAGCCGCTCGGTCGACATCGGCTCATGGCGTCGCAGCGCCGCCCAGGTCACGCAGTCGATCGCGGCGCAGTCGGCTTCGTCGCGGACGATCGCCTCGGCACTGGCGCGGTGGCTCCCCGTCACGACCACCTGCGAGAAGAACGCCGTCGCGTCGGCCAGCGGTGCCACGACGGCGCGCAACAGGTTCATGCCGGTGTTGGAGGTCGGCGTGTTGATCGCCACCCGCGATCCCCGCAAGCCGGCGACGGCATCGATCCGATCCGCCGCCCGCACGACGATGACGCTGCGGTGGCTCGCACCGTCGCAGCCGGGCGCATCATAGACCGGCAGCGCGACCACCCGCACCGCCGGCGCGTCGGCGGCGGTCAACGGATAGCCGCACGCCTGCGCGAACAGCAGGCGAGCGTCGTACCAGATCGACTCGACCGATCGCGACCGGTCGAGATCGTCGGGCGCGCCGGGAATGCCTGCGACCCGCAGCCGATGTGCGAGACCGTGCCAGAGCGCGTCGTTCGCCGCGCGCTGCGCCGGGTGATCGTACATCCCGAGCGACGCGACCAGCGTCACGCCGCCTGATCCGGCCGATAGGCGGGATGGTGCAGATCGTCGTGTGCACGGAACGCAAAGCGCCGCAGCACCTCGCCATATCCGCGATAGATGCGGCCGCCCTCGGCGACGAACCGGTCGCGGTGCGCGCGGTGGTAGCCGGGCAGGCGATACCACGGCAGGCCCGGGCGCTCGTGATGCGCGACATGAAGGTTGTTGTTGAGGAACAGCAAGGCGAACAGTCCTCCACGCTCGACGATCGCCGCATGGGCGGTGGTTGCGAGGTCGGCGCGATGCTCGGCATAGCTGCGCAACAGCGTCAACGCGATGCCGGGATAGACGAAGGCGACCAGATAGGTGCCGATCGGCAGGCCGACATGGCCGAGCCACGCGAGCAACAGCGCCACCCCCGCCAGATGCGGCAGCCAGTCGCGTGCGACCGCGCCTGGCGCGCGCCTCATCCGCCCGATCTCGCCGGCGAGGAACCGCCCGATCACGATCGCCGGTCCGAAGACCAACTGACCGATCAGGGTCGCCTGCATCGCCGCCAGCCGCCGCGCCACGCCGCGACCGGCATGATAGCGCGATTCGGGATCGGCGGCGGGATCGGTGATCGCGCCGCAGCCGTGATGGGCGAGATGCGAGCGCCGGTAGATCGCATAGGGCAGGTACAGGCTCAGCGGCGGCATGCCGATCATGTCATTGAGCAGCCGACGATCGGTCGGATGACCGTGGATCGTCTCATGCTGCAACGACCCCTGCCAGCCGACGATCGCCCCGCCGAGCAACGTCAGTACCGGCAGCGGCAGCAGCGCATGCCAGGCGGTGAGCGCCAGCCACCCACCGTAGACGACGATTGCGACGGCGATCGTCGGCCAGTCGACGGCCGCGGAGGCACGTCGTTGAGGATCGGAGCGAGGCATACAGTCTCCTGACGTTCTCCCATCAATCTCCACGCTTTCGATAGGATTTGGCAAGCCAAGGCCTGCTTGTCACGGAGATCGCTCAGCTTGTTGGGTACGGGGCATCGTCAAGCGGCGCTTCCTCGGCTAGCGAACGGCTGCGGCCGTCGATGGCCTCGCGAAGACGGAGCAGACAGACGATGCCGAAGACGTTGGTAACCGGGGCGGCGGGTTTCATCGGCATGCATACGGCGGAAGCGCTGCTCGCACGCGGCGACAGCGTGGTCGGCATCGATTCACTCAACGATTACTATGATCCGGCATTGAAGCAGGCGCGGCTTGCCGAACTCACCCGGCGGCATGGCGACCGCTTCACCTTCCTCGCGGTCGATTTCGCCGATGCCGCGACGTTGCGCGACGCGCTGGCACCGCATGCGTTCGAGCGCATCGTCCATCTCGGCGCGCAGGCGGGCGTCCGCTACTCGATCGAACATCCCGAGGTCTACGGCCAGTCCAACCTCGTCGGCCATCTCAATATCCTCGAACTCGCACGCACGCGGCGGGTCGAGCATCTGGTCTATGCGTCCTCGTCGTCGGTCTACGGCGGCAACGCCTCGGTACCGTTCCGCGTCGAGGATCGCGTCGATCGCCCGGTGTCGCTCTACGCCGCCACCAAGCGCGCCAACGAGGTGATGAGCGAAAGCTACGCACACCTCTATCGCCTGCCGCAGACCGGATTGCGCTTCTTCACCGTCTACGGCCCGTGGGGCCGGCCGGATATGATGCTGTGGATCTTCACCCGCGCGATGTTCGCCGGCGAGCCGATCCCGGTGTTCAACAACGGCCAGATGGAGCGCGACTTCACCTTCATCGACGATATCGTCGCCGGCGTGATCGCTGCGCACGACCAGCCGCCGCCCGACGACGGGCAGGAAAAGCCCGGCGGCAGCGTCGCGCCGCACCGCCTCTACAATATCGGCAACAACCGCTCGGAGCCGCTCGGCCGCGTGATCGGCTTGCTCGAGGCGGCGATCGGCCGGCCGGCGGTGCGCCGCGACCTGCCGATCCAGCCGGGCGACGTCGTGCGGACCTTTGCCGACATCACCGCGATCGCCGACGATCTAGGCTATCGGCCGACCACGACGATCGACGTCGGCGTGCCGCGCTTCGTCGACTGGTATCGCGCCTATCACCGGCTCTAGGATGCCACCGCCCACGGCGCTTTCGCCAGCGCCCGGGCGAGATGATCGATCAGCACCGTGACGCGGCGCGGGCGCAGCGGGCTCGGCGGGGTGATGAGGTGGAGACCGAGCGGCGCGACGCTCCATTCGGGCATCGCCACCTCCAGCCGCCCCTCGCGAATCTCGCGCCAGACGAGGAATTCGGGCTGTAGCGCCAGACCTTGGCCGGCGAGCAGCGCCGGGTTGAGCATGTCGGCATTGTCGGTCCAGACGCGTACCGGCGGCTCGACCGTTTCCTCGCCGAACTGCGGATGGCCGAAGCGCCAGAGGCCGCGGCTCGACCCGCCGGTATAAGCGAGTGCGCAATGGTCCTTGAGCTGCGCGGGGTGGCTCGGCCGCCCGTGCGCGTCGAGATAGGCGGGCGCAGCGACGAGCAGGATGCGCACCGTGCACAGCCGCCGCGCCAGCAGCGAACTGTCCTCCAGCGCGGCGATGCGCAGCGCGAGGTCGAACCCTTCGGCGACGAGATCGACGCGGCGGTCGCTGAGCGCGAAGTCGAGCGTGATCTCGGGATAGGCGGCGAGGAAGTCGGGCAGCGTCGCACCGACGTAAGCGGTACCGAACGACAGCGGCGCACTGATCCGCACCAGCCCGCGCGCGACGTCGGATTGCTCCGCCGCCTCGTCCTCCAGCGCCTCGCCCTCCTGCAGGATGCGGCCGGCGCGGGCGAGCGCGGCGCGCCCCGCCTCGGTCAGCGACAGCCGCCGCGAGGTGCGCGACAGCAAGGCGACGCCGAGCCGAGCCTCCAGCCGCGCGATCGCCTTCGACACGGTCGGGTTGGCGAGGCCGAGCGCCTCCGCCGCGCCGGCGAAGGAGCCGCGCTCGGCGACCTTGGCGAAGATCGCCCAGGCTTCGAAGTCGGGAAGGCGACGTGTCATAATCGGCAATGATGAGATGCCATCATTGCCGTTTCGTCAAGTCGCCCGCTCCCCCATCTTGGCCTCAACAGGAAGCGTCCCGGCTTCTACAGGAGACAGACCATGATCGACCGTCGCCCCTTCGCCAGCCTCGGTGGTGCCAACCACGGCTGGCTCGATGCCAAGCATCACTTCTCCTTCGCCAATTACTACGATCCCAAGCGGATGGGCTGGGGCCCGATCCGCGTCTGGAACGACGATACGATCGCCGCCGGCACCGGCTTTCCGCCGCATCCGCATGCCGACATGGAGATCATCACCTATGTCCGCGAAGGCGCGATCACGCATCAGGACAGCCTGGGCAACATCGGCCGTACCGAGGCGGGCGACGTGCAGGTGATGAGCGCCGGATCGGGGGTGCGCCATTCGGAATATAATCGCGAACCCGGCACGACGACGATCTTCCAGATCTGGATCGAGCCCAAGACGCGCGGTGCTGCACCGTCGTGGGGTGCCAAGCCCTTCCCCAAGGGCGAACGCGCCGGCACGTTCGTAACGCTCGCCAGCGGCTTCGGCGACGATGCCGACGCGCTGCCGATCCGCACCGACGCACGCATCGTCGGGGCGACGATCAAGGCGGGCGAAACGGCGGAATATGCCCTCGGCGCCGGCCACCATGCCTATCTGGTGCCGGCGACCGGCAAGGTCGAGATCAACGGCGTGACGCTCGATGCGCGCGACGGCGCCGCGATCGTCGACGAGGCGGTGATCCGCATCACCGCGACCGAGGATGCCGAGATCGTCCTGGTCGACGCCGCCTGACCCCGACCGGGGAGCGCGCCTTGCGCTCCCCGGCACTTGCCGCGAAGGGGGTGCGATGAGCGATACCATCCTGATCTTCTACGGATCCTACCGGTCCGACCGGCAGGGCATCCGTCTGGCGCACTATCTGGTCGACGCATTCCGGGCCCGCGGGGCCAATGCTGAGCTGATCGACGCCAAGGCGCTCGACCTGCCGATGCTCGACCGCATGTACAAGGAATATCCCGCCGGCGCGGCACCGGCCGCGCTCGAAGCGCTGGCGGGCAAGATCAAGGCAGCGGACGCCTTCGTGTTCGTCGCCGGCGAGTATAATTGGAGCGTCCAGCCCGGTCTCAAGAACCTGACCGACCATTTCCTCGAGGAATGGTATTGGCGCCCCGCGGCGATCGCGAGCTATTCGGCCGGACGCTTCGCCGGTGCGCGCGCGGGGCTGGCGTGGCACGGCATCCTGTCGGAGATGGGGATGGTCGTCGTGTCGAGCAGCCTCGCGGTCGGCGGCATCGGCCATGCGCTCACCGCCGAGGCCGAACCGGTCGGCGATGGCGGCGCGAGCCTCGCCAAGGCGTTCCCGCGCTTCGCCGACGATCTCGCGTGGTGGACCGAAGCGGCGCGGGCGCAACGGGCGATCAAGGCGCCGCCCTATTGAGCGTCCGCCGCCTTGCGCGCGGCGCGGAAGCGATGGAGCAGCGGCTCGGTATAGCCATTGGGCTGGTCCACCCCTTCGAACACGAGCGCGCGGGCGGCCTGCCAGGCGACGCTGCTAGCCTCATTCCCGTGCATCGGCCGATAGAGCGGGTCGTCGGCATTCTGCGCGTCGACTTTCGTCGCCATCCGCGCGAAGGCGGCATCGACGTCGGCGGGTGACACCACGCCATGCAGCAGCCAATTGGCAATATGCTGCGACGAGATGCGCAGCGTCGCGCGATCCTCCATCAGGCCGATGTCGTGGATGTCGGGCACCTTGGAACAGCCGATCCCCTGATCCACCCAGCGCACGACATAGCCGAGGATGCCCTGCGCATTGTTGTCGAGCTCGGCGCGCACTGCGTCCGCCTGCCAGTTGCGCCCGGTATCAGCGACCGGGAGCGTGAGGAGGTCGGCGAGCGGCGCGGGGGTCTCGGCGCTGCGCGCGCGCTGGCGAGCGAAGACGTCGACGCGATGGTAGTGCGTCGCGTGCAGCGTCGCAGCGGCCGGCGAGGGGACCCAGGCGGTGTTCGCACCGGTCTGCGGATGGCCGATCTTCTGGTCGAGCATATCGGCCATGCGATCGGGCGCCGCCCACATCCCCTTGCCGATCTGCGCCTTGCCCGACAGGCCGCAGGCGAGGCCGATCTGCACGTTGCGGTTCTCATAGGCGGCGATCCAGGTGCCCGTCTTCATCTCGGCCTTGGGGATCATCGCGCCGGCGTGCATCGACGTGTGCAGCTCGTCGCCGGTGCGGTCGAGGAAGCCGGTGTTGATGAAGACCAGCCGGTGGCGGACCGCGTGGATGCAGGCGGCGAGATTGGCGCTGGTGCGGCGCTCTTCGTCCATCAGGCCGAGCTTGATCGTATGACGGGGCAGCGCGAGCAGGTCCTCGACCGCGTCGAACAGGCGGTCGGCGAAAGCGGCCTCGGCGGGGCCGTGCATCTTGGGTTTGACGATATAGATCGAACCGGTGCGGCTGTTGCGACCGCGATCGTGGAGCGCGATCAGTGACGTGACGATGGCGTCGAGGATGCCCTCGGGCGCGTCGCTGCCGTCGGGCAGGCGGACCGCGGGCGTGGTCATCAGGTGGCCGACGTTGCGGACGAACAGCAGGCTGCGGCCGGGCAGCGTCAGCGTGCCGCCGTCGGGGGCGGTGTAGGTGCGGTCGGGGGCGAGCGTGCGGGTGCGTGTCGCGCCGCTTTTGGCGAAGCTGGCGGTGAGGTCGCCCTGCATCAGGCCGAGCCAATTGGCGTAGGCGACGACCTTGTCCTCGGCGTCGACCGCGGCGATCGAGTCCTCGAGGTCGCAGATCGTGGTGAGCGCGCTTTCGAGGCGGACGTCGGCGATGCCGGCGGGGTCGGTGGCGCCGATCGGGTGGGCGCGGTCGATCACCAGCTCGATGTGCAGGCCGTGGTGGCGGAAGAGCAACGTGTCGCCGGCGCGGCCGACGAGTTGGGCGGGGTCGGCGAGTACGGGATCACCGCCCGTCCAGTCGGCCCAGCGGCCGCTGGCGAGCGGCACGGCTTCGTCGAGGAAGGCCTTCGCCCAGGCGATCACCTGCGCCCCGCGTGCCGCGTCGTAGCCGCCGGTGGCGGGCGTGCCGGGGAGCGCATCGGTGCCGTAGAGCGCGTCGTAGAGGCTGCCCCAGCGCGCGTTGGCGGCGTTGAGGAGGAAGCGGGCGTTGAGGATCGGGACGACGAGCTGCGGCCCCGCCATCGTCGCGATCTCGGCGTCGACGCGCTCGGGGTCGATTTTGAAGGGGGCGGGCTCCGCGACGAGATAGCCGATGTCGGTCAGGAAGGCTTGGTAGGCCGCCGGGTCGAAGTCGTTGGCGCCATGCCAGCCGTCGATCGCCGCCTGGAGTCGGTCGCGCTCGGCGAGGAGGGCGCGGTTCTCGGGGGCGAAGCGGGCGAAGAGCGCGGCGACACCCGACCAGAAGGCGGCCGGGTCGAGGCCGGTGCCGGGAAGGGCCCTTTCCTCGATGAAGGTCGCCAGCGGGGGGGCGATGACGAGGCCGGCGCGGTCCATAACTTCTCTATCCTCTCGCATAGGCCGTGAGGCTAGACCCAAGGTCGGCCGTTCGCTAGCCATGAAGATGTTGAAGCAGTTTATCCTGTGGGGAACGAATGGCGTTCGATCCGGACTATGCGCTGTTCGTCGCGGTGGCGGCGGGCGGCAGCCTGTCGGCGGCGGCGCGCAGCCTGCACATCTCGCCGGCCATGGCCTCCAAGCGGTTGCAGCGGCTGGAGAACAGGCTGGGCGTCCGGCTCGTCCACCGGACCACGCGGCGGCTGGCGTTGACCGATGCCGGGGCGCGGTTCCGCGACGATCTCGACGGGGTGCTCGCCGCGCTCGGCGAGGCGGAGGCGCGGGTGACCGGCGCCCGCGGCGAACCGGCGGGGCCGCTGCGCGTGTCGGCGCCGACGTCGTTCGGGCGGCTGCACGTCGCTCCGCATCTCGGCGCGTTTCTGGCCGCCTATCCCCGCATCGATCTCGCCTTCGACCTCAGTGACCATTTCGTCGATCTGCTCGGCGAGCGCGTCGATTGCGCGATCCGAATCGCGGGGGCGGTGCCGGGGTCCGTCGTGGCGCACCGGCTCGGCGAGAGCCGGCGGGTGTTGTGCGCGGCGCCGGCCTATCTGGCCGAGCACGGCGCGCCGGGGCGGATCGGCGATCTCGCCGGCCATCGCCTGCTCGCCGCCGACGGGCAGATGCCGTGGCGGCTGGTCGCCGCCGGCAAGACCGTCGCGATCGAACGCGCGAGCCATGTGCGGACCAATTCGAGCGAGATGATCCGCGAACTGGCGCTCGGTGGCGTCGGGATCGCGTTGCGGTCTTTGTGGGATGTCGGCGACGCCTTGCGCGACGGGCGGCTGGTCCGGGTGCTCGACGCGTGGGAGGGATCGGCGGAGGTCGGCATCTATGCGGTGCACCTGCCCGGTCCGGCGGTACCGGCGGCGGTGAGCGCCTTCGTCGCCTTCCTGCGCGAGACGATCGATCCGCGGCGCTGGGAGGCGATGACGCCGGCATGACGCCGAATTCATGGAACATGACGGATGCGTCACGGCTTTTCCCAGCAAGGTTTCGTTACAGGAGTTCGCCATGAAGAGTCTGATGTTCCTCGCCGCCGCCACCGCGCTCGTCGGCGCACAGCCGGCGCTCGCCAAAGGCTGTATCCGTGGCGCCGCCGCGGGCGGGGCCGCCGGCCATTTCGTCGGCAAGGGCCATGCGGTGATGGGCGCGGCCGCCGGCTGCGTTGCGATGCACCACCATTATGCCAAGCAGGCCCGCGCGCAGAAGGCCGCGGCGAAGCAGCGCTGAGCCTTTCACCCGGCGTATCGGGGTGAGGACGACCCGGGGCGGCGCAGGCCGTTCCGGGTCGTTCGTGTATTCGGGCTCGGGCGTCACCGTGCTTCGATACGGTCGGGACTGACGGTGGGGTCGTCGGCGTAAGAAGAAGGGTTGTTCGCGCAGAGGCGCGGAGGCGCAGAGGTGTTGCGCTCGCCGCGACAGCGGCGCTTTCCATCTGCCATGAGGGAAGGGACCGCGTTTGCCGCAAGCGGAACACCTCCGCGTCTCTGCGCCTCTGGGCGAACAGAACCTTCTCAAGAGGGCATTCACAGCGCGGAGGTTCCGCCTAGCTTTTCACCCGGCCGCTCAATTCGGCGCCGGCCTGCGGGTCGAACCTCGCATTGACGAAGATCGCGGTCAGCGAGATCGCCGTCACCGTCCAGAAGGCGAAAGTGAAGTCGGGGAAGGCCACCGCATCCGCCCCACGCCACAGCATCGAGACGTGCAGCGCGGTCGCGCCGATGCAGATGCCGAGCGACAGCATCAGCTGCTGGAAGGTCGAATAGAAGCTCGTCGCCGCGCTCATGCGGTCCTTGGCGATCTCGTCATAGGCGATGGTGTTGTAGGCGGTGAACTGGAACGACATCAGGAAGCCCGACAGCACCAGCACCGCGAACACCGCGGGCAGCGGCCAGGCGGGATCGAACAGCCCGCAGCAGGCATAAGCGGCGGTGCCGGCGACGCCCATCACGACGAGGCTGTTGCGGAAGCCGAAGCGTTTGAGGATGCGCCGCGCCACGCCCTTCATCCCGAACGAGCCGATCGCCGAGGCGACGGTCATCGCACCGCTCTGCGCGGCGGTGAGGCCGAAGGCGAGCTGCATCATCAGCGGCAGCAGGAAGGGCTGCGCGCCCTGCGTGATCCGCGCCAGCGAACCGCCGAGCACCGACAGGCGGAAGGTCGGGATGCGCATCAGCGACAGATCGAGGATCGGATGCTCCGTGCGCCCGGCGTGGCGCCAA
Source organism: Sphingomonas sp. GW821-FHT04B01 (assembly GCF_059420425.1). Taxonomy (NCBI): domain Bacteria; kingdom Pseudomonadati; phylum Pseudomonadota; class Alphaproteobacteria; order Sphingomonadales; family Sphingomonadaceae; genus Sphingomonas; species Sphingomonas sp. GW821-FHT04B01. The sequence goes on along the minus strand of NZ_JBWKTR010000007.1, from coordinate 159,188 downwards.
TAGCCCAGACCGAAGACCGCGCCGGTGGCGATCAGCGTCGCCGCCAACCGGCCCTCGCCGGGGCGGCTCGCCATCTCGAACCCGAACAACAGGCAGCCGAGCGCCGCGCCCGACAGCAGGAAGCCGAGCGGATCGAATTTGTGCGGCGTGTCCTCGCGCACGTCGGCGATGAAACGGCCGACGAGGACGATGCCGGCGACGCCGATCGGCAGGTTGAGCCAGAAGATCCAGCGCCAGTCGAGATAGGTGACGATTAACCCGCCGACCGGCGGGCCGACGATCGGCCCGATCAGCGCCGGCATGATCAGCCACGACATCGCCGACACCATGTCGCGCTTGGCGACCGAGCGGAGCAGCACCAGTCGCCCGACCGGCATCATCATCGCGCCGCCGATCCCCTGCAGGAAGCGTGCGGCGACCATCATCTCGAGGCTAGGCGACAGGCCGCAGGCGAGGCTGCCGACGACGAACAGGCCGATCGCGGCGCGGAACACGCGGCGCGCGCCGAACCGGTCCGCCATCGTCCCCGAGGCGGGAATGAACATCGCCAGCGCGAGCAGGTACGAGGTGAGCGCGATGCTCATCTCGGGCGCCCGCACGCCGAAGTCCCGCGCCATCGTCGGCAGCGCGGTGGCGAGCACGGTGGCGTCGAGATTCTCCATGAACATCGCGGTGGCGATGATCAGCGCGACGGTGCGGTAGTTGCGCGTCGGCCGTTCGCCGCCGGTGTGGTCGGCGGTCTGCGCGATATCGTCGCCGGCGGGGACGATGCCGTCGCGCACCTCCGCATTGACCGAGGCGATCCCGCGCCGCCGCGGCCTGAGATAGAGGCGCGGATCAAAAGCGGCGGGAAGGTGCAGGTGCATGCGAAGGGTAAAGCTTTCTCGCTTGATCGGCCTCTCCGGGAAGAGCGTGGCCGGGTCTCGCGGGCGGGGCCTTCGCTGTTTTCCATATAGGGACCGGCGGGTGGTATTGAAGTTTTTCAGCGCAGTTTTTGTCGTTTCCGGGGGTTGAGACCGGGTGCGCATCGCTGGTGGAGCAGCACTGTGCTCCTGCGAAAGCAGGAGCCTAGGGTCAAGCAGAACGACGGGTGCCGGCGATCGGGACTCCTGGGCTCCTGCTTTCGCAGGAGCACTGGGTAGTTCGCCGCGGTCTCCGCTAGCCGAGCGTCTTGGCCGCGGCGAGCGCACGCTCGCGGCCTTCGCGGTGGCCGATGATCTTGGCGGGATAGGCGTCGGGGCGGACGCCGTGCGCGTCGGGATCGTGGATCGTCTCGTCGGACAGGCTGGCCAGTTCCGGCACCCATTCGCGGATATAATCGCCCGCCTCGAACTTCTCGGACTGGCCGAGCGGCGCCATGATCCGGCCGAACATATTGGCGTCGACGCCGGTGCCGGCGATCCACTGCCAGTTGACCGAATTGTTGCCGTAGTCGGCGTCGACCAGACAGTCCCAGAACCAGCGCTCGCCCTCGCGCCAGTCGATCAGCAGATGTTTGACGAGGAAGCTGGCGGTGATCATCCGCACGCGATTGTGCATCCAGCCCGACTGCCAGAGCTGGCGCATACCGGCGTCGACGATCGGATAGCCGGTGCGGCCCTGCTGCCACGCCTCGAGGTCGCGCTTCGCGGCGGCATCGTCGCGCCACGGCAGCGCATCATATTTGTGGCGGCCGTTGACGTTGCCGTAATCGGGGAGCGCGAGCAGCACGCCGGCAGTGAAGTCGCGCCATGCGAGCTCGCGCAGGAAGGCCGCCGCCTCGGCACCGTGGCCAAGCGCGTGATAGACGGCGCGCGGCGACACCTCGCCATGGTGGAGGTGGGGAGACAGGCGCGAGGTGCCTTCCTCCGAGGGAAGGTTGCGGCGACGGTCATAGGCGGCGACCTCGGCGGGGAAGTCCTTGGCCTTGGCGAGCGCTTCCGTCTCGCCCGGCGTCCAGTCGGCGTCGAACCCGGTGGACCAGTCGGGCTTGGTCGGGAGAAGGTCCCAATCGGCGAGCGCATCGCTCTTTGGCCAATGATCGGGGGCGGGGATGGAGCGCGGCGCGGCGAGCGGCTGCTCCGGCGGCAATTGGGCCTGCAGCGCGCGCCAGAAGGAGGAGAAGACGCGGAACGGCGTGCCGGCGCCGGTGGTGACGTCCTCGACGCGCGACAGGCGGTTGCCGTCGTAGAGGTCGAGCACGTCGCCGAGCGCATCCTCCTGCTTGCGCCACCACGGTTCGTAATGGCGGATCGCAAGGATGCGGGTGGCGCCTGTCTCCTCGAGCAATTGCCTGAGGACCGCGACCGCATCGCCGCGGCGCAGGATGAGGCGGCTGTGCTTGGCGGCGAGATCCTTGCCGAGCGCTTCGAGGCTGTGATGCAGCCACCAGCGCTGCGCGCCGCCGATCCGCCATTGGCCGGGCGCGTCGTCGTCGAGGATGTAGACGGGGATCACCGGGCCGGCATGCGCGGCGGCGACGAGGGCGGGCTGGTCGTGGAGGCGCAGATCCTGGCGCAGCCACAGCAGGGTCGTTTCGGTCATCGCGGGGTGAAGCGTTCGGGTGCGGGCCGGGGTTCCCGTCTAGCCAAGAGTAACCCACTGGGCTTGCATGTATTCCCGCGCAGGCGGGAATCCAGGGTCACGCAGAGCAACAGCGGTGGGTGTGCAGGACCCTGGGCTCCCGCCTGCGCGGGAGCACTGGCTCTTGTCCGGCGGCATCCCATCACGGACGTGCCGGATTTGGCGTGCTAGGACGGCGTATGACTGTCGGGACGAAACGATGAAGCGGATCATGATGGCGGCGACGATGCTCGGCGCCTGTTCGCCCTCCGCACCTGCGCCGAGTGCGCCGCGGCTGCCGGTGGCGATCCGCGGCGCGGAGCAGATGACGCTGGTGCGGGGCGCGGCGCTCGAACGGCTGGTGCGTGGCAGCGTGCAGACGCGGGACGGGGCGGTGCCGCCGGTCGAGCGCTTCGCCGCCGTCGGCGAGGACTATACGCTGCGCTACAACGACAAGCCCGATTCGGCGGGACGCTATCGGGTGACGCCGGACCGGGTGTGCCTGCGTTTCGCGGGGGATCGCAGCATTTATTGCCGCTTCTATCTCACCGATCGTGCTGGCAAAATCTGGATGGCGGAGGACGACCGCGACTATCCGCTGCACATCGCCGCGGTGACGGTGGCACGCGACACATAAGCATTCCACGTAATCCCCTCTCCCGCCGGGAGAGGGGAGGCGCGATCACGCCATCATCGACGGGCCGGCGATGACCTTGTCGAGCGTGACCGGATATTCGCGGATGCGCACGCCGCTGGCATTGTAGACCGCATTGGCGATTGCCGCGCCGACGCCGCACAGGCCGAGCTCGCCGACGCCCTTGGCCTTCATCGGCGACGACATCGGATCGACCTCGTCGAGGAAGATCACCTCCTGATGCGGGATGTCGGCGTGGACCGGCACCTCGTAGCTGGCGAGATCGTGGTTGACGAAGAAGCCGAAGCGCTTGTCGACCGCCAGTTCCTCCATCAGCGCGGCGCCGACGCCCATCGTCATCGCGCCGATCACCTGGCTGCGCGCCGACTTGGGGTTGAGGATGCGCCCCGCCGCGCAGACCGCGAGCATGCGCCGGATGCGGATCTCGCCGGTATAGGCGTCGACGCCGACCTCGACGAAATGGCCGGCGAAGGTCGATTGCTGTTCCTTCTTGGCGAGATCGCCGAACTCGATGCTGTCCTCGGCGGACAGGCCGGCATCGCCCGCCGCCTGCGCCAGCGGCACGCTGCGGTTGCCCGAGCGGACCTTGCCGTCGGCGAACTCGACGTCGGCTGAGTTGAAGCCGAGCTTCTGCGCCACCGTCTCGCGCAGCTTCATGCAGGCGGCATAGACACCCGCGGTCGAGCTGTTGGCGCCCCATTGGCCGCCCGACCCGGCGGCGACGGGAAAGCTGCTGTCGCCGAGCAGCACGTTCACCTTGTCGAGGGTCACGCCCATCACCTCGGCGGCGGTCTGCGCGATGATCGTATAGCTGCCGGTGCCGATGTCGGTCATGTCGGTGGCGACGGTGACCATCCCCTTCTTGTCGATGCCGACGCGCGCGCCCGACTTCATCGTCATGTTGTTGCGGAAGCCGCTGGCGACGCCCATGCCGACCAGCCAGCGCCCGTCGCGGACCGAGCGCGGCTTCGCCTGCCGCTGCGACCAGCCGAATTTGTCGGCGCCGAGACGCAGGCATTCGACGAGCTGGCGCTGCGAGAATTTGCGGCCGGGCTTTTCGGGATCGACCTGCGTGTCGTTGACGATGCGGAACTGGACGGGGTCCATGTTCAGCTTCTCCGCCATCTCGTCCATCGCGACCTCGAGCGCCATCAGGCCGGGCGCCTCGCCGGGCGCGCGCATCGCATTGCCTTCGGGCAGGTCGAGCACCGCGAGCCGCATCGAGGTCAGGCGATTGGCACCCGCATACAGCAATTTGGTCTGCGATACCGCGGTCTCGGGACCGCCGCCGGGCAGATCGCCCGACCCGCTCTCATGCGCGATCGCGGTGAGCTTGCCGTCCTTGCCGGCACCGAGGCGGATGCGCTGGCGCGTCGCCGGGCGGTGCGTGGTGTTGTTGATCATCAGCGGGCGTTGCAGCGTCACCTTGACCGGTCGGCCCGCCTGTTTCGCGCCGAGCGCCGCCAGCACCGCATCGGCGCGGACGAACAGCTTCCCGCCGAATCCGCCGCCGATATAAGGCGAGATCAGGCGGACGTTGTCCTTGGGGATGCCGAGCGTCTTGGCGACGTCGCCCTTGCCCCAGGCGATCATCTGGTTCGACGTCCACAGCGTCAGCTTATCACCGTCCCAGCGCGCGATGCTGGCATGCGGCTCCATCATCGCGTGGCTCTGGTCGGGCGTCTCGTACACGGCATCGAGCTGCACCGGCGCGGCGGCGAAAGCCTTCTCGAAATTGCCGACGCGGTCGATCGGCGGCGCGGAACTGCCCTCGCCGCTGCTGTCGCCCTTCAGCGGGGCGGTCTTGAGCGCGGTGTCGAGGTCGAAGCGACCCTTCTCGCGCGCGTAATCGACGCGGATCAGCGCCGCGGCGGACCGCGCCTGTTCGAACGTCTCGGCGACGACCAGCGCGATCGCCTGATGATAATGGTCGACCGCGGGGCCGCCGAGCAGCTTGGCGGTGTTCATGTCGCCCTTGCCGAGTGCGCCAGCGCTGTCGGCGGTGACGATCGTCAGCACGCCCGGTGCGGCCTTCGCCGCGGCGAGATCCATCGACGCGATCCGCCCCTTGCCGATGCCGGCGCCGAGGACATAGCCATAGGCCGCGTCGGGAACGACGTCGTGGCGCTCATAAGCGTAGGGCGCGGTGCCGGTGGTCTTGAACTTGCCGTCGATACGGTCGGTGGGCTTGCCGATGACCTTGAGCTGGTCGATCGGGTTCTGGCCGGCGGGCTGGTCGAATTTCATGCTGCGTCTTTCGCTTCGGCCAGCACTGCGGCGAGCGTGCGCTCGACGAGGGGCACCTTGAAGGCATTGTCAGCGGTCGGGCGGGCGCCGGCGAGCAGGCGACCGCTCACCGCCTTGGCACCCTGCGGCAAGGCGGCTTCCGCCGCCTCGACGCGCCACGGCTTGGGGGCGATGCCGCCGATCGCGACATGGCCGCTGCCATCGCGCTGGACGATCGCGGCCACCGAGACGAGCGCATAGGCGTAGGACGCCCGGTCGCGCACCTTGTGGTAGATGTGCGTGCCGCCGACCGGCTTGGGGAGCGTCACCGCGGTGATCAGCTCGCCCGCATGCAGGTTGGTGTCGATATGCGGGGTATTGCCCCACAGGCGATGGAAGTCGGCGATCGCGATGCGCCGCGTCTGTCCGGAGGGCTGGACCGTTTCCACCGTCGCATCGAGCACGCGCATCGCCACCGCCATGTCGCCGGGATAGGTGGCGATACAGGCATCGCTGGTACCGATGATGCCGAGCTGACGGCTGTAGCCGCCGATCGCGGCGCAGCCGGTGCCGGGCTTGCGCTTGTTGCACGGCTGGTTGGTGTCGTAGAAATAGGGGCAGCGCGTGCGCTGGAGCAGATTGCCCGCAGTCGTCGCCTTGTTGCGGAGCTGGCCCGACGCTCCCGCAACGATCGCGCGGGTCAGCACGCCATAGTCGCGACGGACGCGGGCGTCGGCGGCGAGATCGGTGTTGCGCACCAGCGCGCCGATGCGCAGGCCACCGTCCGACGTCGGCTCGATCTTGTCGAGCGCGAGGCGGTTGACGTCGACCAGATGCACCGGCTCCTCGATCTGGAGCTTCATCAGGTCGAGCAAATTGGTGCCGCCGGCGATGAACTTGGCGCCGGGCTTGGCCGCGACCGCCGCGGCGGCCGCTGCGGGCGTCTCGGCCCGCTCATAGGTAAAGGCCTTCATGCTTTTGTCCCCGCGACGTCGGACATCGCTTCGATGATGTTGGAATAGGCACCGCAGCGGCAGATGTTGCCGCTCATCCGCTCGCGCATCTCCACCGCCGAGGCGGTCGGCTGGCCGGCGATATCGGCCTGGACGTGGCTGGGGACGCCGCGCTTGATCTCGTCGAGCACCGCCACCGCCGAGCAAATCTGGCCGGGCGTGCAATAGCCGCATTGATAGCCGTCGTGCTTGATGAAGGCGGCCTGCATCGGGTGCAGGTCGTCGGGCTTGCCGAGCCCCTCGATCGTGGTGATCTCGTCGCCGTCATGCATCACCGCGAGTGTCAGGCACGAGTTGATCCGGCGGCCGTCGACCAGCACGGTGCAGGCGCCGCACTGGCCATGATCGCAGCCCTTCTTGGTGCCGGTCAGCTTCCAATGCTCGCGCAGCGCGTCGAGCAGGGTGGTGCGGGTGTCGAGATCGAGCTTGCTGGTGCGGCCGTTGACCTTGAGCGTCACCGGCACCGTCGGCACCGGCGCGCGATCCTGCATCTGCGGCGTCGCCGCTTCGGCCGGCAGCGCGGTCGCGGCAACACCGACGGTCCCGACCGCGATTACCCCGCGGCGGGACATCTGAAATTCATTCTGGCGCATAGGGGCCCCCGTGATGCTGTCGAGCGCCGGGACCTCTATGATCCCGATCGTCCGTCGGCTCCGGTGGGGCTTATCCTGCCTTATCCAACCAAAGCAAACGCTTGGGGAGAGTACGCGGCAGGATAGGTCCGGGTTCCACCTAACGCAGGCGAAACCCGGACTTTCGCATCAGAAACCGATGTGCGCGCCGGCCGAGAGGACGACGGCATGCGCGTCCTGCAACGTGCCGTTGGTGAGCACCGGCGTCTGTACCAGCGTACCGGCATAAGCCGCGGTACGGCGATCGATCGTCGTGTCGGAGAAGTCGACGTAGTTCGCGGCGAGATCGATGCCGATCTTCGGCGTCAGCTGGAAGGTGCCACCGGCGCCATAGTTCCAGCGGTTCGCGTCGGGCACGCGTGCGTCGCGCAGGCCGTCCTGCGTCGGCGTCGTCGCCCGCTGCACACCGGCGCGGAGCGTCAGCTTCGGCGAAACGGCATAATCGACGCCGCCGGCGAGGCTGTAGCTGTCACGATAATTCTCGGGCAGTGCGGTGTTGAGCGGCGCGCCGAGGCGGATCGCGTCGAACTTGCTCCAATTGTAGCGGACTGCCTGGCCGTTCAGCGTCAGCTGCGGCGTGGCGCGGATGCGTGCGCCGACGATGACCTGCGCCGGCGTGTAGAAGCTCGCCTCGACATCGTTGACGGTGCGGTTCTGCGTGGCGAGCGGGCCGACGAGCCCCTCGACCAGCAAATCGCCCTTCAGCGTATGTTCGATGCGCGACTTGTAGCTGACGCCGACGGTCGCCCAATCGTTGTGCATCTGCATGCCGGCGGTCCAGCCGAGATCCCAGCCGTCACCTTCCAGCTTCTGGCGGCCGTCGGCGGCGGTGGTGAGGTTGGGCAGGTTGTTGCCGAGGCTGGCATAGACGTGCTCGACGTTGGCGGCACCGCCGACGCGCAGCCAGTCGGTCAGCGCGATGGCGATCGATGGCTGGATGTCGATCGTCTGCAGCTTGGTGCGGGTCGCACTGTAGCGGGTCCAGCTCGTCGAATCATAGTCGGTGGTGAAGCTGTAGGGCGAGGTGACCGCAAGGCCGATCGCGACCGGGCCGAACGGCATCGCGATCGCGCCCGACGGCAGCAGACCATTGTCGATCGGATTACGGGCGACCTGATCGCCGCCGACGGCCGCGAAGTTGGTCGGAACCTGGCACGACACGCCGGCCGGACGGCAGATCAGCGTACCGTTGTTGACGACCTTGCCGCGCGGCAGGATGCCCGAGGCGTTGATCGCGGCTTCGCCATTCTCCATGCCGGCGATCGACGCCGGGTTCCACCACAGCGACTGCGGACCGGTGTCGGCGACTTCGCCCGAGAAGGCACGGCCGGCGCCGCGCGCCGACTGTTCCTGCAGGTAGAAGGCCTGCGCGTGCGCGACGGTGGCGAAGCCGAACGAGCCGAGCACGGCGGTGGCGAGCAGGGAGGTCTTACGAAGGGTCATGGGGGTCTTCCTTAAGCGAACTGGGGGCAAACACGTTGGACGGACACGCTTTTAGCGGATGCGGGTCCAGGTCTGCGTCTTGCACAAGGGGACGAACACGCAGCCGCGGACCTTGAGCGTGTTGGCGTCGACCGGCGTCACCTTCGCCTTGTAGGTCTTGCCGTCGTCGGGATTGTAGATCTGGCCACCGGACCAGCCGTCGCGGTCGGCGGTGAAGCCGCTGATCAGGAGCAGGCCCTTGAGCGGGCGGCTGCGCTGCGCGACGTTCTGGTTGTTGGCGTCCTTGAGGTCGGGCTGCTGGCGAAGCAGTTCGGAGGTCAGCAGACGGCCGCAGATCGACGCGCCGCAGCGCTGGATCTCGACGATGCCGTTCTTCGTCTCGGTCTTCCAGCGGCCGATCGCCGTATCGGCGGCGGGGGCAGGGGCCGCTGCGAGCAGGGCGCCGAGCAAAAGCAGGGACATGATGATTCTCCTCTCCGGGATGCACGCTAACAGCCGCATGCATCGAATAAGCCTTCCAAAAGCTTTCGCGCCGTATCCGTACGGTCGCGGTGTGTCGCCATCATTGCCGGTCGACGATGAACGATGACCTAATGGCTAACAGGATGCCGTATACGGCAACCTGCGGCCCGCCTAAACCGCTGGCGTCGGGTGTCAAGCGGGGGTTGCGTGGTGGTGGCAGGTTTTAAGCGACGTGCGGCGTGGGGGCCACGGACCCGATCGCTGGCTTGCGAGCATTGCCGGTGTCCGAGGCTGACGAGATGATGGTCGATCGGCATCCTCGTCAGGTTCGTCACCCCGGACTCGTTCCGGGGTCCACCGGTCAACGGGCGAACGGTGCTTACTCTAGCCGTTCTCCTCGCCGCGGAGTGGACCCCGGAACAAGTCCGGGGTGACGGGGTGAATCCGCGAAGCCTTGGACCTGGTCGAACACCTTCGTGTGACTGTACCGCAACCGGTAACGGGATCGCGATCAGTTCCGCAGTGGCTTACCCGTCGTCAGCATCTGCTGGACGCGTGCCTGCGTCCGCGGGTCCTTCACCGCGGCCATGAAGCCTTCGCGTTCCAGCGTGAGGAGGTCGTCTTCCTGCACGATGTCGACCAGATCGGCGTCGCCGCCGGTCAGCACCATCGCCAGCCGGGCCGAGACGATCTCGTCATATTCGGTCGCCAGCCCCTTCTTGCGGAAGCCGTCGACGACGCCGGCGATGCCGACGCGGCCGCTCTCGCCGGGCAGGCGGAAGGTCGGCTTCTCCGGCGGCGCATAGCCCTCGACCAGCGAGAGCGCCTTGGCCTTGGCGTCGGCGAGCAACCGGTCGCGGTTCATCGTGATGCCATCGCCCGGCCGCAGGAACATCATCTCCTTGGCGAGCGCCGCCGACTTGGAGACCTGCGCGGTCGAGATCGTCTCGAACGCCTTGGCGACCGCGGGCATCGGCCCGCGCGGCATCATCGGCGCCTTCGCCATACGATCGAGCATCTCGCCGTTGCCGCCCCAGCCGGGCAGCAGGCCGACGCCGCATTCGACGAGGCCGACATAGGTCTCGGCATGCGCCTGCACCGCGTCCGAATGGAGCAGCACCTCGCAGCCGCCGCCCAGCGCCATGCCGGCGGGTGCCGACACGACGGGGAAGGGGGCGTATTTGAGTGCCTTGAGCGCCTGCTGGCCGCCGGCGATCAGTTTCTCGATCTCGCCCCACATGCCGGCGGCGACGGCGAACATCGCCATGCCGAGATTGGCGCCGGCCGAGAAGTTCGAGCCTTCGTTGTAGATCACCAGCGCCTTGAACCGTGCCTCGACGATCGGGATCGCCTGCTGGATCAGCGCCATGATCTCGCCGTCGAGCGCGTTCATCTTGGTGGTGAATTCGAGCGCGGCGACGCCGTCGCCGATATCCCAGAGCGCCGCGGAGGCGTTCCTGACGATCGGCTCGGCACCGAGCTTGATGTCCTCGAGCAGCACGACGCCCTCGCCGCGCACGACGTCCTGATACTCGCCGGCGAGGGTGAGGAACTGGCGCTTGCCGTCGACGACGCGGTAGAAGGGACGGTCGCCCGCGGTGTCGAGGATCGCGGGGACGCTGCGCCCCTCGTCGCGCAGCCGCGCGGCGAAGGTGCCGGCGCCGATCTTGTCGATCAGCTCGAACGGCCCGAACTTCCAATTGTAGCCGAGCTTCATCGCGTCATCGATGCCGACGATATCGTCGGCGGCCTCGCCGACCAGCATCGCCGCATAGGACAGCGTCTTGCCCAAGATCTCCCAGGCGTAATCGCCGACCTTGCCCGGTACGGCGATCAGCGCGGCGAGATCCTTCTCCGCCTTGGGCGGCAGCGCGGCGGGCTTGACCCCCTCGCGATAGTCGCCGGTGGCGAGATCGAGCGCGAGCTTCGTCTTCGTCGCCTTGTCGAAGCGGTAGAAGCCACCCTTGCCCTTGCGGCCTGTGAAGCCGTCGGCGATCATCTTGTCGACGAGGGGCATCGGCCGCACCGTGTCGAAATAGGGATCGCCCTGCGGCAGCGTCGACGACAGGCTCTTCGACAGCAGCGGCATCAGGTCGACGCCGACGAGGTCGACGAGACCGAAGATGCCGGTCTTCGGCACGCCCATCGGCCGGCCGCCGATCTGGTCGGCCTCCTCGACGGTGAGGCCCTGGTCCATCGCGGCGTTGATCGCGACCGCGAGCCAATAGGTGCCGATGCGGTTGGCGATGAAGCCCGGCGTATCCTTGGCGCGGACGATGCGCTTGCCCATGAACCGGTCGACGAACGCCTCGACCTTCTCCGCCACGGCGACGTCGGTCTGTTCGCCGCGGACGATCTCGATCAGCCGCATGTAGCGCGGCGGATTGAAGAAGTGGGTGATGAGGAAGTCGGCCTTGAACTGGTCGGAGCGGCCGTCGACCAGATGGCCGAGCGGGATCGTCGAGGTGTTCGACGACACCGCGGTGCCGGGACGCTTCAATGCCTCGAGCCTGGCGTAGAGCGACTGCTTGATGTCGAGCCGCTCGACGATCGCCTCGACGATCCAGTCGCATTCGGCGACGCGATCCAGATGATCGTCGATATTGCCCGTCTCGACCAGCTTCGCCGCGCCGGTCGACATGAACGGCGCGGGATCGGTCTTGAGCATCCTGGCGACGGCACCCTTGGCGACCGCGTCGCGATCGTCACCTTCGCGCGCGGGAATGTCGAGCAGCAGCACCGGGATACCGGCATTGGCGACCTGCGCGGCGATGCCGGCGCCCATCACGCCGGCGCCGATCACGCAGACCTTGCGAATAGCCTCGGCCATCATGCGCGCTCCAGCACGGTGGCGATGCCCTGACCGCCGCCGATACACTGGGTCGCCAGCGCATAGCGCCCGCCCTCGCGCTCAAGCAGCGCCGCCGCCTTGCCGACGATGCGCGCACCGGTCGCGCCGAGCGGATGGCCGATCGCGATCGCGCCGCCGTCGAGATTGATCGTCTCGTCCTTGAGGCCGAGGTCGCGGATGCAGGCGATCGCCTGGCTGGCGAAGGCCTCGTTGATCTCGACCACGTCGAGGTCGGCGACCGATACGCCGGCGCGGGCGAGCGCCTTCTGCGAGGCGCTGATCGGGCCGAGGCCCATCGTCTCGGGCTCGATCCCCGACACGCCGACCGCCTTGATCCGGGCGAGGATTTTCAGGCCGTGCTTCTGCGCGAATTCCTCGGAGGTGACGAGCACCGCCGAGGCGCCGTCGGTCAGCGGCGACGAGGTGCCGGCGGTCACCGATCCGTCCTGGCTGAACGCGGGCTTGAGGTTGCCGAGCGCCTCGACGGTGGTGTCGGGGCGGATCGTGCCGTCCTCGCTGACCGTGCCGGCCTTGGTGGTGATCGGCACGATCTCGTCGGCGAGGCGGCCGTCGGCGCGCGCCGCGGCGGCCTTCTGCTGGCTCTTCACCGCAAAGGCATCCTGCTCGCCGCGCGTGATCTGGTATTTGGTCGCGACGTTCTCGGCGGTGTCGCCCATTCCCATGTACGCGCCTGGGTTCGCCTTCGCGAGGACCGGGTTGGGGAGGGGGTTGTAGCCGCCCATCGGGATCCGGCTCATCGATTCGAGGCCGGCACAGATGAACGCCTCGCCCGCACCGATCTGGATCTGGCCCATCGCGATATGGATCGCGCTCATCGACGATCCGCAGAAGCGGTTGACCGTCATGCCGCCGACCGACAGCGGCAAATCGGCGAGCAGGCCGATCAGCCGCGCGACGTTGAGGCCCTGTTCGCCCTCGGGGAAAGCGCAGCCGAGGATGATGTCCTCGATCTCCGAGGCGTCGACGCCGGTCTTGTCGATCAGCCCGCGGATCGTCTGCGCGGCGAGATCGTCGGGCCGGACGCGGGCGAGCGCGCCCTTGCCGGCCAGGTGGAAGGGCGAGCGTGCATAACCGGCGATGACGACGTTGGTCATGAAATCCTCTCTTTTGCGGGCAACCGAGGCTTGCGGGATGCCGTATAGGTGCGATACCTTCCCATTACGTCAAGTGGCACGAGCGGACAATATGCTCGATGGTGAAGATGAGAGGATGGACGGATGAGCGACGACGCGAGCCGAGACACGAGCACGACCCTTGCCGCGCCGCTGGCGGTCCGGAACGGCGTGCCGCTGGTCGCACAGCCGCGGCTGCTCGGTGATCTGCTCGCCCGGTCGGCGACGCGCTTTCCCGATCGGCCGGCGGTCGATTTCATGGGGCGGATCACGACCTGGGGCGCGCTCGCCGCCGATGTCGATCGTGCCGCCGCGGCGTTGCAGGCGCTCGGCGTCGTCAAGGGCACGCGCGTCGCCTTGTGCCTGCCCAACACGCCTTATTATCCGGTGCTGTTCTACGCGACGCTGAAAGCGGGCGGCATCGTCGTCAACGTCAATCCGCTCTACGTCGAGCGTGAGCTGACCCATTTGATCGAGGATTCGGGCGCCGAGATCATCGCCACCTGCGACATCGCCGACATCCAGGCACGCGTGCTCAAGGTCGCGGGGGAGACGGGCATCCGCCACGTCATCAGCTGCCCGATCGCCGACGTTTTGCCGGGGCTCAAGAAGCTCGGCTACAAATTGGTCAAGCGCAAGGAGATCGGCCGCGCGCCGGCGAGCGCCCGCCACCTCTATTATGCGGCCTTCATGGCGAAGGGCGGCACGCCCAGGCCCGTCGCAGTCGACCCGCACGAGGTCGCGGTGCTGCAATATACCGGTGGCACCACCGGCGTGCCCAAGGCGGCGATGCTGAGCCACGCCAATATCGTCGCCAATACCGATGCGATGCTGGTCCATTGCGGCGGCGAGGTGCCCGATCAGGATCGCGTGCTCGGCGTGCTGCCGCTGTTCCACGTCTTCGCGCTGACCAACGTGCTGACCTTCTCGACGCTGGTCGCCGCCGAGATGATCCTGCTGCCGCGCTTCGAATTGAAGCAATTGCTGGCGACGCTCAAGCGCACCCGCCCGACCTATTTTCCGGCGGTGCCGACGATCTACAACGCGCTCGCCAATCTGCCGGCTGGGCAGCGTCCCGATCTGTCCGCGATCAAGGTCTGCATCTCGGGCGGCGCGCCGCTGCCGGTCGAGGTGCGTCACGCCTTCGAGGCCAATACCGGCGCCAAGCTGGTCGAGGGCTATGGCCTGTCCGAAGCCTCGCCGATCATCACCTGCAACCCGTTCGAGGGGGTGAACAAGGAAGGCTCGGCCGGCCTGCCGTTCCCCGGCACGACGATCGAGATCCGCGATCGCGAAGACCCGACGCGGATCGTGCCGGCGGGCGAGAAGGGCGAGATCTGCGCCCGCGGCCCGCAGATCATGGCGGGCTATTGGCACAAGCCGGCGGAGACCGCGGCGGCGTTCGCCGACGGCGCGCTGCGCACCGGCGACGTCGGCTATCTCGATGCCGACGGCTATCTGTTCATCGTCGACCGGATCAAGGACATGATCCTGTGCGGCGGCTACAACGTCTATCCGCGCGTCATCGAGGAGGCGCTGTACGAGCATCCCGCGGTGGTCGAGGCGGTGGTGATCGGCGTCGCCGACGCGCATCGCGGCCAGGCGCCCAAGGCGTTCGTCGTGCTCAACCCGCCGGGCGCCGCGACGCCGACCGAATTGCGCGATTTCCTGCGCGACAAGATCAGCAAGATCGAGCTTCCCCGCGAGGTCGAAATCCGCGACACTCTGCCCAAGACCTTGATCGGCAAGCTTTCCAAGAAGGAGCTTGTCGAGGAGGAACTCGCCAAGGCGGCGCGATAAGCCGTCGGGCAGGGGTAGGCGTCGGGGAGCGGATGATGGACGAAAGCGGAGACCTGCAGGGAATCCAGGAGGTGGCCGACATGCTCGGCATCACAGCGCGGACGCTGCGCTTCTACGAGGACAAGGGCCTGATCGAGCCGTCCCGGATCGGGACGACGCGCGTCTACCGCCGGCGAGAGATCGCGCGGATGCAGCTCATCCTGCGGGGCAAGCGGCTCGGCTTCTCGCTGACCGACATCGCCGAATTCCTCGACCTCTACGACGCCGATCCGCAGCATCTCGAACAGATGCGCGCGCTCGCCGAGCGGGTGCGCCAGCGCATCACCGAATTGGAGCAGCAGCGCGACACGCTCGACCAGACGCTCGCCGACCTCGCCAAGCTGGAGGGCGAGGCGCTGGCCCGCGTCCACGCGCACGAACCCGAAGGGCGCCGCGCGGCAGGGTAGATATCGCGCGAAAGCAAGGCCGTGCGTGACGATGGCCGGGCTGCGCGGCGGAGCGGCGGACCAGCTTCTTGCCGGCGGGGAATTGATGTTCTGGCAGAAGGGGGACTATAGGCAGCGCCACATCCCCCAGGACCGTTGAGGTAATACGTGGCCAAATCGCCTGCTCCTCCCGCCGTACCGCTCACCAATCGCGAGCGTCCCGCCGATCCCAAGCCGTTCGAGGCGACCAAGGAGCAATTGCTCGACTTCTACAAGCACATGCTGCTGATCCGCCGGTTCGAGGAAAAGGCCGGCCAGCTCTACGGCCTGGGTTTCATCGGCGGTTTCTGCCATCTCTACATCGGTCAGGAAGCGGTCGCGGTCGGCCTGCAGTCGGCGCTCGACGGCGACAAGGACTCGGTCATTACCGGCTATCGCGACCATGGCCACATGCTCGCCTACGGCATCGACCCCAAGGTCATCATGGCAGAGCTTACCGGTCGCGCCGCGGGCATCAGCCGCGGCAAGGGCGGTTCGATGCACATGTTCTCGACCGAGCATAAATTCTACGGCGGCCACGGCATCGTCGGCGCGCAGGTGTCGCTCGGCACCGGCCTCGCCTTCGGTCACAAGTACAGCAACGACGGTGGCGTCTGCCTCGCCTATTTCGGCGACGGCGCGGCCAACCAGGGCCAGGTGTACGAAAGCTTCAACATGGCCGAGCTGTGGAAGCTGCCGATCATCTTCGTGATCGAGAACAACCAATATGCGATGGGCACCAGCGTCAATCGCGCTTCGGCCGAGGACCAGCTGTATCGCCGCGGCGAGAGCTTCCGCATCCCCGGCATCCAGGTCGACGGCATGGACGTGCTCGCCTGTCGCGGTGCCGCCGAGGAGGCGCTCGCCTGGGTGCGCGCCGGCAAGGGTCCGGTCATCCTCGAGATGAAGACCTATCGCTATCGCGGCCATTCCATGTCCGACCCCGCCAAATATCGCAGCCGCGAGGAAGTGCAGGGGGTGCGCGACAAGTCCGATCCGATCGAGCACGTCAAGAAGCTGCTCGAAGCGCAAGGGGTGGGCGAGGCCGACCTCAAGACCATCGAACAAGAGATCCGCAAGACCGTGAACGAAGCCGCCGATTTCGCCGAAAGCACGCCCGAGCCCGATGAGGCCGAGCTGTATACCGACGTGCTGGTGGAGACGTACTGAGATGGCAATCGAGATCAAGATGCCCGCGCTGTCCCCGACGATGGAGGAAGGCACGCTCGCCAAATGGCTCGTCAAGGAAGGCGACACCGTCAAGTCCGGCGACATCATGGCCGAGATCGAGACCGACAAGGCGACGATGGAATTCGAGGCGGTCGATGAAGGCACGATCGGCAAGATCGTCGTCGCCGAGGGCACCGACAATGTGAAGGTCGGCGACGTCATCGCCGTGCTGCTCGAGGACGGCGAGAGCGCCGATGCGGCGACCACCGCCGGCTCCACCGCGGGCGAGGGCGCCAATCCGGCGCCGAAGAACGAGGCGACCGACCGGGCCGCGCCGCCGATCCCCGAGGGCGCCGCGGCGGCCGAGCAGGAGAGCGGCACGCAGAAGCTCGTCGCCTCCGCCGAGAAGAAGGGTGTGCAGGACCCGGCGATCCCCGAGGGCACCGAGATGGTGAAGACCACCGTCCGCGAAGCGCTGCGCGACGCGATGGCGGAGGAAATGCGCAAGGACGACCGCGTCTTCGTGATGGGCGAGGAAGTCGCGCAATATCAGGGCGCCTACAAGGTCACGCAGGGGCTGCTCGACGAGTTCGGCGACCGCCGCGTCATCGACACGCCGATCACCGAATATGGCTTCGCCGGCGTCGGCACCGGTGCGGCGATGGGCGGCCTGAAGCCGATCATCGAATTCATGACGTTCAACTTCGCCATGCAGGCGATCGACCACATCATCAATTCGGCGGCCAAGACCAATTACATGTCCGGCGGCCAGATGCGCTGCCCGATCGTCTTCCGCGGCCCCAACGGCGCGGCGAGCCGCGTCGGCGCGCAGCACAGCCAGAATTACGCCCCCTGGTATGCCAGCGTCCCCGGCCTGATCGTCATCGCGCCCTATGACGCGGCCGACGCCAAGGGCCTGCTCAAGGCGGCGATCCGCTCGGAAGACCCGGTCGTCTTCCTCGAGAACGAGCTGATGTACGGCCGCTCGTTCGACGTCCCCACGCTCGACGATTACGTCCTGCCGATCGGCAAGGCGCGGATTATGCGCGAGGGCAAGCACGTCACTCTGGTGAGCTATTCGATCGGCGTCGGCCTCGCGCTCGAAGCCGCCGAGACGCTGGCGGGCGAGGGCATCGAGGCGGAGGTCATCGACCTGCGCACGCTGCGCCCGCTCGACAAGGACACGGTGCTCAAGAGCCTCGCCAAGACCAACCGCCTCGTCGTGGTCGAGGAAGGCTGGCCGACCTGTTCGATCGCATCGGAGATCACCGCGATCGTGATGGAAGAGGGGTTCGACGACCTCGACGCGCCGGTGCTGCGCGTCACCAACGAGGACGTGCCGCTGCCCTATGCCGCCAACCTCGAGAAGAAGGCGCTGATCGACGCCAAGCGCGTCGTCGCCACGGTGAAGAAGATCGTGTGATCGTGCAGGGGGCTCCCGCGAAAGCGGGAGCCCTCAACCCACGTGGTGCGCTCGCGCTCGGTGGCGGGTCAAGTGGTGAACAGGTTGCACGTCGATGGCGTCGCCGCGTTGAGCGGATTGTAGATCTGCCGGAAATCGCGGTTGTTGCGGACGATCATGGACGCGACGTAATGCATGCGGAACGGCTTCGCCAACCAGCTGCCGACGATCGGCTGATATTCATAGTTCAGCTCGACGAAGATCAGACCGTAACCCGGCGGCGCGTTGACCATGCGACCGGGGTCACCCATGCCGTTCGGCGCCAGCGTACCGGCATTGGCCAGCGTCGCCGTCGTCCCCGCGCTGGCGGTCGTCGTGCCGTAGCTCGACGTATAGGCCGTCCCCGTCTTGAGCCCCATGCAGCGCTGCCAATGGATACGCTGCACCGGCAGCAGCAGGTCGTAGCTCTGCTGGACGTTCTCCAGGCTCGATATCGTCATTCGGCCATAGGTGCCGAGCTTGATGCCGGCGCCCTGCAGCCGCGCCGCCTGAAGGACGTCGTTCATGTCGGCCTCGCCCATCTGTTCGATGTTGGACGGCTGCATCTGCCCCATGCGCGAGGCGTTGTCGGCAGCGGTCAACGCGATCTGGCTGATCCGCATATGGGTGAGCGCCTGGTTTCCTATCTCGACCCCGTACAGGCCAAGCATCAGCACCAGCGGGCCGGCAAAGGCGAATTCGATCAGCGCGACCCCGCGCGTGTCGGT
Source organism: Sphingomonas sp. GW821-FHT04B01 (assembly GCF_059420425.1). Lineage (NCBI taxonomy): Bacteria > Pseudomonadati > Pseudomonadota > Alphaproteobacteria > Sphingomonadales > Sphingomonadaceae > Sphingomonas > Sphingomonas sp. GW821-FHT04B01. The sequence goes on along the minus strand of NZ_JBWKTR010000007.1, from coordinate 140,629 downwards.
GGCGAGACGGCGGGTCAGGGGGTGCATATCTTTTTCACCGTCGCTGTCGCCTGCGTGGCATAGGGCTGGTTCTTGAGCAGGGTCTGGACGGTGACCGTCTGGTTGCTGCTGACACCGAGCAGTCGTGCGACGGGGAACAACCGCAGATAGGTGATCCGCATCGTGTAGAGTGTCACGTCGTTGGCACCGCCCTGTCCGGCCGCGCCGGGTTCGGCGTCCCAACTGCCGTTGCCGTTGATGTCGGTATAGCATTCGCCGGGGTCGCGCTGGTTGTTGCCGTTGCCGTCGACGAACGGCTCGGGACCGACCGAGCCGAAGGTCGCATAGCTGCGGCGGCTGGAGCAATAGGTGCCGGTCGCCGCCGGCGTCACGCAGGAGGCGGTCGGCGCGCGCATGATCGACGCCATCATCGTCAGCACCTTGGCGTCGATCGCATCGGTCTGTTGCGCGCCGCCCTGGATCGCCGAATCCCGCGCTGCCTTCTGCACCGCGCCGTTTAGCATCTCCTTGACGTAGGTCTGGTAGAGCAGGTCACCGAGCCCCATCATCATCAGGACCATCACCGGCGCGACCAGCCCGAATTCGACCGCGGTCACGCCGCGCCGGTCGCGGAAGGCGCGTCGCAGCGTCGCGCTCATTTCGAGATCCGCAGCATCGCGACCTGATTTGCGATCTGCGTGAACGCGGCGGTCAACGAGGCATTGTCGCTGGCGTAGAATGCCTGGCCGGGCGAGGCGCATTGCGTCAGCTGCGGGGTAAGTGTCTGGCCGAACCCGACGACGAAGACCGTGATGTTCCGGGCCTTGGCTGCGGCGCATTCGATCAGGAAGCGCGCATTATGGCGGGCCAGATAGCTGTCGTAATTATCACTGGTCCCGCCGGCGACCCGCTGATCGTAGCTCTCGATGCCGTACATGCCGTAAAGGTTGTCGTTCGGCGACATATCGCCGTCGGTCATGAAGACGATGAACCGATTGGGCGGCTGTCGGCCCGGCCAGCTTGCCGTGTCCGCTGCAAAAACGCCGGTCGGCGAGATCAGGCGTGTGCCCCAGATCATCCCGGTATCATGGTACGTTCCGCCCTGCGCCTTGAAGTCGACGGCGTTGACGTAGTTCACGACATCGGTCCTGCTCAGGTCCTTGAGCGTTTGAACCGGCTTGCCGCACGATACGTATCCGCTCGATATGTTCGCATCCCAACCGTTGCCCGCATAGGCGATCATGTTGGTGAATGCCGTGGTCGCCTGGTCCGCATAGAAATAGGGCGGCCGCGTCTTGGGCCAATAATCTCCATAGGGCGAACTGCCGTTGCCCGAGTCGAGGTCACCTGCGATCGTCCTGCGGTAATAGACGACATCGGGCCACATCGGCCGCCACCGCGTGGCGTCATTATAAGGCACCAGATCGGGGTCGAGATCGGGCGGCAAGTTGTTGAGACTGAAGCTGGTGTCGGCGCGCGTGTCGCGCTCCTCGATGCAGCCCTGCCACCGGCTGGTGACGCCCGTCACCTTCGACGGATCGGTCACCGCGTCTCCCGCGACGAAGCGCGAGACGTCCCACGGCGCCGATTGATACCGCCAGTTGGGCCGTAACGGCTGCCCGGTGATGATGCAGGTACCCGTCGCGTTGCTTCCCGTGGTCGAGCTGGTTCGCGTCCAACTCGTCGTCGCCAGGACAGCGGTACCGTCGGTGAGGAATCCCGTCGCCGGCGATCGGCCTGCGCGTCCATCGCAATCCGTTTTCCGTATGTTGAAAACGGTGGATGACGACGTGTTTCCGTTGTTCACGTCGCCGCCGATCGTCCGGGTATTGTAGGACCAGCTCTTCACCAGATAGTCGCTGGACAGGTTGCGGATCGCGAAGCCGGCGTTGACCGTCGACGTATAGGTGACGAAACCATAGCGCACGTGAGTGGAAGAATCCGTGTTCTTCGCAACGGTGTCGTAGAAGTTGAGCACCGCCGAGCGTAGCGCCACGATCTTCGAACTCGGCTTTTCATTGGCATAATAGCCAATACCGGTACCATCCGGCCGGATGTACGTGCTGGTTCCCGGGTTGCATCCGCCCGTTTCCGCAGCGGCACATGCCATAGACGCCGTTGTGTCGAGCACGAAGATCACATCGGTGTCGGCGACATCATAGCGCGCTTCGCAGGTGACGGTCAGCGTGCGCGAGGGCATGCCGAACATCTTCATGATCGTCATCGGCACGGTCGTGGTGGCGGTGCCCGCGACCTGATTGTCGCCAGTCTTGGTCGGGGTGAACGGAGCGGTCAGCGTCGTGAACGCCGGCGTGCCCATGATGCCGCTCGGGAAGTTGTTGGCGAAGAAGGTCTTGGCCTGGGTCGTCGCGATCGGATCGAGCACCGGCAGGCTGGTATCGAGCATGAATTTGCGCCCGGCCAGCACGCCGGCGTCGCACGCCTGCTGCAGCCGCGCCTTGACCAGATACAGACGGCCGATATCCACCGCCGACCCGGTCAGCGCCGACAGCGGAATCAGGAAGATGGCGAGCATCGCCAGCGTATTGCCGCTGTTCGCCCGCGCCAGCCTCACCATGAACGAGGACGTCCGATCCGTCCGCCGCGTTCGCCCAAACCAGTTCGTCACGACTGTCCCGTCATCAAAATTCAGCGTGCAATACCAAGGCAATCCTTATGAAATCGTCTCCACCGGCGGGGGCGGGCTTGCCAGCGCGGCGATGTGGGGGCAGCGGTCGCGGACCATGACCGATACGCCGTCCTTCCCCGCGCCCGATCGCGCGTTGCTGCTCGCGGCGGTGCCGATGCCCGCGCGCGCGGCGATCGAGACGCTGTTCGCGCTCGACGCCCGTCTCGCCGGGATCGTCCGTGCGACGCGCGAGCCGATGGTCGGGCAGATGCGGCTGACCTGGTGGCATGAGGCGCTCACCAAGCTCGACGGCGCGCCGGCGCCGGCCGAGCCGCTGCTGCGCGACGTCCAGCAACATCTGCTGCCCGCGGGCGTCAGCGGCGCGCGGCTCGCCGGGATGATCGACGGATGGGAGGAGTTGATCGTCGCCGACGCGCTCGGCGCCGAGACGCTGGATCGCCACGCCGAGGCCCGCGGGGCCGGGCTGTTCGCCGCGGCGGGAATGGTGCTCGGCGCCGACTCGCCGTTGCTCGTGCCGGCGGGGCGGGGCTGGGCGCTCGCCGATCTCGCCGGGCATCTGTCCGCGCCGGCGGCGGCCGCGCTGGCCGCGGACGCTGCACGGCGCGAGTTGTCGCACGCTTTTTCAGCACCTTGGCCAGCAAAGCTGCGCCCGATCGGTGTATTGAGCCTGATTGCGCGACTCGATGCCGCCCCCGGATCGGCACTTGGCAAGGCTTTGAAGGTAGGGCGGTTTAGAATAACCGGACGATGAACATTTGCGACGATCGTTCGCCATGCTAGCCTCGACTTGCAGCGAGGGACTCGGCAATGCGACGACGGGTGATGGCAGAGGTGGCGTTACTCGCCGGCTGTAGCGTCGCATTGGTCGCGGTGGTGCATGCGCACCGGCCGCCGACCGTGCTGCCGGCCGAAACCAGGCACGTTCCGGTGTGGTCGGCGGCATCGCCGGATGCCGCGGCGGTCGCGCATGCCGCGCTCGCGGCGCATGACCGCGACCGCGACGGCGTGTTGTCGCGCAACGAATATCGCGCCGCCATGCGGGCGGGATTCGCCCGGCTGGACGGGGATGGCGACCGCCGGCTCGATCTCGGGGAATGGGCGGATCCGCAGTTCGACGCGGCGGATCACGATCGCTCGGGCACGCTTGACGCAGATGAACTCGGCAGAGGGCTCGACCCACACCGCGATGCGGTTCGGCGCGCGGACGACCGCCGGCTGGACCCGCCGTAGGGTTTGTCGCTGGGATGATCGATGGCGAAGGGGGACGCGTGATGTGGCGATATTGGGCGATCGGTACGGCGGTGCTCGCGGCGGTGGCGGCCGGGGCGATGCTGTTCGGCGGATCCGGGCGGCCGGCGTTGCTGCCGGCGCAGCCCGCGGCGCAGGCCGCCGCAGCGCCGGCGACGGGGGCCGCCGCTGCCGACCCGGTGCCCGAAGCCTCCGAGGCGACACGCGAGCAGAAACGCTTCGCGCGCTACGATCGCGATCAGGACGGCAAGGTGACGCGCGACGAATATCTCGCCAACCGGCGCAAGGGCTTCGCCAAGCTCGACGTCAATGGCGATGGCCGGCTCGACTTCGACGAATGGGCGGCCAAGGCGACCGCCAAGTTCGTCGCCGCCGACCATGACAAATCCGGTGCGATGGACGCCGCCGAATTCGCCACCACCGCGGTCAAGCGGAAGCCATCGTCCCGGCCGAAATGTCCGCCGACGGCTGCGGCGCCGGCGGAGGAGAGTTGAGCCAGCCGGCGAAGGCGGCGCGCGCGCGATCGGTGTACATCCGCTTGCGGTCGGCCTTCTTGGTGCGGCCGGGGATCGGCGGCATCAGCCCGAAATTGACGTTCATCGGCTGATAGGTCTCCGCCTCCGCGCCGCCGGTGATATGGCCGAGCAAGGCGCCAAGCGCGGTCTCGACCGGCGGCGGCGCGAGCGTCTCGCCCGCCAGCTCCGCCGCGGCGAAGCGGCCGGCGAGCAGGCCGATCGCGGCGCTCTCGATATAGCCCTCGCAGCCGGTGATCTGGCCGGCGAAGCGCAGGTTCGGGCGGCTCTTCAGCCGCAGCGTCGGGTCGAGCAATTCGGGCGAGCGGATGAAGGTGTTGCGATGCAGACCGCCGAGGCGTGCGAATTCCGCATTCTGCAGGCCGGGGATGGTGCGGAACAGCCGCACCTGTTCGGCATGCTTCAGCTTGGTCTGGAAGCCGACGATGTTCCAGAGCGTGCCCTGCGCATTGTCCTGGCGAAGCTGGACCACCGCATAGGGCCAGCGGCCGGTGCGGGGATTGTCGAGCCCGACCGGCTTCATCGGGCCGTAGCGCAACGTGTCGAGCCCGCGCTCGGCCATCACCTCGATCGGCATGCAGCCCTCGAAATAGGGCGTATCCTTCTCCCAGTCCTTGAACTCGCTCTTCTCGCCGGCAAGCAAGGCGGCGTGGAAGGCGAGATATTGCTCCTTGTCCATCGGGCAGTTGATGTAATCCGCCTCGCCCTTGTCCCAGCGCGACGCCTTCCATGCGACGTCCATGTCGATCGTGTCGGCGTGGACGATGGGGGCGAGCGCATCGAAGAAGGCGAGCGCCTCCGCGCCGGTCGCGCCGCCGATCGCCTGCGCCAGCCCCGCTGCGGTGAGCGGCCCGGTGGCAAGGATCGCCGGCCCGTCCGGCAGCGCGTCGACGCGTTCGCGGACCAGCGTGACGTTGGGATGATCGGCGAGCGCCGCGGTGACGCCGGCGGAATAGCCGTCGCGGTCGACCGCCAGCGCCGACCCGGCGGGGACGCGATGCGCATCCGCCTGGCGCATGATCAGCGAGCCCATCGCGCGCATTTCCTGATGGAGCAGGCCGACCGCATTGGCCTCCGCATCGTCGGAGCGGAAGCTGTTCGAGCAGACGAGTTCGGCGAGATGATCGGTCTGGTGCGCCGGCGTACGCTCGCCCGAGCCGCGCATCTCCGACAGGCGGACGCGATAGCCCGCCTCGGCGAGCTGCCAGGCGGCATCCGAACCGGCGAGGCCGCCGCCGACGATATGGATATCATGGGTCATATGGGTGCCTTAGGCCGCACCGGGGCGGCGGGCAACGCGGCGGTCGGCTCGTGCGTTCGGCCGGCATGACCACGATCTACACCATCGGCTATGAGGCCACGACGATGGCCGACTTCCTCGCCGCCCTTAACCGTGCGGGGGTGAAAAGGGTGATCGACGTGCGTGCGCTGCCGTTGTCGCGGCGGCCCGGCTTCTCGAAATCCTCGCTCGCCGCCAGCCTCGCCGAGGCGGGGATCGCCTATGTCCACCTCAAGGCGCTCGGCACCCCCAAGCGCGGGCGCGACGCTGCCAAGAAGGGCGACGTGGCGACGCTGGAGGCGGTATATGAGGAGCAACTCGAACTGCCCGAGGCGCAGGCGGCCGCCGCCATCATGCTGGGATTGGCGGCGGAGACGCCGAGCGCGCTGCTCTGCTTCGAGCGAGATCCGAAACATTGCCATCGTACGCTGCTGCTCGAGGCGGTCGGCGAGGGGGCGGAGGTTGTCGACCTGTATACATGAGCGGGCTCTCCGGAGCCGTTCCGGGCCTTCAAGTGCCTCCGTCGCTTTCCAATCCCATCCTCGTCACCCCGGACTGGTTCCGGGGTCCACTAGGCGGCGAGGAGAGCGGCTTGAGCGGGCACCATTCTCCTGCGGACCGGTGGACCCCGGAACGAGTCCGGGGTGACGGGGTGGATGTGGAAGCGGCTCGATCCTCATCCCCGCAGCCAAATGCGATAGCCTTGGGGCGAACGGCGTGATGGTGGGGCCGCTCACACCTTGCCCGGCACCGCTTCCCCCAGCCGCCGCACGCGCCGGATGCGGGGCTCGCGGTCGATCTCCGCCTCCGCGCGGATCGACTGGCGCAGTTCGTCGCGCTTCTCGTGGATCGAGGCGATCACCGGTCCCATCGCGACGCCGAGGTCGACCAGCACCGCCTCGGACAATTGCAGTGAGCTTTCCAGCGTCTCGGGCACCGCGTCGGTCACGCCGGCGCGATAGAGTTCGGCGGCATGGTGCGGATCGCGGGCGCGGGCGATGATCGGCAGCGCCGGGGCGAGCGCGCGCATCCGCCGGGTAAGCTGTACGGTCAGCACCGGATCGTCCATCGTCAGGATCAGCGCGCGGGCACGGGCGAGGTCGAGCCGCTCGACCCAGTCGCCACGCGCGATGTCGCCGAACAGCACCGGATGGCCGCTGCGCCGCGCCTCGGCGACGGTGTCGATGTCCGCCTCGACCGCGATATAGCGCTGGCCGTGGACCGCGAGCATGTCGGACACCATCCGCCCGACGCGGCCGAAGCCGATCACCACCGCGCCCGGTCCCTCGCCGAGCGTATCCTCGGGCAGGCCGTCGCCGGGGGTGAAGCGGTCGATGCCGCGCGACAGACGCTGGCCCGCCTTGGCGAGCAGCGGCGTGATGGTGAGGCCGATCGCGGTCACCGTCTGCCAGAAGGCGGCGGTCGACGGCAGGATGAGCTGCGCCTGTGCCGCGGTGGCGAGCACGATCAGCGTCGTCTCCGACGGGCTGCCCATCAGCAGCCCGGTCTCGGCGGCGATGCCGCGCCCGGTCTGCGCGACGCGGAGCAGCAGATAGGTGACGACCGCCTTGACCCCGACCACCGCGACCACCGCGCCGAGCAGCGACGGCCAATTGGCCAGCACCTCGCGCAGGTTGACGCTCATCCCGACGGTGATCAGGAAGACGCCGAGCGCGAGGCCCTTGAAAGGCGCGGTCATCACCTCGACCTCGGTGTGATATTCGGTCTCGGCGATCAGCAGCCCGGCGAGCACCGCGCCGACGATCGGCGACAGGCCGGCGGCGGTGGTCGCGACGCTGGCGGTGATGACGACGAGCAGCGAGGCGGCGAGGAAGAGTTCCGGGCTCTTGGTGCGCGCCGCCTGCGCGAACAGCCGCGGCAGCACCAGCCGGCCGCCGAGGTACATCACCACCACCGTCGCCAGCCCGCGCAATGCGACGCCGGCGATGCCGACCCAGCCGTCGGGGCTGGCGGTCGGCGCCATCGCGCCGAGCGCGAAGATGATCGGCACCAGCGCGAGATCCTCGAACAGCAGCATCGCAAAGGCGGCGCGGCCGACCGGACTGGTCGTGCCGACGAGCGGCAGCACCAGAGCGGTCGAGGACAAGGCCAGCGCGAGGCCGAGGCCGGCGGCGCCGCCCCAATCCTGGCCGAGCAGATGGACCGCCACCGCGATCAGCGCCGCCGAGCCGATCAGCTCGGCCGGGCCGGTGCCGAACACCTGCGCACGCATCGACCACAAGCGCTTGAACGAGAGTTCGAGCCCGATCGAGAACAGCAGCAGCACGATGCCGAATTCGGCGAAGGGCTCGATCGAATCGGGATCGGAGATGGTGAGGTAATAGAGCCACGGCGCCCGGTCGGTCAGCGCGCCGAGCCCGTCGGGGCCGACGAGCATGCCGACGAGGATGAAGCCGATGATCGGGCTGACCCGAAAGCGCGCGAAGGCGGGGATCACCAGCCCCGCCGCCCCCAGGATCACCAGCGCGTCGCTGAAGCCCGCATTGTCCAGTCCGATCGCCATAAGGGGATTGTAGGCACAAGACGTGAAATGTCAGCCGATGATTGCAATTTCCTCGCGCGCGCGGCCGGGCAGGGGATCGGCCGTCTCACGCCGCGAACCGATAGTCGCGGAATTGCTCGCGCAGCGCCGTCTTGAGCAATTTGCCCGTTGCGGTGTGCGGCAGCGTATCGACGAATTCGATTCCATCGGGCAGCCACCATTTCGCCACCACGCCGGCGAGATGGTCGAGGATCGCGCGCGCGTCGACGTCGCTGCCCGGCTTGCGGACGACGACGAGCAGCGGTCGTTCGTCCCATTTGGGATGGGGGATGCCGATCGCCGCCGCCTCGGCGACGCCGGGGCAGCCGACCGCGGCATTCTCCAGCTCGACCGAGCTGATCCACTCGCCGCCCGATTTGATCACGTCCTTCGAGCGGTCGGTGATCTGCATCGTGCCGTCGGGGTGGATCACCGCGACGTCGCCGGTGTCGAACCAGCCATCGGCGTCGATCGCATCCGCCTCGGCGCGGAAATAGCGTTTGATCACCCACGGGCCGCGGATGTGCAGCCGTCCCGCGCTGGTGCCGTCGCGGGGCAGCGGCGTACCGTCGTCGTCGCGGACGACGAGTTCGACGCCATAAGGCACGCTGCCCTGCCGGGTGAGCAGGTCGAGCTGGCGCTCGCGCGGCCAGCTCTGCCAGTCCGGCGGCGGCGCGGCGGCGGTGGCGACCGGCGAGGTCTCGGTCATCCCCCACAAATGCTTGACCTCGACGCCCATGTCGATCAGCCGCGCGATCATCGCGCGCGGCGCCGCCGAGCCGCCGATCGTCGCCATCCTGAGCGCGCGCGGCGCCTCGCCGGTCGCATCGATATGCGCGAACATCGCCAGCCATACCGTCGGCACCCCCGACGAGATCGTGACGCCCTCGCGGTTCATCAGATCGCACAGCACCTTGGCGTCGTTGACCGCGGAGAAGACGAGCTTCGCGCCGGCGAGCGGCGCGGCGAACGGCGTACCCCAGGCGGCGGCGTGGAACAGCGGCACGACCGGCAGCAACACCGCCGCCGATGACAGGCCGAGCACCGCGGGCGACGCGACGAGCAGCGCGTGGAGCAGGATCGAGCGATGGTCATACAGCACGCCCTTGGGATGGCCGGTGGTGCCGCTGGTGTAGCAGAGCATGCAGCCCTCCCGCTCCGATCCGGTGACCCAGTCATAGTCGCCGTCCTCGGGCGCGATCAGCGCGGCGAAGCCGTCGGGGCCGTCGTCGTCCATCACCACATAATGGTCGATGCTGGTCCATCGCGTCCGCAGCCGGTCGACGATCGGCTGGAAGGCGCGATCGTAGAGCAACACGCGATCCTCGGCATGGTTGGCGATGTAGACGAGCTGGTCGTCGAACAGGCGCGGGTTGATCGTATGGATCACCGCGCCCATGCCGATCGTCGCATACCATGCGGCGAGATGATGGCCGTGGTTCATCGCCAGCGTCGCGACGCGCTCGCCGCGCTGCACCCCGAGCCGTTCGAGTGCCTGCGCCAGCCGTTTGGCGTCATGCGACAGGGTACGCCAGTCGCTGCGCGTCTCGCTGCCGTCGGCCCAGCGGGTGACGATCTCGCGGGTCGGGTGCTCGCGCGCGGCGTGATCGATCAGCGTCGATACCCTGAGCTCGAAATCCTGCATCCCGCCGAGCATCGATTCGTCCTTTCCCATGGTGCGCGGGGGTCATCCCACATCGGACCGAACCATACCGCAGGAAGGAGGCGAGGCAAGCTCACGAGGCGTGACGAAGGATTGCCACACCGTCACCCCGGACTTGTTCCGGGGGCCACTCTGCGGCCAGGAGAAAGGCTTGATCCGAGACCATTCCCCTGCGGGCGGGTGGACCCCGGAACGAGTCCGGGGTGACGAATCTCATGAGGAAGCCGATCGAACCTCATCACAATTGCTATATGCGATGGCCCTTGGAGAGGGAGGCTGAACGCGACCCCCCGCTTCAGTTCCCCGTCACCGTCCGCGATTGCGGGCTCACGCTGCCGTTCACCGCGATCGCGGTGTTGCTCGGCCGTCCGGCGATGCGCACCGCCGCGGCGCCGGGCAGGCCGGGGAAGCGCGGCCACAGGCCCTGTGCCAGCGCGGAGCGGCTGACCGATGCCTTGCGGCCGCCCTGCGCCTCGTACATCCAGTAATTGCGCAGCACCGTCGTCACATAGCCGCGCGTCTCCCAATAAGGGATGCTCTCAATATAGAGCAGCGGGTCGCCGTTATCGTGGACGATCGCGTTCCAGTCTCCGACCGGACGCGGCCCGGCGTTATAGGCGGCGATCACCTTGGGCAGCAGCCCGCCGGTCACGCCGGCCATGTCGCGCAGCCGTTCGAGATGGCGCTGGCCGATATCCATGTTGGTGGCGGGCTTGGTAAGCGCCGCCTTGTCGAGCGGCAGGCCGCGCTCGCGCGAATAATCGGTCGCGGCGGCGGGCATGATCTGCATCAGGCCATAGGCGCCGGCCGGGCTCACCACCTTGTTGCGGAAGCCGCTCTCCTCAAGCGTGTGGGCGTAGACGAGCGCCTTGTCGACACGCCAGCCGCTCGACGGCGTCCAGTTCGGCGTCGGATAGCGCGCCTCGGCGGTGGCGACGACGCCCTGCGGGCAATTGTGCGCCAGCCATACGGTGGTCGCGGGCAGGCTCAACGCCTCGGCGACGCGGACGAGGCTGCCGAATTCGGACGGGTCGCCGATCCGTGCCTGCTGGCGCACGACGGTGTCGGCAAGGTCGGTCTCGCCGATCTCGGCGAGCGCGGCGGCGACGCGGATATTGGGCCGCTTGTCGAGCCGCGCCCAGTCCGCCGCGACGATTTGCGTCGACGGCTTGCCCTTGTCCTTGATCAGCAGTGCCTGACGCGACAATTGGCCGTAGAAGCTCTCAGAGAATTGCGCGGCGGATTGCAGTCGCGCTTGCACCTTGTCGGGCCGGCCGCAGACCATGTCGGCGCGCGACGTCCAATAGAGCGCGGCGGCGCGCAGATCGACGTCGGTCGCGCGTGCGGCGACGCCCTCGAAGCCGCTTTCCGCCGCGGCGCAATCGTTCTGGCGCCATGCCGCGAGCGCACCGGTCCAGCGGCCCTGCACCGCCCAGTCGCCATAGCCGGCGGCGGCCTTCGCCGCCATCGCCCGGGTGTTGGCGTCGTCGCCGGTGAGAAAATACATCCAGGCGACTTTCGCCTGCCATTCGGTCTGCGCCTCGATGGTCAGGCCCGGCGTCGTCTCGAGCAGCGCCTGCGCCTCGGGCCCCATGTCGGCCTTGACGAACGGCTGCATCTTGAGCGCCAGATCGGCGGCGATCTCGTCGCTCTTCGTCGCCTTGGCGCGGACGCGGCGGGGGGCGCCGTCCTGCCAGATCAATCGCTGCGCCTGCGGCAGCGGCGGCAGTTCGGCCGCGCCGCGTGACTTGGCGAGGCGGGCAAGCGATTCGGCCTCGGGCAGTTCGGGCGCCTCGTTGAGCAAAGCGACGAGCGGCTCCAGCTCGACGCGCGGCGAGCCCTTGGCGGTGAACAGCTCGGCACGCGCGATCGCATGGAGCGGGCCGGGCTTCATCGCGTCGAGCCCGAGCTGCGCGTCCTGCCATTTGCCGTCGCGGATCGCCTGGAACACCGCGCGATAGCCCTCGCGCTGCGTCGCATCGAGCTGATCGGGGATGCGATCGGCGAGGGCGGTCGCCGCGGGCAGTCTGGCGTCGCCGGCGGGTTCGGTCGGCCCGGCGGCATGCGCGGCGGCGGGCAGCGCGATCAGCGCCAGGGTCAGCGCGAGCGTGCGGGTCATGCGGGCAGGTTTCCCATCAGCAATTGCAGATCCTTCCAGGCCTCCGCCTTCGCCACGGGCTTCTCGATGAGGAAGCGCGGGTGAAAGCTGGCGACGACCCCGGTCTCTCCGCTCTTATGGTTAAATGAATGCAAAGACCCGCGCGTCCCCGGCATTTCCGCCCCCAGAATGGCACGGCTGGCCGCATTGCCGAGCAGCAGCAGCCGTTTTGGCGCGACCAGCCCGATATGGTGCTTCGAAATGTCGGACAGCCGCGTCTCGGTATCGCGCGGCATCCGCCCGGCCACCGGCCGTCTGGCGCAGACCGCGGCGAGGTGGATCGTGTCGCGCGACAGGCCGATCGCGGCGAGCATCCGGTCGAACAGGGCGCCGGCGGCGCCGCTCAGCAAGGTGCCCGCCTCGCCGTCGTCCTTGTCGGGGCAATCGACGAGGACCATGATCGCGGCGTCGGGCGGGCCGCTGGCGGCGATCGACACGCCGCGCCACTCGACCTCGGGCACCGCATCGCCCAGCCGCCACGCGATGAAGTCGGCGAGCGCGTCGGGCATCGTCGCGGCGGCGGGGGCGGCCGGCACCGCGGCCGCGGAGACCGCTGCGGCGAAGGCGACGGGCGCCGGCATCGGCTGGCTCAGCCAGTCGCGCGGCGCATCCTCGACGAGCGTGTCGACGCCCGCCTCCTGCCACCAGTCGAGCGCGCTGCCGACGCTGCTCATCCAGTCGATATGCTGATCGGCCCCCACATTATTCCTTTTTGTTGCGACGATCCTTCTCCAGGTTGACGTTTGCGTCAACTTGTCCGATCGCGGGCCGGAGACGAGCCGTTGTCGTCGTGCGCCTGAACGCTTTTGCCGCCGCCGACAACATACAAGCGTGATGCACCGCGGACGGTGCCCGGGAGTGGAATGATGTCGACACGCGAATCGATGCCCTATGACGTGGTGATCGTCGGCGCCGGCCCGGCGGGCCTGTCGGCGGCGATCCGCTTCAAACAGGTCGCGGCCGAGCAGGGCGCGGACCTGTCGGTCTGCGTGCTGGAGAAGGGCTCGGAGGTCGGCGCGCACATCCTGTCGGGTGCGGTGATCGATCCGCGCAGCCTCGACGAACTGCTGCCGAACTGGCGCGAGGACGGCTGCCCGCTCGCCGAGGTGCCGGTGACCGAAAATCACCATTGGGTGCTGACCGCGACCGGCAAGCGCACTTTGCCCGAATTCCTCACCCCGCCGTTCATGCACAACAAGGGGACCTATACCGGCAGCCTCGGCAATCTGTGCCGCTGGCTGGCGGGCAAGGCCGAGGAGCTGGGCGTCGAGATCTTCCCCGGCTTCGCCGCCGCGGAGATTTTGTTCGACGAACAGGGCAGGGTGAAGGGCGTCGCCACCGGCGACATGGGCGTCGCACGCGACGGCACGCACAAGCCCGATTACACGCCGGGGCTCGAGCTCCACGCCAAATACACCTTCTTCGCCGAGGGCGTGCGCGGCCACCTCACCAAGGAAGTGATCCGCACCTTCGATCTGGCCAAGGATGCGCAGCCGCAGGTCTATGGCCTCGGCATCAAGGAATTGTGGGACATCGATCCCGCGCTGCACAGTCCCGGCCGCGTCATCCATACGCAGGGCTGGCCGCTCGGCGACGACGCCAACGGCGGCAGCTGGCTGTATCATCAGGCGAACGGACAGGTCAGCCTCGGCTTCGTCACCTGGCTCAATTACACCAATCCCTATCTGTCGCCCTTCCAGGAGATGCAGAAGTGGAAGACCCATCCCGAGATCGCCGCGATCCTCAAGGGCGGCAAGCGCGTGTCCTATGGTGCGCGCGCGATCAATGACGGCGGGTTGCAGTCGATCCCGAAGCTGGTCTTCCCCGGCGGCGCGCTGATCGGCTGTTCGGCGGGCTTCCTCAACGTGCCGCGGCTCAAGGGCACGCATGGCGCGATGAAGTCGGGGATGATGGCCGCCGAGGCTGCGGTCGCGGCGATCCTGTCGCAGCGCGAGCACGACGAACTGGCCGCCTATCCCGCGGCGTTCGAGACGTCTTGGCTGCACAAGGAGCTGTCGGTCGTCCGCAACGTCGTGCCGCTGGTCAAGAAGTTCGGCGACTTCCTCGGCTCGGGCCTCGCCGGCGTGACGATGTGGCTGGAGCATTTCGGGCTCAAGATGCCGTTCACGATGAAGCATCATCCCGATCACGAAAGCCTGTGGCGCAAGGATCTGGTCAAGCCGCCGGTCTATCCCAAGCCCGACGGCGTGCTGACCTTCGACCGCCTCTCCTCGGTGTTCCTGTCGAACACCAATCACGAGGAGGACCAGCCGGTCCATCTGACGCTGAGGGACCCGAACGTGCCGGTCGAATACGACCTGCCGCTCTACGACGAACCCGCGCAACGCTATTGCCCGGCCGGCGTTTACGAGATCGTGGGCCAGGAGACCGGCGATCCCAAGTTCGTGATCAACGCGCAGAACTGCGTCCACTGCAAGACGTGCGACATCAAGGACCCGACCCAGAACATCAACTGGGTGGTGCCGGAGGGTGGTGGAGGCCCGAATTATCCCAATATGTAAACGCCTGTTCCTCGCGTCGCTGCTGAGCTTCGGCGCGGTCCCGCCGGCAGCGGCCGACACCGGTCATCTCGCCGACTATCTCAAGGCCGGCGCCGCCGATGCCGACGGCCGGGTCGATCTCGCCGCCGCCGGCTATGCCCGCGCGCTCGCCGCCGCGCCGGCGAGCACGGCCGTCGCGTTGCGCGCCTATCGCGAGGCGCTGGCCGCCGGCGACGTCGCGCTCGCCACCCGCGCCGTCGCGGTGCTGCGCGGCCGGCCCGAAGCGCCCGCCGACCTGCCGCTGCTGCCGCTCGCCGTCGCCGCGGCGAAACAGGACGTCGCCGGCGCGAGCGCGGCGACCGATGCGCTCGCCGCGACGCCGCTGGCGGTGCTGGTGCCGTCGCTGCGCGCGTGGATCGCGTTCGCGGAAGGGACCGATCCCGCGCCGCAGATCGCCCGCGCGGGGAAGGACCCGGTCAGCCAGCGGCTCACCGCCGAGACCGCGGCGCTGCTCCAGATCGCCCGCGGCGATACCGCACGGGGGCTGGCCACCATCCAGGCGCTGCGCGAGACGGGGTCGCCGGTCGACCTGCGCCTGTCCGCCGGGCAGTTGCTGTTCGGTCGCGGCGAGACCGATCGGGCGCGCGCGCTGCTCGCCGGCGGCGATCCGGGGTTCGCGGCGGTGCGCGCGGGCGATGCCGCGCAGCCGACGCTCGGGTTCGGCGTGTCGCGGTTGCTCGGGCGGATCGCCGGCGACCTCGCCGATCAGGACGCCACCGATCTGTCGATCGCGCTCGCGCGCACCGCGGTGATCGCTTATCCCGCCAACGACCGCGCCCGGCTGCTGCTCGCCGCCGCGCTCGCCAAGGACAAGGCGATCCCGCGCGCGCTGGCGACGCTCGACGGCATCGCGCCCGCCAGTCCCTATGCGGCGACCGCCGGTGCGACGCGGATCAGCATCCTGACCACCGCCGGCCGCCCCGCCGACGCGCTGGCGCTCGCCCGCAGCGGTGCCGAGCGGGCAGGGGCGGGCGAGAGCGACTGGCAGACCTATGCCGACCAGCTCAGCGCGATGAACCGTCATCGCGAGGCGGCGGACTGGTATCGCCGCGTCGTCGACGCCGATCCGACCGCGTGGAGCGCCTGGCTGCAATATGGCGGCGCGCTCGAACAGGCGGGCGACTGGCCGGCAGGGCGCGTCGCCTTGCAGAAAGCGGTGGCGATCGCGCCGCGCGAGCCGCTCGCGCTCAACTATCTCGGCTATGCGCAGGCGGAGCGGCGGGTCGACGTGCCGCAGTCGATCGCGATGCTCGAACGCGCGCATGCGTTGAAGCCCGACGATGCCTCGATCGCCGATTCGCTCGGCTGGGCCTATTTCATCGGCGGCGACGTCACCCGCGCGCAGCCGCTGATCGAAAGCGCCGCCGCGGGCGATCCGGTCAATGCGGAGATCGGCGAGCATCTCGGCGACCTCTATTGGACCCGCGGCCGCCGTTACGAGGCGCGCTACGCCTGGCGCGCCGCGGCGCTGACCGCCTCGGCCGATGATGCGACGCGGCTCGCCACCAAGGCGGTGCAGGGGCTGCCGCGCAAATGATCGTCGAGCCGGCGCCTGCCAAGATCAACCTCGCGCTCCACGTCCGTCGTCGTCGCCCCGACGGCTATCACGAGCTGGAGACGCTGTTCGTCTTCGCCGCCGATGGCGACAGCGTGACGGTGGTGCCCGACGCGACCGACCGGTTCGCGATCACCGGACCGTTCGCCGCCGCGCTCGCCGGCGCTGCGGAGTCGGACAATCTGGTGATCCGCGCCGCGCACGCCTTCCGCGCGGCCTTCGGTATCGCGCAGCCGCATGCGATCACGCTCGACAAGCATCTGCCGATCGCCTCGGGGATCGGCGGTGGCTCGGCCGACGCGGCGGCGATGCTGCGGGCGCTCGCCGGGCTGCACGGCATCGCGCCCGACGACCCGCGGCTGTTCGTCATCGCCGAGGCGCTCGGTGCCGACGTCCCCGCCTGCCTGCTCGGCCGCGCGACGCTCGGCACGGGGAAGGGCGAGGCGTTGCTGCCGGTCGAGGGGCTGGCGGGCATGCCGTTGCTGCTGGTCAATCCCGGCGTCGCGGTGAGCACCGCGGCGGTGTTCGCGAGATGGGATGGCGTGGACCGCGGCGGCATCGCCGCCGACGGCGATCTGCTCGCGCGTGCGCTGGTCGGGCGCAACGACCTGCAGGCGCCGGCGGTGGCGATCGCGCCGGCGATCGCCGCGGTGTTGGCGCTGCTCGATGCGGCGGCGGGTGTGCGTCTGGCGCGGATGTCGGGGAGCGGCGCGACCTGTTTCGCGCTGTTCGAGTCGGTCGCGGCGCGCGACGCCGCGGCGGCGCGCGCAGCCGCCGAGGGGTGGTGGACGCTGGCGACGACGCTGACCTGAACCCGGTCTTCGCGGACGCCTTTCCGACGCGGGATGGCGAACCACCCACAATCCTGCCGCGGCTTAGCGTTCCCCTCTTGTTCCAAGAGAACAAACGCCGTACATAGCGAAACAGACGCGTTGCCCCGGTGACGCGCTTGCTCTAGCGAGGAACCTCCCGATGGCCGCCAATCTGAAAGTGATCGACACCGGCATGGCAACCGCATCCACCGACCGGCAGAAGGCGCTCGACGCCGCGCTGGCCCAGATCGACCGCGCCTTCGGCAAGGGCTCGGCAATGAAGCTCGGCGCGAAACAGTCGATGGAGGTCGAGACGATCTCCACCGGTTCGCTCGGCCTCGATATCGCGCTCGGCGTCGGCGGTCTGCCGCGCGGCCGCGTGATCGAGGTCTATGGCCCCGAATCGTCGGGCAAGACGACGCTCGCGCTGCACGTCATCGCCGAGGCGCAGAAGGGCGGCGGCACCGCCGCCTTTGTCGACGCCGAACATGCACTCGATCCCGTCTATGCCAAGAAGCTCGGCGTCAACATCGACGAGCTGATCGTCTCGCAGCCCGACACGGGCGAACAGGCGCTCGAGATCGTCGACACGCTCGTCCGCTCGAACGCGATCGACGTGCTGGTGGTCGATTCGGTCGCCGCGCTCGTGCCCCGTGCGGAAATCGAGGGCGAGATGGGCGACAGCCACGTCGGACTGCAGGCCCGGCTGATGTCGCAGTCGCTGCGCAAGCTGACCGGTTCGATCAGCCGCTCGCGCTGCATGGTGATCTTCATCAACCAGCTGCGCATGAAGATCGGCGTGATGTACGGCAACCCGGAGACGACGACGGGCGGCAACGCGCTGAAATTCTACGCCTCGGTCCGTCTCGACATCCGCCGCACCGGCGCGATCAAGGACAAGGAAGAGGTCACCGGCAACGCTACGCGCGTCAAGGTCGTCAAGAACAAGGTCGCGCCGCCGTTCAAGCAGGTCGAATTCGACATCATGTACGGCGAGGGCATCTCCAAGATCGGCGAGATCCTCGATCTCGGCGTGAAGGCCGGGCTGGTCGAGAAATCGGGTGCGTGGTTCAGCTACGATAGCGTCCGCATCGGCCAGGGCCGCGAGAATTCGAAGACCTATCTGCGCGAGCATCCCGAAATGGCCGACCGCCTCGAAAAGGCGATCCGTCAGCGCACCGAGAAGGTCGCCGAGGAGATGATGGCCGGCCCGGAAGCCGACGACGACATCTGATGTCGGCGCATCGATAAGCACGGAAAAAGAGGCTCGCCGGCAACGGCGGGCCTCTTTTGTTTGGAATTGCGCCAACCTACTCCGGAGACTGCCGATGACCACCCATATTGACTGGACCGGCCGCGTCGGCACCGTCTGGGCGGAGGAATGGCGCCGGACCGAGCGCGCCTTCGCCGATCTCGCTCCACGGCTCGACGCCGCGATCCTCGCCGCCGCGCCGGCCGGCGCGATCACCGCGCTCGACATCGGCTGCGGCGCCGGTGCCACCGCCGCCGCGCTCGCCTCGGCCCGGCCAGACGCGCGCGTCACCGGGGCCGATCTATCGTCCGACCTCGTCGCCGTCGCCGACGCGCACCATGCGCGCGCCAATCTCAACTTCCGCACCGCCGACGCGTTGGTCGCCGCGGCCGAGCTCGCGCCGCTCGACCTGATCGTTTCGCGCCACGGCGTCATGTTCTTCGCCGATCCCGCGGCTGCCTTCACCCGTCTTGCTGCCGCGACGCGGCCCGGTGGCCGCTTGGTGTTCAGCTGCTTCGCCGCCGTCGCCGACAATCCCTGGGCGACGCTGATCACCCCCGCGCCGCAACGCTCGGCCAGCTACGTGCCCGGCCCCTTCGCCTTCGCCGATCCGGAGGCGGGCGCTGCGGTCCTCGCCGCCGCCGGCTGGGCCGACGCGACCGCCGTTCTCACCCGCTTCAGCTATCGCGTCGGCGCGGGGGAGGAGGCGGTCGAGGATGCCGTCGCCTTCCTCACCCGCATCGGACCTGCCGCCTCGCGGCTCCGCGATGCCGCCGCGGAAGACCGTCCGGCGCTGCTCGCCCGCCTGCGCGCGGCGCTGACGGCGCAACGAAATGGCCCTGTCGTGGATTTCCCTGCGGCGGCCTGGCTATGGACCGCCCGCGCGACAGGGGAGACCGTATGATCATCGTCCACCATCTCGAGAACAGCCGCTCGCAGCGGATCTTGTGGATGCTCGAGGAATTGGGCCTCGATTATCAGATCAAGCGGTATCAGCGCGATCCCAAGACGATGCTGGCGCCGCCCGAGCTGAAACGGGTCCACCCGCTCGGCAAGTCGCCGGTGATCGAGGACCTCGACGCCAACGGCGGCCGGGTGATCGCTGAGACCGGTGCGATCGTCGAATATCTCGTCGAGAAGGCGGACGGCCGGCTCGGGCCGCCGGCGCATCGCGAATCGGTGCTGCGCTACCGCTTCTGGCTCCATTATGCCGAGGGTTCGATGATGCCGCCGCTGCTGCTCAAGCTGGTGCTCGGCCGCATCCCGCTGATGGGCAAGGCGGCGGTCAAGCGCATCCAGCCGATGATTGACGTCCATCTCGACTATGTCGAAGCGGAGCTGGCGCAACGCCCGTGGTTCGCCGGCGACGTGATGACCGCCGCCGACATCATGATGAGCTTCCCGCTCGAAGCGGCGCGCAGCCGCGCCGGCCTCGATGCCTCGCGCCCGGCGACGATCGCCTGGCTCGAGAAGGTCCACGCGCTGCCGGCCTATCAGGCGGCGCTGGAGAAGGGCGGCCGCTACGCCTACGCCTGATGGCGGCTAGTGCCGGAAGCTGGTCGCCGCCGGTGTAGCCGGCCCCTCGGCCACCGCGGGGTCGATCGTCGCGGGCTCGCGCGGATCGAACCCGCCCTCCCATTTCGCCACCACCGACGCCGCGACCGCATTGCCGATCACGTTGGTCGCGGTGCGCCCCATGTCGAGGAAATGGTCGATCGCGAGGATCAGCAGCAGGCCCGCCTCGGGGATCTTGAACACCGGCAGCACCGCCGCGATCACAACGAGGCTGGCACGCGGCACGCCGGCGATGCCCTTGGACGAGATCATCAGGAACAAGAGCATCGCGATCTGCGTGCCGAGCGGCAGGTCGATGCCATAGGTCTGGGCGATGAACAGCGACGCGAAGGTCATGTAGATCATCGAGCCGTCGAGGTTGAACGAATAGCCGAGCGGCAGCACGAAGCTGGCGATGCGCGGCGGCACCCCGAATTTGTCGAGCGCCTCCAGCATGCGCGGATAGGCGGCTTCCGACGAGGCGGTGGTGAAGGCGACGAGCAGCGGCTCGCGGACGTAGCGGATCAGGTCGCGGATGCGCGGCCCGATGAACAGGAAGCCGATGCCGAGCAGGATCGCCCACAGGCACAGCAAGGCGAGATAGAAGCTGCCCATGAAGAAGGCGAGCTGGCCGATCACCCCGGCACCGCGCTCGGTCAGCGTCGCCGCCACCGCGCAGAACACCGCGAGCGGCGCGACGCGCATGACGTAATCGGTGATCCGCAGCATCACCGCGACCAGGCCGTCGATCGCCCGGGTCAGCGGCGCGGCGCGCTCGCCGACCGCGGTGATCGCGACGCCGACGAAGATCGAGAAGACGACGATCTGCAGGATCTCGTTGGTCGCCATCGCCTCGACCATGGAGGCGGGGACGATATGCGTGATGAATTTGTCGAGGCTGAACGCGGCGGTGGCGATGCCGGCATCGGCGTCCACCGGCGGCAGCGGCAGGTTGATGCCGACCCCCGGCCGGATCAGATTGACCAGGATCAGCCCGAGGCCGAGCGACAGCAGGCTGGCCGAGACGAACCAGCCGATCGCCTTGGCGCCGACCCGGCCGAGCGCCGACGTATCGCCCATCTGGGTGATGCCGCTGACCAGCGTGGCGAAGACGAGCGGCGCGATGATCATCTTGATCAGTCGCAGGAAAATGGTGGTGCCGATCGCGAAATAGCCGGCGATGCCCTTCAGCCGCGCCGCCGCCGCTGGCGAACCGTCGT
This sequence comes from Sphingomonas sp. GW821-FHT04B01, assembly GCF_059420425.1. NCBI lineage: Bacteria > Pseudomonadati > Pseudomonadota > Alphaproteobacteria > Sphingomonadales > Sphingomonadaceae > Sphingomonas > Sphingomonas sp. GW821-FHT04B01. The sequence continues at coordinate 119,623 of NZ_JBWKTR010000007.1, read as the reverse complement.
CGAGCCAGCCGTTGATCGCCAGTCCCACCACGACACCGAGCAACAGGCCGATCACGATAAACAAGGTCAGCCGTTTGGCCATGCACGAAACTCCAGGATTTGCCTCTAGGGAAGGGGATTGCGGCCGCCGGGTCAAGCGCCGTATCGCTGCATCATGGTCTTCAGCCCCTCGCGCCGTTCGCTCCTCGCCGCCGCCGCGGCGGTGCCGCTCCTGTCGTCGGCGCTGGTCCGCGCCGCCGAACCCGATCTGTCCGCGTTGCGCGACCTCACGACGGGCGCGGTGCCGATCGGGCCGGAGGAGCGCGCGCGCCGGCTCGCCCGCGCGCAGGCGCTGATGGCGGCGAACGGGCTTGGCGCGGTGCTGATCGAGCCGGGCTCGTCGATGCTCTATTTCACCGGCGTGCGCTGGGGGCGCAGCGAACGGCCGACGCTGGCGATCCTGCCGCGCGAGGGCGAACCGCTGATCGTCACGCCCTTCTTCGAGGAGCCGTCGGTCCGCCAGACGCTGAGCGTCCCCGCCGCGGTGCGCGTCTGGCAGGAGGACGGCAACGCGCTGGCCGTCGTCGCCGGCTGGCTGAAGGAGCGCGGACTCGACCGGCTGCCGATCGGCATCGAGGAGACGACGCGCGTCTTCATCCCGACCGACCTCGCCCGCTTCGCCCCTGACGCACGGCAGGTGAGCGCCAATCCGGTGGTGCGCGGCTGCCGGATGATCAAGACGCCCGCCGAACTCGCGTTGATGCAGGTCGCGACCGAGGTGACGCTCGCCGCCTATCGCTGGCTGGCGCCGCGGGTCGAGGCGGGGATGACCGGCAGCCAGATCGGCGCGATGATGTCCGCCGCGACCACCCGGCTCGGCGGCGCTCCCGAATTCGCGCTGGCGCTGATCGGTCCCGCCGCCGCGCTGCCGCACGGCAGCCGCGAGGTGCATCGCATCGCCGCGGGAGAGATCCTGCTGATGGATTGCGGCTGCACCGTGCAGGGCTATCAATCCGATATCTCGCGGACCTGGGTGCCGCAGGGCAGCGCCACCGTCGCGCAGCGCAAGGTCTGGGATCAGGCGGCGCGCGGCCAGCAGGTCGCCCTCGCCGCGGCGCGGATCGGCGTCACCGCGGGCAGCGTCGACGATGCGGTGCGGCGCTATTACACCGGCCTCGGCTACGGCCCCGACTATAAACTGCCCGGCCTGTCGCACCGTACCGGCCACGGCATCGGCATGGACGGCCACGAACCCGTCAACCTCGTTCGCGGCGAGACGACGCGGCTGGCCGCCGGCATGTGCTTTTCGAACGAGCCCGGCATCTACCTGCCCGGCCAGTTCGGCGTCCGGCTGGAGGACTGCTTCCACATGACGGCCCAGGGGCCGCGCTGGTTCAGCACGCCGCCCAAGTCGATCGATCAGCCTTTCGGATGAAGGACCAGCATATGCGGCTTTCCTGCGCCTACGCCCTTGCTCTGCTGTCGCTTGCAGGACCCGCGGTCGCGGCGCAGCCGCCGGGCTTGCCGAAGCGGGTCGGGACATGCGTGTTCAGCACGGTGCGCAACGTGTCCGCGCGGCTGGAGGATGGGTCGGGCCGGCCCGTGCCCGAGAGCGGAACGAGCATATCCCTCGCCAATGGCCTGTACGGCGTCTCCTACAGCCGCGTCGCGGTGGCACAGAATGCGCGGCGGGGGGATCGCGTGCTCGCCTGTCTCGTCAGTATCCCACGGCATTGTCCGCCGGGCGACGATCGCGGTCGGATCTATACGACGACCAACCTGCGTACGATGGAATCGTGGACGCTGCCCGACTCCCAGCACATGTGTGGTGGCGCGTAACGACGCTTGAGGGCGGGCCGTCTCTCGCCTAAGTCGCTTGGTCTATGACCTCGACCAACGACATCCGCCGCGGCTTCCTCGACTATTTCGCGAGCGCGGGCCATGCCATCGTGCCCTCCGCGCCGCTGGTGCCGCAGAACGACCCGACGCTGATGTTCGTCAACGCCGGGATGGTGCCGTTCAAGAACGTCTTCACCGGCCTCGAAAGCCGGCCCTACACCACGGCGACCAGCAGCCAGAAGTCGGTGCGCGCCGGCGGCAAGCACAACGATCTCGACAATGTCGGCTATACCGCGCGGCATCACACCTTCTTCGAAATGCTCGGCAATTTCTCGTTCGGCGATTATTTCAAGGAACAGGCGATCCACCACGCCTGGACGCTGCTGACGAGCGTCTGGGGTATTCCGGCCGAGAAGCTGACCGCCACCGTCTATCATACCGACGACGAGGCGTTCGGCCTGTGGACCAAATATCTGCCCGAAGAGCGGATCATCCGCATCGCCACCAAGGACAATTTCTGGGCGATGGGCGACAGCGGTCCGTGCGGCCCCTGTTCCGAGATCTTCTACGACCATGGCGACCATATTCCCGGTGGCCCTCCCGGTAGCCCGGACGAGGATGGCGACCGGTTCGTCGAGATCTGGAACCTCGTCTTCATGCAATATGAGCAGGAGGCCAATGAGATCGTCGGCGAGCTGCCCAAGAAGTCGATCGACACCGGCATGGGGCTGGAGCGGATCGCCGCGGTGCTGCAGGGCGTTCACGACAATTACGATACCGACACGTTCAAGGCGCTGATCGCCGCCTCGACCTCGCTGACCGGCACCGATGCCGAGGGGCCGCGGCGGGCGTCGCATCGCGTCATTGCCGATCATCTGCGCTCGTCGGGCTTTCTCGTCGCCGACGGGGTGCTGCCTGCGAACGAGGGGCGCGGCTATGTGCTGCGGCGGATCATGCGGCGCGCGATGCGCCACGCGCATCTGCTCGGCGCCAAGGAGCCGTTGATGCACCGGCTGGTGCCCGCGCTGGTCGCCGAGATGGGCGCCGCCTATCCCGAGCTGGTCCGCGCGCAGCCGCTGATCGAGGCGACGTTGCGCCAGGAAGAGACGCAGTTCCGCAAGACGCTCGACAAGGGGCTGAAGCTGCTCGACGAGGCGACCGTCGACATGGCTGAGGGCGCGACGCTCACCGGCGAGACCGCGTTCCGCCTCTACGACACCTTCGGCTTCCCCTACGACCTCACCGAGGATGCGCTGCGCGAGCGTGGGCTGACCGTCGATCGGGCGGGCTTCGACGCGGCGATGGCCGAGCAGAAGCGTGCGGCGCGGGCGGCGTGGAAGGGCTCGGGCGCCAAGGCGTCGGACGATCTGTGGTTCGACATCGCCGAGGAGACCGGCTCGACCGAATTCATCGGCTATAGCGCCGACGTCGGCGAGGGCGAGGTGGTCGCGCTGGTCAGGGACGGTGCACGCGTCGACCAGGCGGCGGCGGGCGACACCGTCGCGGTGATCGTCAACCAGACGCCCTTCTATGGCGAGAGCGGCGGGCAGGTCGGCGACACCGGCACGATCACGACCGACGGCGGCCTGCGCGCCGTGGTGACCGAGACCTCGAAGCAATTGGGCCGCGTCTTCGTCCATCATGCGGTCATCGAGGGCGGTGCGATCAAGGTCGGCGATGCCGTCCGTCTCCAGATCGACGTCGCGCGTCGCGCGCAGATCCGCGCCAACCATTCGGCGACGCATCTGCTGCACGAGGCGCTGCGCCAGCGGCTCGGCACGCATGTCGCGCAAAAGGGCTCGCTGGTCGCGCCCGAGCGGCTGCGCTTCGACGTCTCGCACCCGGTGGCGATGACGGCGGAGGAACTCGCCGACGCCGAGATCGCGGTCAACGCGCAGATCCGCGGCAACGGCAGCGTGACGACCCGGCTGATGACCCCCGACGAGGCGATCGCCGAGGGTGCGATGGCGCTGTTCGGCGAAAAATACGGCGACGAGGTCCGCGTCGTGTCGATGGGCACCGAGGATGGCGGCAAGACCTATTCGGTCGAGCTGTGCGGCGGCACCCACGTCAATGCGCTCGGCGACATCGGCCTGTTCAAGGTGATCGGGGAGGGCGCGGTGTCGTCGGGCGTGCGGCGCGTCGAGGCGCTGACCGGCGAGGCGGCGCGCGCCTATCTCAACGGTCGCGACGAGCGGCTGCGCGAGGCGGCGAGCGCACTCAAGACGACGCCCGACGAGGTGCCGGCGCGGGTGATCGCGCTGCTCGACGAGCGGCGGCGGCTGGAGCGGGAACTCGCCGAGGCGAAGAAGGCGCTGGCAATGGGCGGTGGCGCCGGTGGTGCGGCCGCGGGACCGGAGCAGGTCGGCGGTGTCGCGTTCATCGGTCAGGTGCTCGACGGCTTCGAGGCGAAGGGGCTGCGTGGCGCGGTCGACGATGCCAAGCAGCGCCTGGGCGGCGCGGGCGTCGCGGTGATGGTCGCGGTCAACGACGGTCGCGCCTCGATCGCGGTTGGGGTGAGCGACGATCTGGTCGGCCGGGTCAATGCGGTCGACCTGCTGCGCCGCGGGGTCGCGGTGCTCGGCGGGCAGGGCGGCGGCGGCCGGCCCGACATGGCGCAGGGTGGCGGCCCCGACGGGGCGAAGGCCGCGGAAGCGGTCGAGGCGATCCGCGTGGCGCTGACCGAGCAGGCGGTCGCGGCCTGAAGATCGTCAGTTGGTGATGCGGCGGTGAACGTGACGGATACGACGAGGGTCGACGTTCAAGCCTGAAGAAAGTCCTCCCCCGCCAGGGGGAGGACTTTGTCCGAATATTGATCCGGTCACTCGTTTAGATCGAAACGGGGAAGGCGGACCCTCCCCGATCCGTTACTTCGCCGCGCCGGTGGTGGCCGCCGCGAGCTGGTCGGCGGTGATGCCGGCGACGATCTTGCCGCTCGCATCGGCGCTGAAGCCGGCGATCGGCAGCTTCACGTCGCCCTTGGCGGTGGTCAGCGTGACGAACTGCGCGTCGGCCGCCTTGATCGTGCCGAGCGTCGCGCCGTTGAGGCCGGTCACCGACGTGCCGGGGGTCAGCTTGGACTTCACCGCCGCCTGCGCCTGCGCCTGCGAGCTGGCGACCGCGGCGTCGAGATCGGCCTTGGTCATCGCCATCGCGAAGCCCTTGTCGGTCTTGCCGATCGACGCGGGGGGGACGGGCACCTGCGCGGTGCCGGTGTTGAGGATCACCGCCTGCGGGGTGATGCTGGCGACGGTGCCGAGCGCAAGGCCCGCACTGTCATAGATCGTCGCGCCGACGGTGGGCGCGGTGGCGGTGGCGGAACCGGTGGCGGTCGCCGCGGCGCCGGGGGCAGGCTGGGCTTGCTGTGCCAGAGCCGCGGCGGGCACCATCATCAGGCTGCCGATCGTCAGGGCCAGGGTACGCATTGGAATTCTCCCATCTTGGTCGTTGTGACGGGGTAACGATGGTGTTCCAAATGCGGTTCCGCCCGCCTTTCTCGGCGAGCGGAGCCTGAACCGGGATCAGCCGGCGATCGGCAATCGGACCGTCCCGTCCGCGGCACGCTCCAGCGGACCGTAAGCGATGACGGTTTCGAGCAGCAGCGGCTCGTAGAGATGCGGGAAAAGCTGGCCGCCGCGCGATTCCTCCCACTTCAGCGTGTCGCCGAAGCTGCCGAGGTCGATTGCGACGACGTGCAGGTCGCTCTGCCCGGCGAAATGCTTGTCGACCGTCTCGGTGAGCTGTGCCGCCGTCGACATATGGATGTAGCCGTCGGACAGGTCGACGGGCGCCCCGGCGAACTGCCGGTCCCGCTCCAGCGCCGCCATCTGCTCGGCGGTCAGCACCTTATAGGCGGTGGTGGGACGCTCGCTCATGCCTCATCCCCGCTCTCGCCGTCGTCGCTGTCGTCGACCTGCTCGTCCATCGTCTGCGGCCCGGTGCCGTCGTCGACCACCAGATCGTCCCCGCCCGGCAGCGCCGGGGTGCTGCCCAATTCCTCGGCGATCACCGCCTCGGCCTCGTTCTCGGGCTCCTCCTCCTCGTCGATCCGCGCGGCCGAGACGACATGTTCGTCCTTGGCGACGCTGAACAGCGTCACGCCCTGCGTGTTGCGGCCGGTGACGCGGACGTCGCCGACCGACATGCGGATCAGCTTGGCCTGATCGGTGACCAGCATCAGTTGCTCGCCCGAATGCGCCGGGAAGCTCGCCACCACCGGCCCGTTGCGGCCCGCGGAGACGATGTTGGTGATGCCCTGGCCGCCGCGGTTGGTGCGGCGATATTCATAGGCCGAGGTGCGCTTGCCATAGCCGTTCTGGGTGACGGTGAGGATGAACTCCTCCGCGGCCTCGAACTCGGCCATCCGCTCGGGCGGCAGCGCCGCCTCGCGCTCGCCTTCCTTCCAGGCCGCGGCTTTCAGATATTGCTCGCGCTCTTCGGTGGTGGCGTGGAAGCCGCGCAGGATCGAGAGCGAGATCACCTCGTCGCCCTCGCCGAGGCTGACGCCGCGTACGCCGGTCGAGGTGCGGCTCTGAAATTCGCGCACGTCGGTGGCGGCGAAGCGGATCGCCTTGCCGTTGCGCGTCGCGAGCAGCACGTCGTCACTCTCGGTCAGCACCGCGACGCCGATCAATTTGTCGTCGGACCCTTCGTCGAAGCGCATCGCCAACTTGCCGTTCGACGGGATGTTGGCGAAGGCGTCCATCGCGTTGCGGCGGACGGTGCCGTTGGCGGTGGCGAACATGACGTGCAGGTCGCCCCAGCGCGTCTCGTCCTCGGGCAGCGGCAGGACGGTCGAGATCGTCTCGCCCGGCGCCAGCGGCAGTAGGTTGATCATCGGCCGGCCGCGCGTCGCCGGCCCGCCCTCGGGCAGGCGCCAGACCTTCTTGCGATAGACCTTGCCGAGGTTGGAGAAGAACAGCACCGGCGTGTGCGTCGAGGTGACGAACAGGCTGGTGATCGCATCCTCTTCCTTGGTCGCCATGCCGGCGCGCCCCTTGCCGCCGCGCTTCTGCGCGCGGAAGGCGTCGAGCGGCGTGCGCTTGATATAGCCCTGCACCGTGACGGTGACGACCATGTCCTCGCGCTCGATCAGATCCTCGTCGTCGATACCATCGGCGGCAGCGGCGATCTCGGTCCGGCGCGGCGTCGCGAAGATCGAACGGACGTCGACCAGCTCCTCGCGCATCACCTCGTACAGGCGCTTGCGATTGCCGAGGATCTCGAGCAGCGCGGCAATCGAATCGGCGAGGCCCTTGAGCTCGTCGCCGATCTCGTCCCGGCCCAAAGCGGTGAGGCGATGCAGGCGCAGATCGAGGATCGCGCGGACCTGCACGTCGGACAGGCGGTAGCTTTCGCCGACCTGGATGCCCTCGACCGCCTCGACCAGGCTGAGATAGGGGGCGATCTCGGCGACCGGCCATTCGCGCGCCAGCAGCGCGGCGCGCGCCTCCGCCGGGCTCGACGAGCCGCGGATGATCCGCACCACCTCGTCGAGGTTGGTGACCGCGATCACCAGCCCGAGCAGGATATGCGCCCGGTCGCGCGCCTTGTTGAGCTCGAACTTCGAGCGGCGGGTGATGACCTGTTCGCGGAACTGGACGAACGCCTGGATGATGTCCTTGAGGTTCAGCGTCTCCGGCCGGCCGCCGCGGATCGCGAGCATGTTGGCGGGGAAGGACCCCTGCGCCGGCGTGTGCCGCCAGAGCTGGTTGAGCACCACGTCCGGCGTCGCGTCGCGCTTGAGGTCGATGACGATGCGCACGCCCTCGCGGTTCGATTCGTCGCGGATGTCGCTGACGCCCTCGATGCGCTTGTCCTTGGCGGCCTCGGCGATCTTCTCGACCAGCGCGTTCTTGCCCTGCTGGAAGGGGATGGCGGTGAGCACGATCGAGCGCCGGTCGCCACGGCTCTCCTCGACGATATGGCGCGAGCGGACGATGATCGAGCCGCGGCCGGTATGATAGGCGGAGCGCGCGCCCGCCTTGCCGAGGATGATCGCACCGGTCGGGAAGTCGGGGCCGGGGACGATCTCGATCAGCTCGTCGATCGAGATCGTGCCGCCGGCCATCGTCGCATCGATATAGGCGATGCAGGCGTCGACCACCTCGCCGAGATTGTGCGGCGGGATGTTGGTCGCCATGCCGACCGCGATGCCGCCGGCGCCATTGACGAGCAGATTGGGGAAACGCGCCGGCAACACCTGCGGCTCGCGCTCGCTGGCGTCGTAATTGGGCTGGAAATCGACGGTATCCTTGTCGAGATCCTCCATCAGATAATTGGCGGCGCGGGCGAGGCGCGCCTCGGTGTAGCGCATCGCGGCGGGCGGATCGGGATCCATCGAGCCGAAATTGCCCTGGCCGTCGATCAGCGGCAGGCGCATCGCCCAATCCTGCGTCATCCGCGCCAAGGCGTCGTAGATCGAGGTGTCGCCGTGCGGGTGGTATTTACCGATCACGTCGCCGACGATGCGCGCCGACTTGCGGTACGGACGGTTGAACAGGAAGCCGTTTTCCTGCGCCGAGAACAGGATGCGGCGATGGACCGGCTTCAGCCCGTCGCGCACGTCGGGCAGCGCGCGCGCCACGATGACGCTCATCGCATAGTCGAGGTAGCTCGACTTCATCTCGTCGACGATGCAAATCGTCGAAATGTCGGAGGGTTCGGCGAGGGTGGTCTCGTCGGCCAAGGCTATACGCTTTCGGATTGTTACAGAAGTGTGCCGATCTTGTAGGACCACCCGGACCGAAAGTCACGCGCGCACGCACATACGCGTGCGCGCGGGATACAGGAGTGGCGACGCTTATTTCTTGCAGGCGGTCTTGGTCGCGTTGCCGGCCTTGCTGCAATCGTAGGTGACGGTCTTGCCGGTGCTGGTCTTGGTCGTCACCATCCGGCCCTTGGCGGCGGACGCGGTGCGCGTCGTCGTCTTGGCTGTCGCGGTGGGGCGGCCGACGGCGGGCTTGGTGGTGGTCGTCGTGCGGCTGGTCGCCACCGTCCTGGCGGTGGTCTTCGGCGTGGCGGCCTGCGTGGCGAGGGCCGCCGAGCCGCAGCACAGCGACGCGACGGCCAGCATGGCGAAGGGCAGGGACTTGGTCATGGCATCATCTCCAGCGGCGGACGCGTGGATCGCGTCGTCCTGTCGGCAAGGATGCGCGCGCCGGGCTGACGCGTAAATGGCTGAAACATGACGATTATGTCATGTTCGGGGGGCGGTCTGCCCTGAGCGGTCGCCTTCCGGCGGGGGCAGGGCATCCGCTCGCCAAGCCCATCCCGTCACCCCGGACTGGTTCCGGGGTCCACTCCGCGGCGAGGTGCGGGGCTCGAGGGGTATCGCACTCCTGCGGCCCGGTGGACCCCGGAACCAGTCCGGGGTGACGTATTTCATGGTGGAGCGGATCGAGCCTCGTGAATTGGAAGCGCGGCAGCGAAGCCGGGCGTCGCATCCAGCCGCGCCCTAAGGCGCGACTTCCTTGCCCTCGAAGTCGAACAGTTTGCCGCTGTCGATCACGGTTAGGCCGTCGATCACGTCGAGCAATTGCGACGCCGCGCGATCCGGCGTGAACAGCGTTCCCGGCCGCACGTTGCCCTGGAACGGCTTCGACAGCGCGGTGTCGACCGTGCCCGGATGCAACCCGACGACGATCGAGCGATCGTTGCGGCGCTTCTCCTCGATGCTCAAGGTCCGCACCAATTGATTGAGCGCGGCCTTCGCCATCCGATAGCCGTACCAGCCGCCGAGCCGGTTGTCGGAGATGCTGCCGATCCGCGCCGAGAGGACGGCGAACACCGTCCGCCCCTGTTTGGGCATCAGCGGCAGCAGATGCTTGGCGACCAAGGCCGGCCCGACCGCATTGACGCGCAGCACCTGTTCGAGCCACGCCGGATCGAATTCGCGATAGCTTTTTTCCGGGCCGCGCTCCGCATCGTGCAGCAGGCCGGTGGCGAGGATGACGAGCGACGGCGCCGGCCCGGTGGCGATTTGCGCCGCGGCGGCGGCGATGCTCGCCTCGTCGGTGATATCGATCGGCGCGGCGCCCGAGCGCGACAGCGCGTGGATGCGGGCGTAGGCTGCTTCCTCGACCAGCGCCTCGTGCAGCGCGGCACCGATCCCGCCGGATGCGCCGATGACGACCGCGGCGCTCAACGCGAGAACCGCCATTGATCGTCGCTGCTCACGGCGGCGTCGAACACATAGCCGTCGCTGTCGAACCCCCGCATCGCGTCGATCTCGGTGATGCGATGCTCGACCATCCAGCGCGCCATCATCCCGCGCGCCTTCTTGGCGTGGAAGCTGACGAAGCGGTCGCCGTCGCGGAAATCGATCGCCACCACGCGGACGTCGGCGGGCAGGTAGCCCGCGACCCCCGCCCAATATTCCTGGCTGGCGAGGTTGAGGACGACCCGCTCGCCGTCCGCGGCGACATCCTCGGCCAGCGCCTTGCCGATGCGGTCGCCCCACCAGTCGGTCAGCTTCTTGTGCCGTGGCGCCCAGCGCGTACCCATCTCCAGCCGGTAGGGGCGCATCAGGTCGAGCGGGCGCAGCATGCCGTACAGGCCCGAGAGCAGTCGCAGATGATCCTGTGCGAAGGGGAGCGCCTCCTCCTCCAGCGTCTTGACGTCGAAGCCGGTGTAGACGTCACCGTCGAACGCGAAGATCGCCGGCCGTTCGGGCGCGTCCGCAAAGTTGCGGAAGCGGTCGGCGTTGAGCTTGGCCAGCGCCGGCGAGATGTGCATCAGCTCCGACAGCTTCTTCTGCGTCAGGTGCGATGCGGCGGCGGCGAGCGTCTGCGCCTCCTTGGCGAAACGCGGCCGGGTCGGCGCGAGATCGGGGATGGGCGACTCATAGTCGAGCGTCTTGGCGGGGGAGAGGACGGCGATCATCGTGCCCGCCGGTAGCCGCCCCGCGGCGGCCGTTCAATCGCCGTTCAGTGCGGATGCCGCAACCGGGACGGGCATGGCATCGCTTGAACGGCTTGCGACGGACCGTTACAGCCCCGCAGACGTTAGCGGCAGCGATGCCTCACTATCTGGAGAGAGAGTTAGCATGAAGACCCTTTCGAAGCTCGCGCTGGCCGCGGTGCTGGCCACCGGCGTGAGCGGTCTGGCGATCGTCGCCCCCGCGGCCGCCAAGGACAAGAAGGAAGAGCAGGCGGCTCCTGGCTTCAAGCTCAGCAAGCCGGTGCAGGCGATCGCCTTCCAGGCGCAGGAAGCCGTCAAGGCCCGCAATCCCGCCACCGCCGAGCCGCTCGTCGCGCAGGTTGAGGCCGCGGCCACCACCGACGACGACAAATATATCGCCGCCGCGCTCCGTTACGATCTGGAGAACACCAAGCTCGTCATCGCGCAGGAGGCCAATCCCAAGGCGCCGCTCGACGAGACCGTGCTCGCCAAGCCGCTCGACGCGCTGATCGCCGCCAAGAACACGCCGGCCGCCGACCGCGGCAAGTATCTGTTCCGTCGTGGCCAGCTCGCCTACAACAGCGGTCAATATCCGGTGGCGACCCAGTACTTCACCCAGGCGAAGGCGGCCGGCTACAACAGCCCCGATTTCGATCTGCAGCTCGCCAAGGTGAAGGTGCAGGCCGGTGACACCGCCGGTGGCCTCGCCGATCTCGACCGGTTCATCACCGCGCAGAAGGCGGCGGGCCAGACCGTGCCGGAGGCCTATTACCGCTTCGGCATCGCCACCGCGAACAACAAGAAGATGGCGCCGGAAACGCTCGCCTGGATGCAGAAGTATGTTGCGGCCTATCCGAACGCCCGGGTGTGGCGTGACGTCATCCTGCAATATGCCTTCGCGCAGAACAGCCTCGCCGCGCCGGACAAGGCGCAGACGGTCGATCTGTATCGCCTGCTGCGTACCGCCGGTGCGATGCCGGACCAGGCGATGTACGAGGATTATGCCAAGAACGTCTACGACCGCGGCAATCCCTATGAGGCGGCGGCGGTGCTGAAGGAAGGCATGGCCTCGGGCAAGATCCCGGCGACCAGCGCCTTCTCGAAGAGCCTGCTGACCGCGGCGAACACCGCGATCAAGGCGGACGGATCGCTGGCGAGCAGCGAGAAGACCGCGATGGCATCGAAGGACGGCAAGATCGCCGCGTCGACCGCCGACGCCTATCTCGGCCAGAACAACTATGCCAAGGCGATCGAATTGTATCGTGCGGCGCTGAGCAAGGGCGGTGTCGACGCCAACGAGGTGAACACCCGCCTCGGCATCGCGCTCGCCAAGTCGGGCGACAAGGCCGGCGCGCAGGCCGCGTTCGGTGCGGTTACCGGCAATCCACGCGCGGGCATCGCCGCATTGTGGAATACCTGGACGCAGGTCGGCGCCACGCCCGCTACTCCGGCGACGCCGGCCTGATCGACCGGTAACGACGGGAAGGGGGCGGTCCGGCGACGGGCCGCCCCCTTTCGTTTGTCAGTCGCCGTCGCGGGTCAGTCGATGACGACGGGGATGCCCGACGTCGACTTGGCGGTGCGGATGGTGAGCGAGGTCTTGACGCTGGCAACGTTCGGTGCGGGCGTCAGGTGCGTCGTCAGGATCTCCTGGAAGCTCTTGAGGTCGCTAGCGACGATCTTCAGGATGAAGTCGATTTCGCCGTTTAGCATGTGGCATTCGCGGATTTCCGGGATGTCCGCGACATGCGCCTCGAACGCGGCGAGGTCGTGCTCGGCCTGGCTGCGCAGCGACACCATCGCGAATACGGTGATCGGAAAACCGAGGCTGGCGGGATCGAGATCGGCGTGATAGCCGCGGATCACCCCAGCCTCTTCCAGCGCGCGGACGCGGCGCAGGCAGGGTGGCGCGGTCAACCCGACGCGTTCGGCCAGTTCGACATTGGTCATCCGCCCATCCTGTTGCAGGTGGGCGAGAATCTGACGATCGATCCGATCGAAGGACATTGCGTATCAAACTCCAGAAACAGGCCGGATGTAGACGGCGGCTCCCCCTAAGCATAAGAAAATTGCGGCGCAACGCAATTGTCCCACTATGCGACGTGTTGCCGGCGGGGGACAAATCGGCAGTTCCTCTCGCGTGCCCCGATCGTTAAGGGATCAGCGCGCACATCGTTGAGGTGGGGCGGTCTCCAGGAGTTGGTGTGCGTTTCGACGATAGCCTGAAAACGGTGCTTTCGGCCGACATGGAGAGTGGGTTCGGCGCGCAATCGGCGTGGCGGCAGCTGACCGACCTGATGGGCCGCGGGCGCATCGCTGCGGATGCGGCGTCGCTGGACCGGCTGCGCGGGCTGCGACCGGCGGTGCCGCTGGCGATTCGGGCGGCGAGTGCGCGGGCGTTGGCCTTCGCCCGCCCGCCCGCGGCGCTGATCGGCTTTTTCGCCGAGGATTCGATCGAGGTCGCCGCGCCGTTGCTGCGCACCGCACAATTGGCGGATTCGGACTGGCTGGCGCTGCTGCCCCGGCTCGATGCACATGGTCGCGCGTTGCTCCGCCATCGCCGCGACTTGCCGGGTGCGGTCGAGCGCGGGCTCGCCAGTTTCGGCCCGGCGGATTTCGTGCTGCGCTACGATGCGCCGGCCGCCGCCAACGATCTGGCCGAGCCGACGCCGCCGGCGGACGTCGCCCCCGTCTCGCATCTCCACCCGGTCGCGCCGCCGCCGCCCGAGCCCAATGCCGAGGGTGGGTTCCAGATCGCCGATCTCGTCGCGCGGATCGACGCGTTCCAGAAGCAGCGCGATCCCAACGAGCCGATCGCTACCGTAGGGAGCGAGCCGCCGAGCTATTTCCACTTCGACACCGATCACCTCGGCATCATCCGCGCGGTCGACGGCGTGGCGCGGGGGGCGCTGATCGGTGCCTCGCTCGCGGTCGGCATGCCGCAGGGGGAGGTCCGCGTCGACGCGGTGATCACCGGGGCATTGCGCCAGCGCCAGCGCTTCGCCGGCGCGCGGCTCGATGTCGGCGGCCATTCCGATGCGGCGGGGGCATGGCGGGTCGCGGGCACGCCGCAGTTCGATGCCGAGAGCGGCCGCTTCACCGGCTATGTCGCGATCGCCCGCCGGCCGCGCGCCGACGAGGAGGCAAGCCTCACCCCGCGCAAGATGGTGTCCGACTCGCTGCGCGAGCTGGTCCATGAGCTGCGCACGCCGACCAACGCGATCGCCGGGTTCGCCGAGCTGATCGAGGCGCAACTGCTCGGCCCGGTCGCCCCGGTCTATCGCGAGCATGCGGTGACCATCCGTCAGCAGGCGGCGAGCCTGCTCGGCGCGATCGAGGATCTCGACACCGCCGCGCGGATCGAGGGCAAGGCGCTCGAGCTGCGGCCCGGCCCGGTCGTGCTCGAACCGTTGCTCGAACGGATCGCGCAGGATCTCGCGCCGCTGGCGGCGCTGCGCGGTACCGCGCTCGACATTCATCCGATGGGCGACCATGCCGCGCTGAGCGACGATCGCGCGCTGGAGCGGCTGCTGTCGCGACTGTTGGCGGCGCTGACCGCGGCGGCGGTGGCGGGCGAGCGAATCGACATCGCCGAGGCACCGGCGCCGGACGGGCAGGTGGCGATCTGCTTCGCCCGGCCGCTGGCGCTGTCCGCGGACGGCGAGGAGGCGTTGTTGAGCCTCGACGGCGAGGCGGCGGGGCCAACCGATGCGGAGGGCGCGCCGCTGCTCGGCACCGGCTTCGCGCTGCGGCTGGCGCGCAACCTGGCGGTCGAGCTGGGCGGCGAGCTGGTGTTCGGCGAGGATCTCCTGACGCTGCGATTGCCCGCGGCGGTCGACGAGACGGTGGCGCAGGCGACGCATTGATCGGGCGAGGCGGCGCCGTTTCGCCGTATCGGGTGCCGGCGCCGACGGACGACGCGCTCATCCGCTGGCCGGCTTCGTTCGGGCGCCGGTTCATCGTCTTCGTCGACGTCGAGGAGGAGTTCGACTGGTCGGCGCCGCTCGATCCCGGCCATCGCGCGGTCACGGCGATGCGCGCGCTGCCCGAGGCGCATGCGCGCTTTGCCGAGCGGGGGATCGGGCCGGCCTATATGGTCGATCATCCGGTGGCGAGCGATGCGGCGGCGGTGGACATCCTGCGCGAAATACTGGCGGATGGGCGCGCGTCGCTGGGCGCGCAGCTCCATGCCTGGGTGACGCCGCCTTATGCCGCGTCGGCGGCGGGCGACAGCTATGCGGGCAATCTGCCGCCGGCGCTGGAGGCGGGCAAGCTCGACAGCCTGACCGGTCTGCTCACCGAAGCGTTCGGACGGCCGCCGCTCGCCTATCGGGCTGGACGCTATGGCATCGGGCCGGCGACCGCCGGGCTGCTCGCCAGCCGCGGCTATCGCGTCGAGAGCTCGATGCGGGCGCGCTATGACTATCGCGGCGATCTCGGGCCGGACTTCACCGCGGTGGGCAGCGAGGCGTTCCGGATCGGATCCCTGGTCGAGCTGCCGCTGACCACCGTGTTCACCGGTCGGCTGCGCCACTATGGCGCGACGCTCTATCCGGCGCTGGCGCGCGTGCCGCGCGGGCGCGGTGCGGCGGCGCGTGCGGGGCTGTTGCAGCGCGTGGCGCTGACGCCCGAGGATATGCCGATCGCCGATGCGCTTGCCGCGGTGCGCGTCGCGGTCGAGGAGGAGGGGCAGCGGCTGATCAGCTTCTCCTTCCATTCGCCGAGCCTCGTGCCCGGCCACACGCCCTATGTGCGCAGCCGCGACGATCTGGCGCGGTTCTGGACGTGGTGGGCGCGGATGTTCGACCTGCTCGACGCGCTCGGCGTTCGGCCGGCGGGCGTCGAGGACATCCTGGCGGCGGCGGATCGGACGACGGGCTGATGCCTGCCGCACAAGCAATGCCGGACCCGGCAGATGTTGCCGCAAGATGAAGATCGCGACTTCAAAGTGCAACAAGCCACCGTGGCGGCGATATCTTCCGCATTGGACCAGTCCTGACAAGCAAGCATTGCTTTGTACGCCCTCGTCCGGGGCTATTGCCGTCGGATAGGCAGTCGAACGCGCCGTTCATCGTGCCGGATCGGGCGATTCATCGCCTATTCGATGGTAGCGCGACCTTTTCGGATTGTATTTTGTTCGTGCCGCTGCCAAGGGAGCGGCTCACCACGTGAGAGGGGAGACCATCATGGTTGCCAAGTATCTGATGGCTGCTGCTGCAGCCGCCCTGGCCGTTGCTCCGGCCGCTGCCGCTCCTGCCAACCCGGCAGCGAGCCTGTCGGTTGCCAAGTCGGTTCGCACCGGTTCGGTTTCGGCGAAGAAGAACGAGCTCGCCGGTGGCGGTCTGATCATCGCGCTCGTCGCGGCGGCTGCCGTCGTTGCGGGCATCGTGATCGTCGCCGACGACGACAACAGCGACAGCAACTAAGATCGTTCGCGGATCGGCGGCGTCCTCGCGGCGCCGTCCATCGGAACGTGACGCAAGGGGGGCTTCGGCCCCCCTTGTTGATTCTGCGGGCTGGGGGGTCGGTGTTGCGTGGGGGCGGAGCTTTGGCCTTCTCGCTGTCCGGGGGTGGCCGAGACCTCTACGAACGTCCGCATCGCTGGTGGATCAGCGCAGTGCTCCTGCGAAAGCAGGAGCCCAGAGCCAAGCTAGATAACGTCTTATGGCGTACGAGACTCCTGGGCTCCTGCTTTCGCAAGAGCACTTGGCAGCTTTTGGCAGACCTTGCGTTCGGCGTAATGGATCAAGGGTGTCGAGGTCGTGGGGCGACCTTGCCGGAACGCGTTGGTGATGCGTGTGACATGCTTGTCGTGTTGGACGACATGGACAAGATGGACACCTTAATGGAAACGATTCACGTCCGATCGTTTCCATTCTTGCACCAGTCTCGTGGTCGCGATGAGAAAGAGCGTGAGCGGCGTTTGCGGACGCCTATCACTGCGACGACGATGTAGGACAGGCCGGCAAATTGGTGTTTGCCGGTCAGGGGGATGACGACAGCCGCGTCCTACGCGTGGCGCGGGGTCATGCGAATCGCGCGACGAGCGTCGCAGGCGAACCGATACGGGGCGGCTGCGTCCGCCGCCCCGGCTGCGGTGCGGATCAGCGCGGCGCGGCGACCGGGCCGCCGCTGGCCTGGAACAGCGCGACGGTGTCGCTGAGCCGGGCGGCGCGGGCCTGCACCAGTTGCGCACGCGCCTGCGCGTCGGCGGCGGTGGCGTTGAGCAGCGCGAGCGTGCCGACGTCGCCGAGCGCGAGCTGGCGTCGGACGTAGGTCAGCGCCCGGCCCGACGCGTCCGCTGCGCGCGTCGCCGCGTCGAGCGCGTTGGCGTCGGTGGCGAGGCCGGTCAGCGCATCGGAGACGTCGCCGAACGCCTGCAGCACCGCGCTGCGATAGGCTGCCTTCGCGCCGTCGAGCGCCGCCTCCGCCGCGTGCTGCTGATGGCGCAACGCGCCGGCGTGAAAGATCGGCTGGGTGATGCCGCCGATCAGCGTCCAGAACGGATTGCCGTCCCTGAACATGTCGCCGAAGCGCTGCGCCGAGCCGCCGGCATTGGCGCTGAGCGTGATCGAGGGCAGCCGCGCGGCGATCGCGGTGCGCACGTCGGCACCGGCCCCTTCGAGCTGCGCACGGGCCGCGAGCACATCCGGCCGCCGCGCGACGAGATCGGAGGGCAGCACCACGGGCAGTGCGCCGGGCAGGGTCAACGCGGCGAGCGCGGGCAGTGGCGGCAGCGTATCGCCGGCGGGGCGGCCGAGCAGCGTCGCGATAACGACCCGCTGATGCGCTTCCTGCCGGATCAGCGGCGGCAGTGCGCCCTCGGCGGTGGCGAGCGCGGTCTGCTGCGTGGCGACGTCGGCGGCACCGATCGCGCCGAGCTGCTGGCGGCGGAGCAGGCTGTCGAGGATGTCGCGATTGACCGCGACCGCGGTCTTCGCCGCCTCGACCTGATCGGCGAGCGCGGCGCGCTGGATCACCGCCTGGACGAGATTGGCGACGACCGTGGTGCGCGCCGCGCCGAGCCGCTGGCGCTGGACCTCCGCGGCGGCGCGTGCCGAACGCACCCGCGAGCGCGTGCCGCCGAACAGGTCGAGGCCGTAACTGACGTTCACCTGCGCGGTGTGCAGCGTATAGAGTTCCTGATTCTGGTCGGCTACCGGCGGCGACAGCGCGTTCGAGACACGGGCGCGTTCGGCCTGATAGCCGGCGTCGACCTGCGGCAACGCCGCGCCGGCGGCGGCACCGGCGAGCTCGCGCGCCTGACGCAGCGAGGCATCGGCGCTGGCGATATCGTTGTTGTGCGCGAGCGCTTCGGCGACGAGCGCGTCGAGCTGCGGGCTGGCGAAGGCGGTCCACCAGTCGGCGCGCAGCGGCGCGGCGGTGAAGGTCTGCGCGGTGCCGGCCGCGGGCGCGATCGGCGCCGGCGTCGCCGCCGGGGGCAGCGGCGCGTGCGCGTCGAGATCGTGCGGTCCCGTGGCGCAGGCGGCGGTGGTGCAGGCGAGCAGCAGGGCGAGGGCGCGGCTCATGCGACCACCTCCGGGCCGGCGGCATCGCCGTGCGGCGGGGCATGGCCCACGTCGCGGCCGTGCGCGCCGCGATCCTCCGGCGGCACCCGCTTCGAGAAGCGGTCGATCAGCACCGGCAGCACCAGCAGGATCAGCAGCGGCGCGAGCGCCATGCCGCCGACGACGACGAGCGCGAGCGGCTTTTGCACCTGGCTGCCGATGCCGGTCGACAGTGCCGCGGGCAGCAGGCCGATCGCCGCGACGAGGCAGGTCATCACCACCGGGCGCAGGCTGTGGCGCACGGTGGTGCCGATCGCCGCAGCACGCTCGACACCTTCGTCCACCGCATTGTTGAAGGTGGTGACGACGAGGATGCCGTCCATCACCGCAATGCCGAACAGCGCGACGAAGCCGATCGCCGCGGAGATGCTGAACGCGGTGCCGGTCAGCGCCAGCGCGAGCACGCCGCCGACGACCGCCATCGGGATGGCGGAGAAAGCGAGCAGACTGTCGCGGATCGAGCCGAAATTGGCGTAGAGCAACAGCAGCATGAGCAGCAGGCTGATCGGCACGACGATCTCCAGCCGCGCGATCGCGTTGGTGAGATTGTCGAGTTCGCCCGCCCATTCGAGATGATAGCCGGCGGGGAGATGCACCTTCTGCGTGATCCGCGCGCGTGCCTCCTCGACCGCACCGCCGAGATCGCGGCCGCGCACCGAGAATTTAATCGGGATGTAGCGTTCCTGATGCTCGCGGTAGATGAACGATGCGCCCGAGGTGAGGTGGACGTTCGCCACTTCCGACAGCGGCACCTGGATCGTGCCGCTGCTGCCGTCGGGGGCGGGGGCGCCGATGGTGATGCGGCGGATCGCCTCCAGCGAATCGCGCTGTTCCGACTTCAGCCGGACAATGATCGGGAAGTGACGGTCGGTGCCGGCCTCGTAGAGATCGGCCGACGAACTGCCGCCGACCGCGGCGGCGACGGTCGCGTTGATGTCGTCGGGCGTCAGGCCGTAGCGGGCGGCGCGCGCGCGATCGACGTCGACGCGCACCGTCGGCTGGCCGAGCGACTGGAACACGCCGAGATCCTCGATGCCGCGCACCTGGCTCATCTGGTCCTTGATCTGGTTGGCGTATTTTTCGAGCGTCGCGAGATCGGGGCCGAACAGCTTGATCGAATTGGCGCCCTTCACGCCCGAGGCGGCTTCCTCGACGTTATCCTCGATGATCTGCGAGAAGGAAAAATCGACGCCGGGATATTTGGCGGTCAGCCTCTGCGACAGTTCGGCGATCAGCGTTTCCTTGGTGACGCCGTGCGGCCATTCGCTGGCGGGCTTGAGCGGCACGAAGAATTCGGCGTTGAAGAAGCCGGTGGCGTCGGTGCCGTCGTCGGGCCGGCCGTGCGCGGAGAGCACCGCGGTCGTCTCGGGATAGCTGGCGATGATGCGACGGATGCCGTTCACTGCGGGCTCGCCCGCCTCCAGGCTGATCGAGCCGGGCAAAGTGGCGCGGATGTACATATTGCCCTCTTCGAGGTGCGGCAGGAATTCGATGCCGAGCGTGCGCACGCCGAGCACCGCGACCAGCAGCATCAGCGCGGCGGCACCGAGCGTCAGCACGCGATTGCCGAGCGCGAAGGCGGCGGCGGGTTCGTAGGCGCGGCGCAGCTTGCCGACGATCCACGTCTCGACCTCGGACAGTTTGTCGGGGAGGAGGAGGGTGGCGAGCACCGGTGCGACGGTGAAGGTCGCGAGCAGGCCGCCGCTGATCGCATAGGCATAGGTCTTGGCCATCGGGCCGAAGATATGGCCCTCGACCCCGGTCAGCGTGAACAGCGGCAGGAAGCTGGCGATGATGATCGCGGCGGCGAAGAAGATGCCGCGGCTGACCTCGCTGCTGGCGCCGAGCACCGCCGAGAAGCGGTTGGCGAGCGTGTAATGGCCGCGCCCGCTTTCGACGTGCGCGGAGCGTTCGACCATGTGGCGGAAGATATTCTCGACCATGATGACGCAGGCGTCGACGACGAGGCCGAAGTCGAGCGCGCCGACCGAGAGCAAATTGGCGCTCTCGCCCTGCAGCACGAGGATCAGGATCGCGAAGGCGAGCGCGAAGGGGATGGTGGCGGCGACGATGATCGCGCTGCGCAGATTGCCGAGGAACAGCCATTGCAGCGCGAAGATCAGCAGGATGCCGACCACCATATTCTCGAGCACGGTATGGATGGTGAGGTGGATGAGGTCCGACCGGTCGTAGATGCGGTCGAGATGGACGCCGGGCGGCAGCACGCCCGAATCGTTGATATTGGCGACCTCCTTCTGCACCGCCTCGATCGTCGGCATCGACTGGGCGCCGCGCTGCATCAGCACGATGCCCTGCACGATATCGTCCTGGTCGTTATAGCCGGCGATGCCGAGCCGCGGGCTGTTGCCGATCGTCACCCGGGCGACGTCCCTGACCAGCACAGGCTGGCCGCCGGCGCTGCCGACGAGGACGTTCTCGATCCCCGACGGGGTCTGGATCAGGCCGACGCCGCGGACAATCGCGGCCTGGCTGCCGAAGTTGATCGTCTGGCCGCCGACGTTGCCGTCGCTCTTGGCGATCGCGGCGAGCACCTGGCTGACGGTGACGTTGTGCGCGGCGAGCCGGTCGTTGTCGATCACCACGTCATAGGCGCGCAATTTGCCGCCCCAGCCGGTGACGTCGATCACGCCGGGGATGCGCTTGAACCGGCGTTGCAGCACCCAGTCCTGCAACGTCTTGAGGTCCATGACCGAATAGCCCTTGGGCGCGCTGATCTTGTAGCGGTAGATCTCGCCGACGGGGCTGGTCGGCGACAGCGTCGGCTGCGCGCCGCCGCTGAGCGGCGGCAGCTGCGACAGGCGGTTGATCACCTGCTGCTTGGCCTGATCGTTGGTCAGGTCGTAGCTGAACTGGATCTTGATGTCGGACAGGCCGAACAGGCTGATCGCGCGGATCGCGGTGAGGTGCGGGATGCCCGCCATGCCGACCTCGATCGGAATGGTGACGTTGCGCTCCATCTCCTCGGCGGAGAGGCCCTGCGTCTGGGTGATGACCTCGACCATTGGCGGGACGGGATCGGGATAGGCCTCGATATTGAGGTTGGCGAAGCCGATCACGCCGGCGGCGAGCATCGCGACGAAGACGCCGACGATGAGCAGCCGCTGGCGGAGCGCGAAGGCGACGATGCGGTTCATTCGCCGATTCCCGCTTCGTTGACGAACAAGGCGCCAGCGGTGACGATGCGCTCGCCGGGGGTGAGGCCCTTGACGATGACGACCTGGCCGTCCTGCGCGTCGCCGGCGACGACGTCGCGCGCGACGAGCAGGCCATCGGGGCGGACGACCCAGACGCGCGCCTGATCGCCCTCGTGGATCACCGCGGCGGCGGGGACGCGGATCGCGTCGCCGGCCTGCGCACGGTGGATCTGGAAGCTGGCGAACATCTGCGGCTTGAGTGCGCCGTCGGGATTGGCGATCGCGGCGCGCACCGGCAGGCGGTGCGTCTGCGGATCGAGCGCGGCGCCGACGAGGTCGATGCGCGCCTGGAAGCGGCGGCCGGGCAGTGCGGGGGTGGTGACCGTCGCCGAATCGCCGACGTGGATCGCCTCGGCGTCGCTTTCGGCGACCTGCGCGACAAGCCAGACGCGCGAGGGATCGGTGATCGTCATCACCGGCTTGTCGCCGCCCTGGCTGACATATTCCCCGGCGGATACATCGCGTGAGGCGATCAGGCCGCTGATCGGCGCGTGCAGCGTGGTGACGTCGTGGATGCCGGAGACTTCGCCGACGCCCTCGAGCTGGCGGATCTCCGCAGGCGACTTGCCGAGCACCGCGAGCTTGTCGCGCGCGGCGCCGAGCGCGGCGGCGGCGGTGCGGGCGGTCGCCTGCGCCGCGGCGAGATCGGTCTGCGCCTGCTGATAGTCCTTCTGCGCGCCGCCCGCGGTCTCGTAGATCAGCCGCTGGCGTTCGGCGGTGCGCTGCGCGGTGGCGAGCTGCGCCTGTGCGTTCTGATAGGCCGCCCGCGCCGCGAACAGCGCGTTGCGGCCGTCGACGAAGTCGTTGGTGCGGACCAGCAGCAGCGGCTGCCCCTGCTTTACCCGCTGGCCGGCATGGACCAGCACGCGGACGACCTGGCCGCTATAGGGCATCAGCACCGGCGTGCTGTGATCGCCGTCTACCGTGATCGCGCCGCTGGCCAGCGTGCGCGCGTCCGACGCGCCCATGCCGACCCGCATCGTGGCGAGCGACGCCATCTGCGTTTTGGTCGGGCGAAAGGTGCCCGGCGGCGGGGGCGGCGGCGCGGTCTCCTCATGATGGGTAAGCTTGCCGACGAGCATGACGAGCAGCACCACGCCCGCCAGCACCACCGCGACGATGCTCAGCCAGCGCCATTGCGCCGATCGGGACAAAGTGGTGGCGGGGGCGAGGGGTTCGGGGTGTTCGGTGGCGTGCATCGGGGACCTGCGCATGCGATGAAGCTTGGAGCCGATAGGCGGGCTGGCTTACAGCGTGCTGACGGATGCTGCGGCGCGGGAGGATGTTTGCGGATTTTGCTGATCGAGGACGATGCGGCGCTGGCCGACGCGCTGACCGGTGCGCTGCGCCAGCGCGGCATGACGGTGGACCATGCCGCGAGCATCGAGGAGGCGGAGGCCTATCTGGCCGCGATCGACCATGCCGCGGTGCTGCTCGACCTCGGCCTGCCCGACGGTGACGGGCTGGCGCTGCTGCGGCGGATGCGTGCCGGCGGCAACGTCCGCCCGGTGCTGGCGCTGACCGCGCGCGGCAGCGTCGATGCGCGCATCCGCGGGCTCCACGGCGGCGCCGACGATTATATCGTCAAGCCGTTTGATCCCGACGAGCTGCACGCGCGCATCCTCGCGGTGCTGCGCCGGCAGGGCGGCTATCTGGGCGTGTCGCTGAGCTGCGCACGGCTGGTGTTCGACGTCGAGACGCGGGTGGCGCGGGTCGGTGAGACGTTGCTGCCGCTGTCGGCGCGCGAAACCGAATTGCTCGAGCTGCTGCTGCGCCGCGGCGGCAACGTCGTGCCCAAGCGGCTGGTCGAGGATCATCTGTTCGGCGCCGGCGGCGATCTCGGCTCGAACGCGGTCGAGGTCTATGTCCACCGGCTGCGCAAGCGGCTCGACGAGGCGGAGACCGGCGCGCGGATCGAGACAGTGCGCGGCGTCGGCTATCTGCTCCGCGCGGCGGCGTGAGGCTGTGCGCGCCGCGCTCGCTCGCCGGGCAGTTCGCGCTGCTCCACGGCGTCACCGCACTGATCGCCGCGGCGATGCTGCCGCTCGGTGCCTTGATGCTGCATCGTGTCGCGCATCATTACCAGCGCGACGTGCTGCGCCAGCAGGCCAAGGGGATCGCGACGCTGCTGCGCGACCATGATCCGGGCCAGGCGATCGAGGCGGCGGACATCCTCGCGGGCGGGCTGACGCTGACCGTGGTGAATGGCGGCCGGCACATCCTCGCGCAGCGTGGGCGGCCGCGGCCGGGGATCATCCGCGCGGTGCCGCTCGACGGGCAATTGCGGATCGTGCGGCGGGGCACGCTGGCGGCGGTGAGCCGGCCGGCGGGCGGGCGCTGGGTGGTGGTGGCGCAGGACGATGCCGCGCCGGAGGTGGTGGCGGACGATATCGTCGACGCCTTCCTCGCGCGGTTCGCGCTGCTGCTGCTGCCGCTGGTCGTGCTGCTGCCGCTGGTCGGGGTCGGCCTGACGCGGCGGCTGACGCGGCGGATGACCGCGGCGTCGGACATCGCCGCGGCGATCGGCCCGCAGACGCTCGACCGGCGACTGCCGCACGGCACGCTGCCGTGGGAGGTCGAGCCGCTCGCCGCGGCGACCAATGCCGCGCTCGACCGGCTCGAACAGGCGTTCGCCGCGCAGACCGCCTTCGCCGCCGACGTCGCGCACGAATTGCGCACGCCGCTGGCGACGATCCGGCTGCGCGCCGACGCGATCCCCGACGAGGCCATCCGCCGCACGCTGCTCGGCGAGGTCGATCGCGCGGCGCGAGTGATCGCGCAACTGCTCGTGCTCGCCGAGCTGGAACGGCCGATCGAGGGGGCGGGGGCGGCGATCGACCTGATTTCGGTGGCCGCCGACGTGGTCGCGGACCGCGCGCCGGCGATCATCGCGGGCGGGCGGCGGATTGCGCTCGACGATCGCGGCGCGCCGCTGCTGCCCGGCTATGCCGGGGCGATCGGCCTCGCGCTGGAAAATCTGATCGACAATGCCGCGCGGCACACGCCGCCGGGGACGCGGATCACTGTGCGGGTCGGGCCGGGGCCGGAGGTGAGCGTCGGCGACGACGGCCCGCCGATCGCCGCGGCGCATCTCGAACGGATGGCGACACGCTTCTGGCGGGCTGGCACCGCGCGCACCGAGGGTTTCGGACTCGGCCTGTCGATCGTCCAGCGCGTCGCGGCGGCGCATGGCGGGCGGCTGCACATCGGCGCCGGCGACGACGGCCGCGGGTTGCGCGCGACGATCCGCTTCAAGCGGACGGCGGGGGACGCCATCGCTCAGCCGTTCGCGGCTACCGCGGAGAGGCCCTGAACCAGCGCGTCGAAGACGGCGCGATAGCGTTCGCTGCGGCGCAGATCCTCGTGCATCACGATCCACATCGGCAGCGGCAGGTCGAGCGCGTCGGGCAGCAGGCGGACCAGCGCGGGATCCGTGCGGGCGATCGCGATTTGGCAGATGCCGATGCCGAAGCCGGCGCGGATCGCCGCCAGTTGCGCCGCCTCGCTGTCGACGCGCAGCGAGAAGGCGTCGCGGTCGATCCCCGGCAGATGGCGCATCGCGCTGCGGATGAACGGCGTCTCGGTGTCGAAGCCGATCAGGTCGTGGGCGCGCAGCTCGGCGACGCTCTCCGGCATGCCGCGACGGTCGAGATAGTCGCGATGCGCGTGGAAGCCGACGTGGAGCGCGCCGATCCGCCGCGCGACCAGCGCCTGCTGCGTCGGCTCGACCATGCGGACGGCAATATCGGCGCGCCGCTGCAGCAGATCGTCGACCTCGTTCGACAGCGCCAGCTCGACGATCAGCCCCGGATGGTCCCGGCGCAATGCGGTGAGGATCGGCGGCAGGTGCGCCACGCCGACCGAATGGCTGGCGCTGATCCGCACCACGCCGGCGACCGCATCGGGCTGGCCGGTCCCGGTCCGGCGCAGCGCCTCCGCCGCCACCGCCAGCGCCTCGGCATGCGGCCGCAGCGCAAGCGCGCGATCGGTCGGCGACAGGCCGCGCTGCGAGCGGACGAACAACGTACCGCCGACCGCCCGTTCGAGCGCATCGACGTGGCGGGCGATGCTCGGCTGGGTCATGCCGAGCGCCCGCGCCGCCGCGGAAAGCGAACCCTCGCGCAGCACCGCGGCGAAGCTGCGGTAGACGTCCCAACTCGGTTCGCTGTTCATGCATTTCCGTATAGCAGCTCACCGGCCTTCGACAATTCCCGTGGCGCCGGATCGCGGCCATTTCCGTCTTCGAACGATGATGGAGATGGTGATGACACAGCGGACGGCATTGATCCTCGGCGCGACCGGCGGGATCGGCGGCGCGGTGACGCAGCGGCTGCTGCACGACGGCTGGCAGGTGCGGGCGCTCGTCCGGCAGGGGGCGGCGCGGCTCGATCCGCGCTGCGTGCCGGTCGTCGGCGATGCGATGGACCCGGCGGCGGTCGAGGCCGCGGCGCGCGGCGCGGCGGTGATCGTCCATGCGGTCAACCCGCCGGGCTATCGCGACTGGCAGCGGCTGGTGCTGCCGATGATCGATGCGACGATCGGCGCAGCGCGGACCAGCGGCGCGCGCATCGTCCTGCCCGGCACGGTCTACAATTACGGCCCCGATGCCGGCGACCCGATCGACGAGGATGCCTTGCAGCGGCCGGCGACGCGCAAGGGCGCGATCCGAGTGGCGCTGGAGCGGCGGTTACAGGCGGCGGCGGAGCGCGGCGAGGCGCGGGTGCTGATCGTCCGCGCCGGCGATTATTTCGGGCCGGGCGCGGCGAACAGCTGGTTCGCGCAGGGGCTGATTGCGCCCGGCGTACGACCCAAAGTGATCCGCCAGCCGGGGCGGCGTGGTGTCGGCCACCAATGGGCGTATCTGCCCGATGTCGCCGAGACGATGGTGCGCCTGCTCGATCGGCCGGGATCGTCCGCCTTCGAACGCTTCCACATGGAGGGTCAATGGGATGGCGACGGCCGGCGGATGGTCGAAACGATCGCGCGCGTGCTCGGCGACCCCGACGTGCCGATCCGGCCGCTGCCGTGGTGGCTGCTGCGGCTCGCCGCTTTGGTCGCGACGACGCCGCGCGAGATGATGGAGATGCGCTATCTGTGGCAGCGGCCGGTGCGACTGGGCAATGCGCGGCTGGTCGCGGCGCTCGGCGCGGAGCCGCATACGCCGCTGGAGCGTGCGGTGCGGACGACGCTCGCCAGCCTCGGCTGCCTGTGAGCCGGGCGGTCGATCGCACCGTCGTGGCTTGACTTTGCCCGCGGGCCGCGGGGTTAGTCGTCGCCATGCGTGCCAAGAGCCTTTCCGATCTCGCCCGGTTGAGCGGCCTGTCGATCTCCACCATTTCGCGCGCGCTGTCGGGTCATTGGTCGGTCGCCGAGGGGACGCGGAACCGGGTACGCGATCTCGCCGAGGCGCATGGCTATCGCCCCAACGAGATGGCGCGGAACCTGCGCCTGCAGCGGACCAATGCGATCGGCATCGCCTGGCCGCTCGGCCATGCGGTCGGGCAGCATCTCACCGATCCGTTCTTCCTCAGCCTGCTGGGGCATGTCGCCGACGCGCTGGTGCTGCACGGCTATGACATCGTGCTCAGCCGGGTGCTGCCGGCGGGCGAGGACTGGCTCGACCGGCTGGTCGATTCGGGCAAGATCGACGGGCTGATCCTGATCGGCCAGTCGGATCAGGCCGAGACGATCGCGCGGGTGGCGCGGCGCTATCCGCCGCTGGTGGTGTGGGGCGCGGCGCTGCCGGACGCGGGCTATCCGACGGTCGGGTCCGACAATCGCGAAGGCGGACGGGTCGCGGCGCGCCATTTGCGCGGGCTCGGGCGGCACCGCTTCGCCTTCGTCGGCGATGCCGGCCTGCCCGAATTCGGCCAGCGGCTCGCCGGCTTTCGCGCGGAGCTGGCGGGAGCGGACGCCGCGATCGTGCCGGCGGCGGCGACGGTCGATGCCGCCGCCGCGGCGGTGGCCGCGTGGTGGCGCGGCGGCGGGCGCGCCGATGCGCTGTTCGCCGCGTCCGACGTGGCGGCGATCGGGGCGATGCAGGCGCTGGTCGCGGCGGGGGTCAAGGTACCGGAGGAGGTCGCGATCGTCGGCTATGACGACGTGGCGATGGCGGCGCACGTCACGCCCGGCCTGACGACGATCCGCCAGGATGTCGCCGAGGGCGCGCGGCGGCTGGTCGCGGCGCTGTTCGAGCGGCTCGCCGGACGGGCCGCGCCGTCGAGCCTGCTGCCCGCCACGCTGATTGTGCGCGGCTCGACCGTCTCAGGCGGCGGCGTGGCGGGCCCCGCGGACGGCTAGGGTCGCGATCGACGTTCGGGGTTCAGGCGAAAATACCTCCCCCGCCAGGGGGAGGTGGCGCGGCGAAGCCGTGACGGAGGGGGAGGTAAGCGATCACGTCGGTTTCGTGTCCTCTCCCTCCGTCAGGCCTTCGGCCTGCCACCTCCCCCTGGCGGGGGATGACTTCGATCGATTGTCGATCACGGCTAGGGTCGCGATCGCGGCGGCGATCATCAGCCCGCCGGCGAGCATGATGACGTGGCGCGGATCGCCGCCGAGCAGCGAGCGGTAGAGCAACGGCATCGTGACGCTCTCGATCATCATCGGCACGACGATGAACATATTGAAGATGCCCATATAGACGCCGTTGCGCTCGGCCGGGATGCTGTCGGTCAGCATGACATAGGGATTGCCCATCAGGCTCGCCCAGCCGAAGCCGATGCCGAGCATCGGCAGCAGCAACGTCCAGCGATCGGCGCAGAAGGGGATGGCGAGCATCGCGAGTCCGGCGAACGCGACGCAGGCGGCGTGGACGATCTTCGGCCCGGCACGGCGGGTGAAGGGGACGAGCGCGAAGGCGGCGACGAAGGCGACGAAATTGTAGAAGCCGCCGAGCAGGCCGACGTCGAGCGCCGCCTGGCGGAAGCCGGCGCTGGCGGGGTCGGCGGTGTGGTAGAGCGAGGCGGCGAGGCCGTGCGCGATGAACTGCCAATAAGCGAACATCGCATACCATTGGCAGAACATCGCGATCCCCAGCCGGCGCATCGCCAGCGGCATCTCGCGGATCGCCACCGCGATATCGGCGAGCGCGGTCGCCGCCGACAGCGGCCGGCGCCGCATCGCCGCCACCGCCGCGGGATCGAGCGGCAGTTCGGGCACCCGCCATACCGACCAGAGGATCGTGCCGAGCGACAGCGCCGCGCCGATCAGGAAGGCGATGCGGGTGATGTCGGGAATGCCGTTGGCGTCGACGGCGTCGCGGCTCATGCCGAGCGCGACGAGCAGCGATGGCGACAGATAGGCGAGCGTCTGCGCCAGACCGGTGAATGCGCTCTGCATCAGGAAGCCCAGCGGCCGCTGCCGCGCGTCGAGCCGGTCGCCGACATAGGCGCGATAGGGCTCCATCGTGACGTTGTTGGCGGCATCGAGGATCCACAACAGGCTCGCCGCCATCCACAGCGTCCGGCTGTAGGGCATCGCCAGCAGTCCCAGCGAACACAGGATGGCGCCGATCAGAAAATAGGGCGTGCGCCGCCCCCAGCGACTCACCGTGCGGTCGGACAGCGCGCCGACGATCGGCTGGACGAGCAGCCCGGTCACCGGCCCGGCGAGCCAGAGCAGCGGCAGCGTCGCCTCGTCGGCGCCGAGATAGCCGTAGATCGGCCCCATATTGGCCTGTTGCAGTCCGAAGCTGAATTGCAGGCCAAAAAAGCCGAGGTTCATCTGGACGATGTGCCAGACGCCGAGCCGCCCTGCCGTCGTGCCGCCTGTCCTGTCGTGCATCGTCGCCTCTCCCCCCGGGGCCGCCGTCATATCCGCTCCGCTTGACGATCACAATCGATTGTGAAAGGCGGCGCGGACCATCGGGGCAGGCAGGCCGCAGCGGGTGATACCGGCGGCACGGGAGGACGGACATGCACGGTTCACCAGTGGCGGGCGACGGCCCGGCGGATCGCGGCGCGGCGCTGATCGCCTTGCTCGATCCCTTGTATCGCGATCATCCGCAATGGGCCGTCGAGCAGGCCCGGCTGCGCGCGGTGCTCGATGCCGCCGCCGAGGCGCGCGCCTATGATCTGCGCACGCTCGATGGCGACCGTGCGGCGGATCCGCGCTGGTTCGGCGCGTCCGACATGATCGGCTACAGCTTCTACGTCGATCGCTTCGCGCGCAATCTGGCGGGGCTGCAAATGCGGCTGGGCTGGCTTAACCGGCTGGGCGTGCGGCTGCTCCACCCGCTGCCGATGACGCTGCCGCAATCGGGCGACAGCGACGGCGGCTTCGCGGTCGCCGATTATCGCGCGATCGATCCGCGGCTCGGCAGCGTCGACGACGTGCGTGCGATCGCCCGCGACCTGCACGAGCGCGGCATGGCGCTAGCGATGGACTGCGTGCTCAACCATTGCGCGCGCGATCACGCCTGGGCGCAGGCGGCGCTCGCCGGCGATGCAAACAAGCGCAGTTATTTCCGGATCGTGGCGCAGGCCGAGGAGGTCGCGGCGTGGGAGGCGGGGCTGGACGAAGTCTTCCCCGATACCGCGCCGGGCAATTTCACGTACGAGCCGGCGCTCGACGGCTGGGTGTGGACGACCTTCTATCCGTTTCAATGGGATCTCGACTGGTCGAACCCGGCGGTGTTCCGCGAGATGCTCGACGTATTGCTGTTCTGGGCGAACGTCGGCGTCGACGTGTTCCGGCTCGACAGCGCGCCCTATCTCTGGAAGCGGCAGGGCACGGCGTCGCGCAACCTGCCCGAGACGCACCGTCTGGTCGCCGCGCTGCGCGCCGGGCTCGACGCGGTGGCGCCCGGCGTCGCGCTGCTCGCCGAGGCGATCGAACAGACCCGCGAGGTGCTGCCCTATCTGGAGCCGGCGGACGGCAGCCGCGCCTGCCAGATCGCCTATCACAACGGCGCGATGGCGGCATTGTGGACTGCGCTGGCGACCGGGGATGCGGCGCCGTTGGTCACCGTGCTCGACCGGACGCGGCTGGCGCGGCCGGATACCGCGTGGCTGACCTATCTGCGCTGCCACGACGACATCATCTGGACGGCGCTGCGCGGGATCGTGCCGGAGGCGGTGCTGCGCGACTGCTCGGCCTTCTTCGCCGGGGAGGGCAGCTACGCGCAGGGCCGCTCGTTCCAGGCGCGCGCCGATGCGCCGGTCGCGACGGTCGGCATGCTGGCGTCACTGCTCGGCGGCGAGGGGCCGGCGACGCTGGCGCGCTATCGGCTGATGCTGGGGGTGCTGCTGGCGCTGCCGGGGATGCCGATGCTCTACATGGGCGACGAGATCGGCCTGCCCAATGACGACGAGGGCGCGGCGGCGCTCGACGCGCGCTGGTTGCACCGGCCGGCGATGGACTGGACCCGGGCCGAGGCGGCGGCCGGCGACGCCGGTCCGGGGGCGCCGTTCCTCCGCATCACCCGCGCTTTGCTCGCGGCGCGCGCTGGGAGCCCCGCCTTCGCCGCTGCGGCACCGGCGCGGGCCGAGATGACGGCGGATGGCGTGCTGGTGATCGACCGCGGCGAGGTCGTGGTGCTCGCCAATTTCCACGACACCGTGCGGCCGATCGATCGCGGCGGCGACCGCACCGACATGCTGACCGGCGCGCCTGCGGGCGAGACGATCCCGGGCTACGGCCTGCTCTGGCTGGCGCGCGACTGAGCGCCGGTCACAGCATCTCGAGCGGCACCGGCCGGGTCGGGCGTGGGAAGAGCTGGTCGAGATGGGCGAGGTCTTCGCGGGTGAGTGTCAGGTCGGCGGCGGCGCGGTTGGCCTCGACATGGGCGAGCGTGGCCGCCTTGGGGATGGCGATGACGTCGTCGCGGGCCAGCAGCCAGGCGAGCGCGAGCTGCGCCGCCGTCACATCCCTCTCCGCCGCCAGCGTGCGCAGGCCGGGATGGGCGGCGAGGCGGCCCTGTTCGACCGGGCTATAGGCCATGACGGGGATCGCGCGCTGCGCCAGCCAGGGCAGCAGGTCATGTTCGGGGCCGCGGCGGGTGAGATTGTAGAGGATCTGGTCGGTGGCGCAGGCGGTGCCGCCCGCGGCGATCAGTTCGTCCATATCATCGGTATCGAGGTTGCTGACGCCCCAGCGCAGGATCTTGCCCTCCACGACCAGCCGCTCCATCGCCGCGACCGTCTCGGCGAGGGGCACGCCGCCACGCCAGTGGAGCAGATAGAGGTCGAGCCGGTCGGTGCCGAGCCGGCGCAGGCTCGCCTCGCATGCCTGCGGCAGCCGGTCGCGCGAGGCGTTCTGCGGATAGGCCTTGCTGACCAGGAACACCGCATCGCGGCGGCCGGCGATCGCCTCGCCGACCAGCCGTTCGGATTCGCCGTCGGCGTACATCTCGGCGGTGTCGATCAGCGTCAGGCCGAGGTCGATACCGGCGCGCAGCGCGGCGATCTCGTCGGCGCGACGCGCGGGGTCCTCGGCCATCATCCAGCTGCCCTGGCCGAGCGCGGGAACGTGGGTGCCGTCGGGCAAGGCGATGGTCTTCATGGCGGTTCGAACGCCCGAGCGTCGATTTGGATCGACGGGGTCAGAAGCGCAACGAGGTTTCGACACCGATCTCGCGGGGCCGGCCGGGGGTGAAGCGATCGATGCCGAAGCCGCCGAAGAAGCCGGTGCGCGCCTGCTGCGTCACCGTGTCGAAGAGGTTGGTGCCCCACAGGCCGATCCGCCACGGCCCGTCGGCACGCGGGGCGAAATCGAGCCGGAAGCCGACCAAGGCATAGGCCGGCAGGCGGCAGACATAGTCCGCGCCCGACTGGCAGGCGGGCTTGGCGCCGACGCCGCGCACGTCGACGCTCGGCGTCACCGTGCCGCCGTCGGCGAGGTGCAGGTCGTACGCGACCGCGGCGCTGTAGGTATATTTGGGCGCGGAACTGACCGGCGTGTCGAGCGTCAGCGTCACCGCATTGGGGCGGATGCTGTCGTAGCCCTGCGTCAGATAGGCGGCGTTGCCGCGCAGCGTCAGGTCCGCCACCGGGCGCAACACCACCTCCGCCTCGAATCCCGCTTCGTGTGCGGAGGCGGCGCTCTGCACCTGCCGGGTCGAGACGTTGCCGATCAGCACGTTCACGCCTGCCTGGATATCGGTGTATTTCTGGTAGAAGCCGGACAAATTGACGACAGCGCGCCGCGCGAGCAGGTCGAGCTTGATCCCGGCCTCGTACGACCACAATTTCTCGGGATCGTAGGAGGAGGGGAAGCGGCCGTCGCTCGACGGGCCGCCGATCTGCTGGTTGAAGCCGCCGGCGTTATAGCCGTGTGCCGCGGTGAGATAGGTGAACACGGTGTTCGACCAGCGATAGGACAGCTGGAGCTTGGGATCGAAGCCGTCCCAATGATTCCGGCCGCTGGCGGTGAACGGCGCACCGCCGCAATTGGCGATGCCGCCGAGAAAGTCGCCGGTGAAATAGCCGCACGACGTCGGCACGCCATTGTAGAGGAACGTGTTGCTGCGGCCGGCGAAGAAGACGTAGCTCGATCCGGTCTTGCGGTCGTAAGTGTAGCGCGCGCCGAGCGTCAGTTCGAGCTTCGGCGTGACCTTGTACGACGCCTGTGCGAAGCCGGCGTAGCTGCGGTAGGTGAGCGCGGCATCGTAGACGTAGCCGAGCGGATCGATCCAGTCGGGGCCGGTGTCCTGCAGGAAGCGGGTCTTCTGCTGGAAGTAGAAGGCGCCGGCGAGGAAGGTGAGGCGGTCGTCGGCGACGGTGCCGCCGATCGTCACCTCCTGCGTGAACTGGCTGGTGCGAGTGTCGTCATATTCGGCGTAGATGTCGTCGGGGGCGTTGTTGACCGGCGTGTAGAAACGCGCGCGCGAGCGGCGATAGGCGGTGACGCTGTGCAGCGCGATGCCGCCGCCGAGATCGTAGCCGAGGCGGCCGTTGAGCGTCGTCGCCGTCGTGCGGTTGAACGGGCCGAGGCCGCGATAGCGGCCGGCGCCGTCGGCGTCGCCGCCGCGGGCGAGGTCGGTGACCGCGGCGCTGGTCGGGGCGAGCAGCGTCGCGCCGCCATAGACGGTGTCGCTGCGCCCGAGCACGGGATAAGCGGTGCAATAGGGCACGCGATGCAGCGCATCGTAATTCTGGATATAGTCCGCGCCAGGCAGGCAGGCGAGCGGGATGGTTGCGCCACCGTCGGTCGAGGAGCGGTTGTACTCGCCGAGCACATCGACCGTGAGCGGGCCGCCCTTGTCGAGGCGCAGCTGCAGCCGGCCCGACTGGTTGTTGACGTTGCCGCTGCGCCCGTCGTCGAGGACGTGCCTGATGAAGCCGCGGACGCTCTGCGTGCGGAAGCTGGCGCGGGCGTAGATACCGTCCGCCAGCGGCAGGTTGAGCGCGCCCTCCGTGTCGATGCGGCGCAGGCTGCCGGCGCGAACCTGCGCATAGCCTTCGAATCGGTCGGTCGGACGCTGCGTGGTCAGCAGCACCGCGCCCGCAGTGGTGTTCTTGCCGAACAGCGTGCCCTGCGGCCCCTTGAGCACCTGCAACGACGCGATGTCGTAGAAATAGAGGTCGTTGCCCTCCTGCCGGCTGACGTACATCTCGTCGACGTAGAAGCCGGCCTTAGTGTCGGAATTGACCTGGTTGAAGGTCTGGCCGATGCCGCGGACGGTGAAGCTCGTCCCTCCCGACAGCAGCGGCACCAGTTCAAGGTTGGAGACCGCGCCGCGCAGGTCCTGAAAGCTGCGGACGTTCTGCTGGAGCAGGTCGCTGCCGGACAGGACGGTGGCGGAAACCGGCGTGGTGGCGAGGCTTTCCGTGCGGCGGCGGGCGGTGACGGTGATCTCGGCGATCTCCGACGGTGCGGGGCTCGCGGCCGCATCCGGCTGGGGCGCGACCGACTGTGCCGCCGCGGGGGCCGCGACGATGCCGGCGGCGAGCGCGACCACGCACAGGACGTGCGGCGCCGATGATCGAAATACTGCCATGATTCCCCCGTCGCGGACATGTCGCCCGTCATTCCCGTCCGCTGGTCGCGGCCGATGCGATCATTCCTACCGGCGGGATCGGAATGGCAGACAGAGGAATTGTTGGCCGCGGCATCGCTCGGCTTGGGCGGCGATGCCACCGGCCGATTGCCGCATCGTCGACCAGCGTCCGCTTCGCATCATGGTGATCGCGCGGTAAGGACGCGGTACGTCCGCCAGCAGGAGGCTCTTCTCGATGACCCGTCCGTTCCGCCTCGTCGATGTGTTCGGTACCGGTGCCTTCACCGGTAATCCGCTCGCCGTGATCGCCGACGCCGATGGCCTGTCGGGCGAGGAGATGCAGGCGATCGCCGCCTGGCTGAACTTCTCCGAGACGACCTTTCTGCTGGCGCCGGGCGATCCGGCCGCGGATTATCGCGTCCGCATCTTCACCATGGCGCACGAACTGCCGTTCGCCGGCCATCCGACGCTGGGCAGCGCGCATGCGTGGCTGGAAGCGGGCGGCCGGCCGAAGACGGACGGGACGATCGTACAGGAATGCGGCGTCGGGCTCGTCGCGATCCGTCGCGGCGCGGATCGGCTGGCATTCGCGGCGCCGCCGCTGGTGCGCGGCGGCACGCCAAGCGAGGCGGAGATCGACGCGGTGGCGGCGATCCTGCGCCTCGACCGCGCCGCGATCGTCGATGCCGCCTGGGTCGACAACGGGCCGGGCTGGATCGCGGTGATGCTCGACTCCGCGGAAGCGGTGCTGGCGGTGGAGCCGGTGCGCCATCATCCCAGCCATGTCGACATCGGCATCGTCGGGCCGCACCCCGCCGGCGGCGAAGCGGCGTTCGAGGTGCGCGCGATCTTCAGCGACGCGCATGGCGGTTTGATCGAGGACCCGGTGACCGGCAGCCTCAACGCCTCGGTCGGCCAATGGCTGTTCGCGAGCGGCCGGGCCAGCGGCGGCTATGTCGCCGCGCAGGGCACGCGGCTGGGGCGGACCGGGCGCGTCCACGTCACGCAGGACGGGGCGGGGCAGGTCTGGGTCGCCGGCGAGACCCGCACGCTGTTCGTGGGCGAAAGCGGCGCGTGACGGAAGCCGGCGCGGACGGTCCGCGCCGGCCCCATGTCGCCTAGAAGTGGACGTTCGCGCCGAAGCGGAAGGTCCGGCCGACCGCGCCGATCTGCGTATAGGTCGGGTTGTAGTTGGTCGCGGCGTAATTGCCCGCGTTGAGCGGCGCCTTGGCGTCGAGCAGGTTGATGACGTTGAAATAGAAGTTGAACTTGTCGTTGACCTTGACGCTGCCGGTCAGGTCGACGTCGATGAAGCGGCGGACGTGGCAGTTGAAGTTCGGATCGCTGCCGCCATAGGTGCTGCCGCCGTTGCAATCGGTGGTGCCGAACTGGTCGAAGGCGACCGCCTTGTAGCCGGCCACGTAATAAGCGGTGCCGGTGAGCGTATAGGCGCCATATTCGACGCTGTTCTGCCAATTGCCGCGCCATTGCGGCGTGCCCGCGCCCGACGAGGTGATATAGGGCGCCTGCGTGCCGACGAAGTCGCTGTAGGGCTGGTCGGCGCTCGGCTTGAACAGATAGTGGAGGATGTAGGTCGCCTCCGCGCGGCTGGTGACGTGCAGGTCGTCGCTCGGATGGAGCTGGACCAGCGCCGACACGTCGATCCCCGAGGTCTTGAGCGCCGCGGCATTGGCGAAGGGCGAGTTGACGAACAGCGCGCGTTGCGGCGCGTTGGGGAAGGCCGGATCGATCGCGTCCGGCGTCACCGAATAGCCGTTGGGCAATTGGGTGCCGGCATAATAAGCCGCGAGCGCCTGGTTCGACAGCGGACCGCCCGAGATCACGTCGGTCTTCTTGATGTTGTAGTAATCGGCGGTGAAGCTCAGCCAGCGCAGCGGCTGGACGACGACGCCGCCGGTGAAGCTGCGCGACAGTTCGGGCTTGATGTTGGGATTGCCGACGGTGTTGAAGCCGATCGAGTAGCTCTGGTTGTAGGCGCTGCCGCCCGAACAGGTGCCGTCGGCGGCGACGGTGCCGCCATGCTGCGCCTGGATCGAACAGGGCGCCTTGGCGGTGGTGAAGCCGATCACCGAGCCCGACGTCTCGGCGAAGCTCGGCGCGCGGAAGCCCTTAGAGAAGGTGCCGCGGATCGCGAGCTGGCGGAACGGCGTGAACTTGGCGCCGATCTTTGGCGAGAAGCGGTTGTAGCCCTCTTCGTAATGATCGAACCGGCCCGAACCGTTGATCTCGAGGCTGGTCAGCACCGGCGCGTTGACCTCGAAATAGCCCGATTCCACCGTGCGGCTGCCGACGGCGGTATATTGGTTGAGCCCGATCGTGGTGAGGTTCGGGTTCTGGTTGGGATCGTTCTGCGCCTCGTAGCGGAACGAGCCGCCGACGCCGAGCTGCAGCGGACCGCCGGGCAGCGCGAACAGGTCCTTGGTCAGCACCGCCTGGATCATGTCGAGGTCGCTGGTCGCCTGCGTCCGCACCGCCGGCGACAGCGCGCTGCGCACCGCCGCGCTGTTCTGCGTCGGGTCGACGAAATTGTAGCTGCCGGTGTTGATCGCGTTGGTCAGCGCGGTGAGGTTGAGATAGCCATTCTGGGTGATGTCGAGCCACGAATGCGCGACCGTCGCCGACACGGAATAGCCCCAGCCGTCGCCGAACCGGCCGTCGATCCCCGCCGCGCCGCGCAGCACGTGGTTCTTGTAATCCGACGAGCCCGGTATGTCGCCGAAGCGGTAATAGATCGACGCCGGCTGGCCGGTGGCGGCGAAGGGGTTGTTGGGGTTGAGCTGGCCGTTGCTCAGCAGCACCGGCAGGACGATGTTCTGCGTGTTGATCGGATTGTACGAGCGAATGTTGGCGGCGGTGCTCGACGCCTTCACCTCGTTCTGGAAATAGGAGGCCATGATATAGGCCTGGGTCTGGTCGTTGACCTGCGCCGTCGCATGGACGGTGACGCCGAAGCGGGTCTGTTCGGGCTGGATCTGGCCATAATCGGCGACGAGATTCTGCTGGCAGCCGTTGCCGGCGGTGCCGCTGATCGGCGTCGTCGAGCTGGTGCAGCCATTGGGGTTGAGCACCTGGAACGGTCCGGTCGCCAGTCCCGATCCGGACAGGACGTTGCCCGGCGTCAGCTGCGTCGTCGGCGCGACCACCGCGCTGGTCGTCGTGCCGGGGACCGCGGACCCGGCATTGTTGTTGTCGCCGCCGATCCCGCTCAGATCGGCGGTGTTGAGCGGAAAGCCGCGGTTGCGCGCCCAGATCGGGTCGTCATGCTGATATTCGCCGCTGATGTAGAGGTTGAACCCCTTGTCCTTGAGATGGCCGGTGCCGAGCGTCAGCGTCGCGCGCTGCTCACCGCCGTCGCCGCGCTGCGACACGCCGCCCTCGACGGTGCCGTAGACCCCGGTGATCTCCTTCTTCATGATGATGTTGACGACGCCGCCGATCGCGTCGGCGCCATAGCTGGACGAGGCGCCGTCCTTGAGCACCTCGACCCGGTCGACGATCGCGTCGGGAATGGTGTTGAGGTCGACGAACGAACGCTGGCCGTCGTCGGACAGCGGATAATTGGCGGTGCGCAGCCCGTCGATCACGGTCAGCGTCGAATTGACCGTCAGCCCGCGCAACGAGACGCCCGACGAGCCCGCGCCGAAGCCCGAGGAGAAAGCAGTCGGGATCGAGCCGCTGCTGTCCGCCGAGATCGAGCGGATCGCGTCGGAGACGGTGGTGATGCCCGCCTTGGCGAGCGAGTCCGCGGTCAGCGTGGTGACCGGCGAGGGCGTCTCGGTATCGGTGCGGCGGAACAGCGATCCGGTGACGATGATGTCCGCGCCGGTGGCGGGGGTCGCCTGTGCGGACGGTTGCGCCGTTTGGTCGGGCGCGGCCGCCGCGGGGGCGGCGGTGTCCTGTGCATTGGCGTCCTGTGCGGCGGCCGGGCTGGCCGTGATCGCCATGCCGATCATCGCGGCGGGCAGCAGCACGGGCAGGGCCGCGCCGCGCATCAGGGACGTCCGGATCGGGGAAACTCGGGTCAAGGCTAGATACTCCACCTGACATCCGCGGGACCGGCGACACGGCCCATTGTCGTGTCGCTGTGCGGAAGCAGCACTCGCTGTCGGGCGAGTTAGGAGGGTGCCGAGCCCGGTGTAAACGACCGGAACGAGCGTAGTTGCGGAAGCAGATACGGTGTTGCCCGGCTGCTACGGATAATGACGGTTGCATCATTATCCGATACGGACATTATGGCTATCCCTTGTGCTAAGTCACGAAGGCGAAAGGAAAACTAATTGGGCATGCTGCTGTAAGCAAATTGTCAGCAAAAAACTGTCATCGAGCTGTCATGTTGCTGGCGAGCGCTGTTGCCCAAGCTTGGCCCGCCGACGCCGATCGAGTGGCACATCGGCAGGCTGCGCTGTATCGGGTAACTTGAGGCGGTCCGAACGACCCACGTCCGGTCCATTCGCGGCCGCTTTTCGGCTGCCCACCCCATGCCATTCATTCACTTTCGCAATGCAGGAGGTGATTAGCCTTGGTCCTGCCCGCTGCCCCGCCCGCTTTCCCAAAAAGGATGTGGCTGGTGGAAAGGACAATGGATCAGGCGCTGGATCGAGGCGGTCACCTCGAGCCAGCGAGGCGGGCGATCGCCTGTGATCGGAGAGCTACTGGACATCCGCCGAAGCTAATGGCAATGTTACGTTGTAACGTAACCCACTAAGAGACAGACATGGCAAGCGATACTCTGCAAGACACCCGCCTGCCGGTGACGGTGCTGTCCGGTTTCCTCGGGGCTGGGAAGACGACCCTGCTCAACCACATCCTGGTGAACCGCGAGGGGCGGCGGGTGGCGCTGATCGTCAACGACATGTCGGAGGTGAATATCGACGCCGACCTGGTGCGCGGTGGAGAGGCGGCACTGTCGCGGTCGGAGGAAGCGCTGGTCGAGATGACCAATGGCTGCATCTGCTGCACGCTGCGCGACGACCTGCTGGCGGAGGTGCGCACGCTCGCCGAGGCAGGACGGTTCGACTATCTGGTG
Source organism: Sphingomonas sp. GW821-FHT04B01 (assembly GCF_059420425.1). NCBI lineage: Bacteria > Pseudomonadati > Pseudomonadota > Alphaproteobacteria > Sphingomonadales > Sphingomonadaceae > Sphingomonas > Sphingomonas sp. GW821-FHT04B01. The sequence continues at coordinate 80,137 of NZ_JBWKTR010000007.1, read as the reverse complement.
ATCGAGAGCACCGGCATCTCCGAGCCGCTGCCCGTCGCCACCACCTTCTCGTTCCGCGACGAGGACGGCGTGTCGCTGGGCGATGTCGCGCGGCTCGACACGATGGTGACGGTGGTCGATGCGGTGAACCTGCTCGCCGATTATTCCAGCCAGGACTTCCTCGCCGATCGCGGCGAAAGCATGGGCCAGGACGATACGCGCAGCCTGGTTGGCCTGCTGGTCGAGCAGATCGAATTCGCCGACGTGGTGATCGTCAACAAGGCCTCGTCGGTGTCGGCCGAGCAGCTCGGGGTGGTCAAGAAACTGGTCGCCAGCCTCAATGCCGATGCGGTGATCGTCGCGGCCGACCATTCCCGCATCGATCTCGATCTCGTCCTCGCCACCGGGCTGTTCGACGAGGGGAAGGCGTCGCGCCATCCGCTCTGGGCCAAGGAGCTGTACGGCTATGCCCATCACCAGCCCGAGACCGAGGAATATGGCATCGAGAGCTTCGTCTACCGCACACGCGCGCCGTTCGATCCGGCGAAGTTCCATGCCTTCCTGACCGATGGTGGCCTAGATCACGTCGTGCGCGCCAAGGGGCATTTCTGGCTGGCGACGCGCCCCGACTGGGTCGGCGAGCTGGCGGTGGCGGGCAGCCAGACCGAAACTGCGCGCATGGGTCGCTGGTGGGCGTCGATCCCCAAACACCAATGGCCCGACGATGGCCGGTTCGAGGAGTTCGTCGCCAGGCATTGGGACATGAGCTGGGGCGATCGGCGGCAGGAGCTGGTGTTCATCGGCATCGGCATGGACGAGGCAAGGATTCGCACGCGACTCGACGCCTGCCTCGTGCCCGCCGCCGCCTTCACCCCGACGCTGTGGTCCGGCTTGCGCGATCCGTTCCCGGGCTGGGGCAAGCGCCAGCCGGAGGCGGCAGAATGACGCTCGCCATGCCTGATGACATCGTGGTGCTCGGCCATGAGCGCTCTTCGCTCGATGCGATTGCGCGGCCCGATGCCGCTTTGGCCATCTGGTGGCGGTCGCTGCCGGACGCGCTGCGCGCCGCACTGGCATTTCTCGACCTAGACATGGTCGATGATGTGTCGCTCGACCTCGCCGCCGGAGAGGCGATCGATGGCGCACTTGCTGACGCGGGCTATGCCGATCCGGTCGCGACGCTGCTCGCCGAAGACATCGGACTGCTGGTGCGGCGCCATGCCGCGCTGATCGGCAAGGATCGGTTGCGGCTGCGACTGGAAGTCGTCGAAACCGATGCCTGCCGCCGCTTCCACGCCGACTTCGTGACGCTGCGGCTGCTGTGCACCTATATCGGGCCCGGCACCCAGTGGTGCCGCGCCGATGCCGCCGATGCCGTCTGCGAGGTGTCGACCGGCGCGGTGAGTGTGTTCAAGGGGCGATTGCTGCTCGACCCGCCCACCATTCTCCATCGCTCGCCACCAATCAGCGCGACTGGCGAACGTCGTCTCGTGCTGGCGATCGATCCGCTGCCCGGCCCGCCCATCGCTTAACGGGCAAACGCCGGCCTGATGTCGGTCGTCGCGCCTTGGCGGTTCGGTGACGAACCTATTCATCGTAGGACGAGATTTCGATCAGATTGCCGTCCGGGTCTCGCACGTAGACCGAATGGATAGGGCCTCTGGCGCCTTGCTTGACGACCGGTCCCAGTTCGATCTTCACCGCGTTTTCGGAAAGATGCGCCGCCACTCGTTCCGACGGCATATCGGTTAGAAAGCAGATATCCTGGCTGCCGACGCAAGGCTGCTTGCCAGTGAACCAACTGTCCTGCGTCGCGTCAATGGGGCGAAGATTGATTTTGCTATGGCCGAAAGCGACGCTGGTGCGGCCTTCACCGGCGTCCGACCGGGTCTCGTACCTGGCCATCCCGAGGATGCGGACATACCAGTTCGCGGACACCTCGATGTCGCGAACGTTGAAGACGATGTGATCGACGGCGGTAATCTTCAGCATCGCGAGCATCGTCCCGTCCTGGTCCCGGACGGTCTGTCATAATTGGCGCGGGATCGACGCGCTATCCCGGGCGGCCATCGGTTTCGATATTTCCATGCCGACGGGTTCGTAATGGCAAGAACGATGCCCGCACGTGTTCATCTCGGCGGGTACGAACCGGGTGCAGATAGTAGGTCTGCACCGGATGGCCGGGTCATTCCTCGCGCAGACGATCTGATGCGAAGTCTGAAACACCGAACCTCGCGGGAAACGGTCGCTTGCGCGTTGGTGTCACGACTGGACGGTTGTGACACCAATAAGGACATATTCATGCAGCTGAGGCGGGCTCACATCACCGGAGACGGCTGCCTCCCGCCAGCGGACGTGACATCCATAAACCGTGGGGCGCGGGCGAAGTCTGCGGTGCCGAACGGTCGATCGCGGAAGAGATAGCCATAGTAGAAGGTGCGCAGACGACCATGAAACTCGCGGATGCGGTCTTGGTAAGCCAGCTGCGCATCGAGGTCCGTGCGCGCAAGGCGGGTCAGCAGCGCCTGCACCCCGACTGACGGCAGCACCCACCCGAACGCGCGTCCTGCCGCGTCGCGCGCCTCTAGGCCGGCTCGGTACGCGCGCACGCGTCCGGCCACGCTTTCGTCGCCGTTCTGGTGGAAAGCGAGGTACCATTTGTAGTGGAACTCGGGTCCGAGCGGGGGTGAATCCGCCCATTCGGGATGATGCGCATAAAAGCGCCGCATGGTGTCGTCACGCGGGATATCCCAGGCTCGGTTGACCGCCTCGCGTTGCGCCAGCGCGATCTCCGCACCTTGATTGACCGGTATGGCCTGGTTGATCGCGACATTGGCAAGGGTCGGCACCACCAACACCAGCACCAGCCACGACGCTGCGAGCGTCGCGGCATTTGCGACCGAACTCCAGCGCAGCCGTCCGACCAGCGCGGCGAGGCCGGTCCAAAAGAGCAAATAGGCGATGATCGAGAGCAACACGATCAGGATGGTATCAAAACCGACACCCTCGATAGTAGCTGCGGCCACGAACGGTACCGCCGGGGCGGCCCAGAGCAGCATGAGACGTAGCCATGTACGCCTACGCCACAACGCTCGCCCGCCGTTTGGCAGCGCCTCCAGCATCCGCGCGCGGCCTGCCTCGCGCTCGGCGGAGACCAGGTCGTGGAAGAGCGCGATCACGAACAGGGGCGCAAGAAACACCAGCACGAACGCGAAGTCGAACCGGCCGGGCAGTGCGAGTTCAGGGTTGAAGGTATCGCCATCGTAAACCTGCGCCTCCAGCCCCAGGGCACGCACCCGCAGGATGTACGGAGACACATCACGCATGCCCAGCGCAGCGAAGGCTAGCGGGGAAGGAGCGTCCCAGGTCGGATGAAAGCTGTAATAGGCGGCCGAGCCGGAGTCTTTCTCCTTATCCACCCAGGCGGCGATCGGGCCGATGTCCTGGGCCTGCGCGGCGGGAATGGCGGCGATCGCGGCGCGCTGACGCGCCACCTCCGCCATTCCCGCGACAAGTGCGGCGACGGTCAGTGCTGCGAGCAGTACGAGAGCGATGACGGTCAGCCGTTGCCGGAGGAGCAGACGGAGTTCATGGGCGAACAGGCTCATCGACGGGCTCCCAGCTGGCGGGTAGCGAGCATGAGCAGCGTCGCGGCGACAGCCAGCCAACCGAGCACGATTACGAGCCCCGGCACCGCGCCCCTCGCGAGCGTGGCGCCGTCAGGTGCCGCAAAGACGAACGCAGGCATGGCCTGCCAGTTGCCCGCGTCGATCCGCTTGCGGCGGTCGGCGCCGGCGTCCTTTGCAGTGTCGTCGGCATAGCTGACCGCGTCTGCCTGAAGTCGGTTCAGTCGCTGGACGAGCGCATAGCGATACGCCTCCGCCTGCTCGAGAAAGCGACGGTGGCCGGCGAAATCGGTGCCGGCCGCCGCCATCGAGAGTGAGCGGATTGCGATGGCAGGGCTGAGCATCCCGGCGGCCTCGACCAGCGCGTTCTGGCTTTCTTGCGCGGCGTAGCTCTGCCCGGCGTAGCGTTCGAACAGACCGGAGCTCAGCCGCTCGCCTTCCAGGCCCAGCAAGCCCTTGTAGTTCACCGGCAGGTCCTCGACCCGGCTTACGCCATAGCGCGCGAGCACTTGCGCCTTGAACGCGGCGAAATGCGGGTCGTCAGGGTTATGGCTGTCGCCCATCGCTCGCAGGTCCCGCGCAATTGCCACGTCGGTCTGGAGACGATTCTGGAGCGGCACGACCGCGCTCGCGACATCAGGGGCAACGCGCGGCAACAGCACCACGGCGACCGCCCACAGCGCCACCAGCGCAAGCAACGCATCGCGACTGCGCCGGACCACCGCGGAGACGAGCAGGATCGCGACGACCCATAGCGTGAGCCATGCAAGATAGCCGAGTGCGATGACCAGCATCGGCAAGGCCAGCGCACCCGGCTGTCCCGCGATCAACACGAAACCGATCATCGCCGGCAAGCCGGCCAGCAAGGCCACCGTGCCGAGTGCGAGCAGCTTGCCGCGCACGACCTGCCCGCGAGAGACGCCTTGCAACATCAGCAGGCGGAGCGTGCCGCGCTCCGTTTCCCGTGCGAGCCCGCCATAGCCAAGAAAGATCAAGAGCAGTGGCGCGACCACTTGCAGCACGAAGGCGGGGGTGAGCTGGCCGAAGCGCACCAGAAGCGAGCTTTGCCGCACGTCCCCGAAGTTGGCGGTATTCTGGCGATGCCCCTCCAGGAACATGCTGTTGCCCGTGAAGGCGTCGACACCGGGATCAAAGGCGGCGAGGGCACCCAGCGGACGGAAGATGAAATGGCCGTAATGTACCATGCGGTGCGGATGGCGGTCAGGCTGGGCGTCGAACGCCTGCTCGGCAACTGCCGCATGACGGGCGCGAAGCTCGGCAATGCCGCGCTGGTGCGACCAACTGCTCAGCACCGCGACCAAGGTCAGCAGCACCAGCAGTATAAGGGCGATGACCGCAACCCGGTTGCGCGCCATCAGGCGCAGCTCGTCGCGGGCGATCAGGCGGGCGGCGCTCATGCCGCAATCGCCGCGGTGCCGGTTTGGAAGCGCGCGTGAAGCGCACGCACGTCGAAGCGCTCCGGACCGCTTGCCGCAATGTCGTCCACCACCCGACCGCCCTCAAGGAACGCGATCCGATCCGCGACGTCAGCCGCGGACAGCAGGTCGTGAGTCACCATCAGGACCGCCGTGCCACGATCACGAACCGCCGTGACCAGCGCGTTGAAGTCGGCGGTGGCGCGAGGGTCGAGGCCGGACGTCGGTTCGTCGAGCAGCAGAACCGGCACCTGCCGAAGGAGTGCGACCGCGATCGCCACCTTCTGCCGCATACCCTTGGAGAAACCACCAAGCCGCTGGTCCCAGGCGCGCTCCTGGAGGCCGGCTGCGGCAAGGGCGTCTGTGATAGCGGCACGTGCCTGCCGCTCGCTTGAAAGGGCTAGCAGATAGTCCGCGTTTTCGACCGCACTCAGATGCTCGTAGAGTGCTACATTCTCGGGCAGATAGGCGATCTGCCGGCGCGCACCGTCCGGGTCCACAGCGGGATCGATCCCGCACACCGAAACCTCGCCGCCGCCTGTTTTTGCGAAACCGAGCAGCACGGAAAGGGTCGTGGACTTTCCTGCGCCGTTCCCACCCAGCAGCGCAGTGACGCTGCCGCTCCTGATGGAGAGTGACAGACCGTCGAGGACGCGGTGATCGCCGTAAAACAATGTCACGTCGTGGAGGCGGATGGGTTCGGCTCGATCAGTCATGCCCCTAACTTGCCAACCTTCATGATACAGTGCAACATATCATTGATAGAAACCATCGGTTGCGGACATGCAGCCTTAGGGTTCGGAAGGGGAATACAAGTGACACGCACGGTTCCGCGGCTCGCCGCGACCGCAATGATCGCGGCGCTTACGGCCGCACCGGCGATGGCGCAGACGACGCCGGCGGAGACGGCCGATACAGAGCCGACCGAGCCAACCGAGCCAACCGATACGACGGAGAACGAAATAATCGTGACCGGCAGCCGCTTCGGCGGGCGCACCGCGACCGGTTCCGCAACACCGGTGGACGCGATCAGCCGTGAGCAGCTTCAGCAGAGCGGGCGCGTCGACCTGATCCAGCAGCTCAAGGTCGAGGTGCCAAGCTTCAACACGCCGCGTCCGCTCGGGTCAGGGGTCGGCGATTATCTGCAACCACCATCGCTGCGCGGCTTGGGTCCAGGTGAGGTGCTCGTGCTGGTGAACGGGAAGCGACGGCACACCTCGTCCGATCTGAACGCCTCGAACGGGGTCGGTCGCGGCGACGTGTCGGTCGATTTCAACGCGATTCCCTCCTTTGCGCTCGACCGCGCGGAGGTGCTTCGCGACGGTGCGTCGGCGCAATACGGCTCCGATGCGATCTCGGGCGTTATCAATCTCATCCTCGACCGGTCGGTGGGCACGCGCGCGCAGGTCACGGGCGGCATCACCACGGCAGGCGACGGCGCCTATGGTGAGGCGAGCGTTTCGTCGGGTATTCGCGTCGGAGACGGCGGCGCCTTTCGGCTGACCGCGTCGATCCAGAAGGCCGAAGGCACAAACCGCTCCCGCCCCGACACCCGCCAGCAGTATTTCGGTACCAATGCGGCCGGTCGGCCGGTTGCGATCTCCGGCAACTACGGCTCCGGCACTGGGCTGACGCCCGGCAACGGCACGCTCGATCCGCGCGAAGCGACGATCGACCGCAACGTGTTCCGGTTCGGCGACCAGCCGAGCACCAACAAACAGGTGTTCGTCAACTTCGTCACGACAGCCGCACCGAACGTCGAGGTGTACAGCTTCGGCGGCTACAGCCGCCTCGGCGGGGATATCGAGTATTTCTTCCGCCGCGCCGGGCAGAACGAAACGCTGCGCGCGTTCGACCCTGATGGATATCGGCCGGTGCTGGACTCTCAGTTAGAGAATTTTTCGGTGGCGGCCGGCATTCGCGGCACCGAGCTTGCCGGGTTCGGGTGGGACCTGTCGAGCAGTTACGGCGTCAATACGCAGGACCTTTTCTACGACAACAGCGTCAACGTGACGCTGGGCACGGCTTCGCCGCGCCGCTTTTACCGGCTCGGTTCAGATTTCTATCAGTGGACCAGTAACCTGGATCTGACCCGCGCCATTCCGCTGGGCGACGACGCTCCGCTCAACGTCGCCGTGGGAACAGAATATCGCGAGGAGACCTATCGCCTCTTCTCGGGCGACATCGACGGTTTCCGTGACGGCGGAGTGCGCATCATCGATGGGCCTGCGGCAGGCGCAGTAGGACCGATCGGCGCCCAACCCGGACCAAGCGCCGGCCCTGACGATCGTGCCAGCATCGGGCGACGAAGCTGGGCAGTTTATGGCGAACTCGAGAAAACCCTATTCAACCGGCTGCTCCTCGAAGGCGCGGTGCGATATGAAAGCTATTCGGATTTCGGCGACACCACCAACTACAAGGTCGCTGGCCGGCTGGCGCTGTTCGGCGGCCTTGCGATGCGCGGCTCCTATAACACGGCGTTCCGCGCGCCCGCGCTGGCGCAGCAAGGCTATAACGCCTCGAACACCCTGATCCTGAACGGTGCACAGGCGATTGTGCGGGTCGCGGCCGTGAACAGCCCTGCCGCCCGTCTGGTCGGTGCGACCGATCTCCGGCCCGAGCGGTCGGACAACTTTTCAGCAGGGCTGGTGTTCGAGGGCCGCGGGATAACCGCGACTTTGGACGCTTATCAGATCAAGCTCCGCGATCGCATCGCGATTTCCTCGACCTTCCAGGACACGCGCCTGACCAACTTTCTTGTCAGTCGCGGCGCCGGCAACTTCAGCGCGATTTCGTACATCACCAACGCGGTCGACACCGACACCAAGGGCATCGATCTCGTGGTCAACGCGCGCCACCGCTTCGACGATGGCAGCCTGTTCACCGGCACGTTGGCGGGAAATCATACCAAGACAGAGTTCGACCGGATCGCCGGTACGCCTGCGCCGCTCGCCGCGCTCGGGATCACGACGCCGTTGTTCGACCTGACGCAACAGCTGCGATTCTCAGACAGTCTGCCGCGCACCAAGGTGACGCTGGATCTTAACTACACGCGAGGGCTGGTGACGCTATCGCTCATGAACACCCGCTACGGCGAAGTGGCGACGGTGGCGCTGACGAACGTGACGATTACGCGTGCTGACATTCTGACGCCGGGCTATCAGACGAGGCGGGTCGCGGCAGCGGCCAATCCGGCCAACGTCGACATCATTCAGGAATTCGGGGCCAAGGTGCTGACCGATGTGGAACTGTCGTGGCAGGCGACGCGTGCGTTGCGCCTAAGTGCCGGCGCGCAGAACCTGTTCGATGTCTACCCGGACGAGAACATCGCCTCGACGGTCGCGAGCGTCACAGCCGGTACGAACGGCGCCGACAATGCGGGTACGCAACCGTATAACGCGATCTCGCCGTTCGGCTTCAATGGCCGAACCGTCTTCGTGCGAGCAGGCGTAAGCTTCTAGGATTCATCGGCCCATACGGTGGTGGAAGCAGGACGGAATGTCCAAGTGACACGACCTGCCGGCAACGGTAGGTAGCTCTCCGTGCAGGCCATGCGGCATCTCCTCGCGCAACGCCAGCTTGCCGTGCTGCTTTGCGCCGCGACGCTGCTGCTGAAGCTGCTGGTCCCCACCGGTTATATGATCGACAGCGATCATGGCCGTATGACCATCACCATCTGTTCGGGCACCGCGCCGCGCACGATGACGATGGCCATGTCGGGGATGCACGGTGCCATGACCGACCACGGCAAGTCGAAGGATCATAGCAAGGCGGAGATGCCTTGCGCCTTCTCGGGCCTGTCGGCCGCGATGTTGGGGTCGATCGATCCCGTTCAGCTCGCGGCACTGATCGTCTTCATCCTTGCCCTCGGCCTGATCGCGACCGTCCCGCGGGTACCCTCACGTCCGACCTATCTACGGCCTCCGCTGCGAGGACCACCGGCCTACCTCTGACCTGTCATCCCGCACCGCTTCATCCGGCGCGACCATGAACTGCGGCCCGCGCCCCCGGCGTCAGGCCGGTCAAAGGTATTACCATGATCCGAACACATCTTCTGGCGGGCGCGGCTGCGCCCTGCCTGCTGCTGGCCGTCCCGGCCGCGGCACAAATCCGCGGCACCGCCGATGACCGCACCGATGCGACGATCGTCGTCACCGGCCAGCGCAATCCGCTGAAGCTGGACGATCAGGCGCAGGCGGATAGCCGGCTCGGACTGTCGATCCGCGAGACGCCGGCGAGCGTCGAGGTGCTGACGCAGGACGATCTCCAGATTCGCGGCCTGCGCACCGCGCGCGAGACGTTCAACGACGTGGTGGGGGCGATCGCCGGTAACGTGCCGGGCAACCCCGCCGTCGTCTCCTTACGCGGTTTCGCCGGCAACACCGTATCGATCCTTCAGGACGGCGTGCGGGTGTCGGCATCGACCGTTGTCCAACGCGACAGCAACAACTGGCACTATGATCGGGTCGAGGTGCTGAAAGGACCGGCCTCGGTTCTCTATGGCGAGGGCGCGCTGGCCGGGGTCATCAACAAGGTTACGCGCAAGCCGGTGCTGGGCGATCGCCACCTCGACACGCTGCTGTCGGTCGGGAGTTTCGACACGGTGTTCGCAGCCGGCGGGGTCAACCTGCCGATATCGTCCACGATCGCGGTACGGGCGGACGCCAGTTACCAGCGATCGGACAGTCTCTACGACGTCGATAACAACGATACCTTCTCGGCCGGGCTGACAGCCAGCGCGCTATGGAAACCGAGTGATCGCCTCTCGCTGCTCGTCGCGGTCGATCATTTCGAGGATCGCTACGACGCCACCTATCAGGGCCTGCCCCTGATCCCCGGTCAATATGCGCTGCGCCCGACCGACGCTGTGACGAGCGCGATCGGCCTGGTCGCCGATCGCGCCCTTCGTCGCCGCAACTACAATCCTCAAGGCGCCAATTCCGGTGCCGACGAGACGACGGTGCGCGCGCGGCTCGACTGGTCGATCGGCAGCGGGTGGACTTTCGCGCTCGACCTGACCGGTTACACCGCGAAGCGTGCGTTTCTGCTCGCCGACAGCCAGACCTTCGTTGCGCCCACCGGGGCATTTCCGAATGGCAGCTTCCGCCAGACCTATCAGGATTTCCGGCACGATCACCAATTCTGGAACGCGCGCGGGGTGATCGGCAATGACAGCCGGATCGCGGGCCTGCGCAACCGCTTCAGCCTCGGCATCGAACACAATGACACCGATTTCGTTAGCCTGCGCCAGACAGCCGCCACCTCGGCCCTCCCGGCAGTGGATGTCCGCAACCCGGCCATCGTGCCGCTGCCCACCGGAACGGCGATCTTCACTGCCGGCAACGTCACCTTCGACTCCAAGCTGAAGCAGACCTCCGTCTTTGCAGAGGATGCGCTGAACCTGACGCCCAAATGGCTGCTGGTCGGCGGGGTGCGCTGGGACCACTTGGAGCTGGACCGCGCGACGATCCAAAATGTGGGCGGCGCGATCGACCGTAACAGCCCGACCTTCAACCCTGTGTCTTGGCGGGCAGGCTCGACTTGGGACGTGACACCGGGCCTGACGCTCTACGCGCAATATACGACCGCGATATCGCCGGTGTCCTCGATCCTGCTGGCCTCGATCGCCAACAGCCGGTTCCGGCTGACCAAGGGCCGCGCCTACGAGGCCGGGTTCAAGGCGAGTGCATGGGGCGGCCGGGCGAGCGTCACCGGCGCGGCTTACCGGATCGAACAGAAGGACATCCTGACGCGCGATCCGGCCAACCCGGCGCTGGCCGTCCAAGGCGGGCGGCAATCCTCGCAAGGTGTCGAATTGTCCGCGGTCGTTACCCCTGTGAAGGCGCTGCGCCTGTCGGGCGGCGTGTCCTACACCGCGGCGCAATATGACGAGCTGTCTGAACTGGTGAGTGGCGTCCGGATCGATCGTAGCGGCAACCGCCCGATCAACGTCCCCTCGACCACGGTCAACGCCTCGGCGCTTCACACGGTCGCCGACAAGGTGACGGTGGGTGGCTTCCTGCGGCACGCCAGCGCCTTCTACACCGACACCGCCAACACCATCCGGGTCGCCGGGCATACCGTCCTGGATGCCAGCCTGTTGTTCCCGGTCAGCCGCCAGGCGACCCTGATGCTGCGCGGCCGGAACCTGACAGACGCCTTCTATGGCGAATATTCCGGCTATCCGACCACCAACGTCTATATCGGCGCGCCACGATCGTTCGAGGTAGCGCTGGCGACGCGGTTCTGACGACCGCGCGCCGCCGATCGGCAGCATCACACGCACGCATCCTCGTGCGCCGCGTCCACCTCTGGCTGGGGCTGAGCCTGGGGCTGCTGTTCGAAGTGCTGGGCCTCACCGGGTCGGCGCTGGTGTTCTACACCGGCATCGATGCCGCACTTCATCCTGCCGTCCAGACCGGGCAGGCCGGTCCTGCACCGGACCTGGCCTCGCCCATTTGGGATCGAGCGCTGGCGACCGGGCGCGCCCGCTGGCACGATCCGGCCGGCAAATGCACGGTCGAAGTGACGGGCGAGGGCGGCACCATTCCGGCGCGCTTCGCTGGTCACCGCAATGCAATGCTACGAGCCCGGATCCTGGCTCGATACGCCACACAATTGGACCTTTGTCGTCGACGGCCGCGAGGTGCTGCGCATCCTGCGCGATTATGACGTCCTCGCCGTTCTCCAGGCGCACAGCCACGTCTACGAACGGATCGAGCTGAATGGCATATCGTTCATCACCACGGGTGCCGTCGCCGGCGCAGACTGGCGCGGCGCGTTCCTCGGCACGCCCGAAGGCTATACCGAAATCGCCGTCTCGGGCCGTGCCCTGACGAGCCACTACCGGACGTACGGTTTTGCCAGCGTGAATCCGCAACCCGTAGCGATCTGATGCTTCCGATTGCCACTTCGAGGCGTAGTGCGAGAGCATGTGCACGCCGTGGCGCTCGACGATGGCCGCGACATCCTCGACCATCGTCTCGACTCTCTCCTTCTGCTCCGTATCGCTAGGGTTTGAGTTAAGCGATCACCAAGCTTGTGCTTGTACCCATCGAGCGATGAGTAAGATGTCATTTTTCACTAGGATTTTCGGACTGCCGCTGCTTGCGGTTCTGGCTCTCCTCGGCTTCCTGACACCCCGCTATGTACCTAGCAATTCGCTCTTGAGCGCGGCCGCCTCGACACCATCGCCGGAACTGGGCCAAAAGCGAATGATCGCCAGCTTCGTAGGGCATTGTCGTTCAGACTGGAGCTTCGATCGGTTTCGGCTTCGGGGTGAGGCCAGCCTGCATTCTTGGGAAAACGACGCCGGGCTTCTTGCCCGAACTCGGATAAGTTGTGTGCCTGGTCGACGATGCTCAGTTATTGCACGGGCGCTACTAGAATGGCCTTTTCCTTCGCAAGTAGGGGGTAAGCCCCTGCCAACTCACATTTGGGGATGTCGGAGCCCTACCCCGGATTGGACGAAAGATAGTTACCTTGGGTGGCATTAGGGAGGGAATGAACCGGAATACCGATATGTCTGGTGTATTGCGCATGGTGTGGCGCGCTACCTCCGCCAGCAGGTCGGCGCTTGTTTCCGGCTACATAGATCAAACTCTTCGCCGCACGATCGTGCTCGCAAGAGCCGGTTAGGCCTAGCTTTTTTCCAGCATCCGCTTGCCGGTCGCCGATGTCGCGACTTGGAGGATGCACGAACCCGCTCCGCGGGATGGTCGTGCGGGGCGAGGTTGAGGTGACGTCGCGGGTGTAGCGCGTCGGTTGAGCGCTGCTCGTCACAGGCAGAGCATCGGGGCTCCACGAGAAGGAGCCCCACCATGACGACCCTCATTCCCATCGCCGTCAGTCCGTTGCGCCAGCGCCTCATCGAGGACATGCAGATGCGTCGGTTCGGCCGCGAGACGCAGCGCAACTACATTCGCGACGTCGGCCGGTTCGCCACGTTTCTGGGGCGTCCACCCGACACGGCGACGGCCGAGGAGGTGCGTCGCTTCCAGGTCGAGCAGCGCGACCTGGGGGTGCCGGTGCCGACCATGAACAGCATGGTGTCGGCGCTGCGGTTCTTCTTCACCCAGGCGCTCGACCGGCCGGACCTGGCACGTCGGCTTGTCCGCACGGGGCACGCCCGCAAGCTGCCCGTGGTGCTGAGCCAGGACGAGGTGGCGCGGCTGCTGGCGGCCACCACCTGCCTCAAGCATCAGGCGGCGCTGTCGGTCGCCTACGGCTCGGGCCTGCGCGCGTCGGAGGTGACGGCGCTGAAGGTGCGCGACATCGACAGCGAGCGGATGCTGCTCCGGGTCGAGCGCGGCACGGGCGGGCAGTACCGCAACGCCATGCTGCCGGCAGGCCTGCTCACCTTGCTGCGCGCGTGGTGGAAGGCCGGGCGGCAGCTGGGCGTCATGCACCCGGACGGCTGGCTGTTCCCCGGCCAGCACTACCTCAAGCCGCTGAGCGCCCGGCAGCTGCACCGCGTCGTCGTCGAGGCGGGCCGGGCCGCGGGTTTGGACAAGCGCATCGGACCCCACACGCTGCGGCACTGCTTTGCCACGCACCTGCTCGAGGACGGCGTCGACGTGCGCGTCATCCAGGCGCTGCTCGGCCATGCCCGGCTCGACACGACCGCCTTCTACACCAAGGTCGCGACTCGCACGATGCGCGCCGTGACCAGCCCGCTCGAGCGGCTGACGGCGAGCGCCCTCGAGGAGAGTCCGCCCGGCTGACCGGGCGTTGCGCGCCTCGCTCGAGGTCGCCGACATCTTCCGCGCCGCCGGTCCCGCATACCGGGCGGCGCGTGCCGGACACCTGAGCCTCGACCAGCTCAAGGTCATGTCGGCGATAGAGACCTGCCGCACCGCGGTCATGGGCGGGCACGTCGAGGCCTGCACCGACTGTGGGCACTGGCGGGTCGCCTACAACTCCTGCCGCAATCGGCACTGCCCGCGGTATCAGGGCGCGGCCGCGCGCGCCTGGCTCGCCGAGCGCGAGGCCGACCTGCTGCCGGTCGGCTACTTCCACGTCGTGTTCACGCTGCCGGCCGAGGTCGCTCAGGTCGCGCTCCAGAACAAGGCGGCTCTCTACGGCCTGCTCTTCCAGGCGGCGTCGGAGACGATGACGACCATCGCTGCGGACCCGAAGCACCTCGGTGCCCGCATCGGCATCACGGCCGTGCTTCACACGTGGGGGTCGGCGATGACCCACCACCCGCACATCCACATGATTGTCCCAGGCGGCGGGTTGTCGGCGGACGGCAGCCGCTGGGTGTCGTCACGCCCGGCCTTCCTGCTGCCGGTGCGAGTGCTGGGCAAACTGTTCCGCCGCGTGTTCCTGACCCGGCTGATGGCGCTCCACGATGCCGGGCGGCTCGCCTTCTTCGGCAGCCTTGCGCATCTCGCCGACCGGCGCGCCTTCCTGCGTCACCTGTCACCGGTCCGGAAGAAGCGCTGGGTCGTCTACGCCAAGCCGCCGTTCGCCGGGCCCGAGACGGTGCTCGCTTACCTCTCGCGCTACACCCACCGCGTCGCGATCTCGAACAGCCGGCTGCTGCGCTTCGACCAGACCGGCGTCACCTTCCGCTACAAGGACTATCGCCGTACCGGTGCCGAACGGCAGCAGGTCATGACCCTAGCCGCCGACGAGTTCATCCGCCGCTTCCTGCTTCATGTCCTGCCCAAGGGCTTCCACCGCATCCGCCACTACGGCCTGCTCGCCGGCGCCACCCGCAAGACCACGCTCGACCACGTCCGCCGGCTGCTCGGGGTCGCACGGGCGCCCGCAGACGTTGCCGAGATTGAACCGCCGGATCTGCGCCCGCCATGCCCATGCTGTGGTGGGCACATGGTCATCATCGAGACCTTCGAGCGTCGGCGCCAGCCTCGCGCGCCACCCGCCTCGGGACCTCTATCCGGGACACAGATACCATGACCCGGCATGGCTTGCTCGCCATCTGACCCGCAGCGCCAACGGTTGCGGAACCGGACGGGCATGTGCCGGTCTCCGCCGCAGGTGCCGTCGGGTCCCATGAAAGCCGGTCATCTACCGGTGAAAAGCTACTTCGCCGCTTGGATCCGGACGGTCTGCATCCACGACATCGCGCGCGCCCACCGTGGCACCCCGGCGCTTAGCCCGGCTGAACCCGAAAACCCCATAGCGCACCGGTTGAGGCCCGCGGGTTCGGGCTTCCAGGACTTTCGTACGCCTACCGGCGCCCGAAACTCTTCAGGAGAACGGTCCGACCGCTTTCGGGAGTTCCGTTGGCATAGGCAGCCCTTCGTTCAGGCTCACTTGGTCGACAGCTTGACGCCCCTCCTCGGTCATCCAGTTGGATTCGGGGTCATCCCGAAACCCGCCATTGGAAGCGCGTCCGTTGAGAAGCGCGATCGATCAATATGCGCGCAGTTCGCGCCAGCAATTCGAGGTGGGCAGCCGCCGACAGCCTTCACCGGCCTTCAGCCTGGTGCTGGAAGCGCTGCGGTATCGGACCTGACGCCGTAAAGATTTCGGATGCGTCAAATGCGGTTTGCTCTCAAATCCATCCAGGTGCAATCGTCAGATCCGTCTATCTGTGCAAAAGCCGTCTCCAGCGGCACCGTGCTGGGCGAAGTGATCGCAACCTGACGTTACCTCGCCAAGAAGAAACAGTCTCGGAGACCGGCTTTGACTTTTCCTCGACGTAGCCTGTTGAAGGCAGCGCTAGCTGGTCCGCTGGTGCCTGCTATGTCTGCGATCCCCCGTGATCCTGCATCCGCGGCATCAGCCGAGAGCGGCAAGCGCTGGGGCGTCGGGGCTGACGGACAACGCAAGGCCGACCTCGGCAATGGCATGTTCCGCAATCCGATCGTGGCAGGCGACCATCCCGATCCCACCATCCTGAAGGATGGCGATGATTACTACATGACGTTTTCGTCTTTCTATTCCTATCCTGCCTTGGTCATCTGGCACTCGACCGACCTGGTGAATTGGGCGCCGATCGGCCCGGCGTTGCACGACAATCTCGGCGTGATCTGGGCGGTGGATCTGGTGAAACACGATGGCCGCTACTTCATCTACATTCCCGCCGATCCCGTGGGGAAGGGCTGGTCGATCTTCGTGATTTGGGCCGACGACATCCGCGGGCCGTGGAGCAAGCCCATTGACCTTGGTATAATGGGGCAGATCGATCCGGGGCACATTGTCGGCGAAGACGGCCGGCGCTACCTTTTTACAAATGGCGTGAAGCGGATCAGGCTGCGCGCCGATGGCCTGGCGACGGATGGCGTCCTCGAACCCGCTTATGCGCCATGGCACTATCCGGATGACTGGGTGACGGAGAACTTTGCACCCGAAGGGCCCAAGCTGTTGCGACGGAATGGCTGGTTCTATCTCGTTACCGCTGTTGGTGGCACCGCCGGTCCGGCGACGGGGCATATGGTCATCGCGGCCCGATCCCGCTCCGTGAACGGACCGTGGGAACACTGCCCCCATAACCCTCTGGTGCGTACCACCTCAACGGACGAACCATGGTGGTCGCGCGGCCACGCCACGCTGGTAGAAGGGCCGGGTGGTGACTGGTGGATGGTCTATCACGGTTACGAGAACGGGTTCAGGACGCTGGGTCGTCAGACCTTGCTCGCGCCGATCGAGTGGACCGCAGACGGCTGGTTCAGGGCAAAAGGCGGCGACTTGTCGCAACCCATGCCCAAGCCGTTGAAAGGGCAGGGTGGCCCTTCCGCGCCGGCACTGACCGACGATTTTTCGCGTGATCGCATGGGCGTACAATGGAGCTTCCACGAGCCGGCCGCAGGCGAGGGTGGGCGCGCCCGATACGAGCCCGACGGTCTCCTCATCCGCGCGACGGGGGCGTCGCCTGGCGATTCATCGCCGCTCACCTGCATCGTGGGCGATCGTTCCTATGAAGCGGAGATTTCCCTCGATCTCATCGGAGACGCGGAAGCGGGGCTATTGTTGTTCTACAACCACAAAGCGTACGTCGGGATGGGGTTTACTGCCGACACGCTCAAGCTCTTCGAATATTCGGATGAGCTTCGCTGGGCACGCAAACCGCATAAGACGCGGACGCTGCGCCTTCGTCTACGCAATGACGAGCATGTCGTCACGCAGTCCTACTCTACCGATGAAGGGCGGAACTGGACGCGGCACGACACGCGAATGGAGGTCTCGGGGTTCCACCATAATGTGTTCGGCAGCTTCCTTAGTCTGCGGCTCGGTATATATGCGGCCGGTAAAGGTGAGGTACGCCTTCGCGACTTCCGCTATTCGGCTGCGCTGGCGTAAGGATCGACTTTCGTCCCTGATACTCCGGTACCCGACGGGCGATGTCGGACCCTGCCATCTTTTCCAACGCCCGGCGGGTGTTGCTGCGGTGACGGCCTGAAGCAGCGCACGGAAGTGCGGTTCGCCGCTCGACCCCTCCAGTCTGCAATTCGACCCTTTCGCATTCGATTGCAGAGAAATTTTTGACGTCTATGGGTGAGGCTCGATGGGCATCGGAATGCGCACGAGGGGATACCGAAGGGGTAAGCGGCGTGGATGATACGAATGCTGCAATTCGTTCCGTTCTGATCGTTGGGGGTGGTACGGCCGGATGGATGACCGCCGCGGCATTGTCGCATGCCCTTGGCGAGCGGTGCCAAATCACTCTTGTCGAGTCCGATGAGATCGGGACCGTCGGCGTAGGCGAGGCGACGATCCCGCCGATCAGGCTGTTCAATGACACGCTTGGCATCGCGGAGGCGGACTTCCTTCGCGAGACCAAAGGTAGTTTCAAGCTCGGCATCGAGTTCGTTGATTGGGCCAAGCTGGGCCATCGTTATTTCCACCCCTTCGGTACGTTCGGCAAACCGTTCGATCTGGTCGCGGTGCATCAGCACTGGCTGGCGGCACGCGCGGCGGGATCCACGATCCCGCTCGATGATCTCTCGATGGCTTGGGCCGCCGCCAGCCGGGGGCGGTTCGCCGCGCCGATGACGGATCCGCGCAGCGTCGCCTCGACGTTCGATTACGCTTATCATTTCGATGCCGGCCTCTACGCCGCCCTCCTGCGCCGCTATGCCGAAGCACGTGGCGTCAGTCGCGTTGAGGGCAGGGTCGGCGACGTCGCGCTGCACGGGGAAACCGGCCATGTCGCGCACGTCGGTTTACGGGACGGGCGGCGGATCGATGCGGATTTCTTCGTCGATTGCTCGGGCTTTCGAGGCCTGCTGATCGACGGGGCGCTGGCCACAGGTTACGAGGACTGGACACATTGGCTGCCGTGCGACCGTGCGGTGGCCGTGCCTTGCGCCACAGGGGGTGACGGTATGACGCCCTATACACGATCCACCGCACGCGCGGCCGGATGGCAATGGCGTATCCCGCTCCAACATCGAACCGGCAACGGTTATGTCTATTGCAGCCGCCATATCTCCGACGACGAAGCCACGGCGACGCTCATGGCGAACCTCGACGGAGAGGCGCTGTCCGAGCCCCGCCTGCTGCGTTTCACCACCGGCCGCCGTCGCACGTTCTGGAACAGGAACGTGATAGCGATCGGACTGGCAAGCGGCTTCATGGAGCCGCTTGAGTCCACGAGCATACACCTCATTCAAACCGGTATCGCCAAACTGCTCGCCTATTTTCCAACACGAGATTTCAGTCCGCTACTGATCGACGAGTACAATCGCGTGGCTATCACCGAATATGAGCGGATCCGTGATTTCCTGATCCTGCATTACAAGCTGACGTCGCGTGACGATGCGCCGCTGTGGAGAGACTGCGCGGCGATGACGATACCCGATACGCTGGCGCTGAAGATTGCTCATTTCCGCCAGGGCGGCCGTCTCATCGCTCGAGATATGGATCTATTCGGCCCCGCGAGTTGGCTGGCCGTCCACATCGGCCAATTGAACCATCCCCTTGGTTCCGACCCTCTGCTGGACAGTTCCAAAGCCGCGGCGGCAAGCACCACGTTTATCGGTCGCCTGTCGGAAGCAATGGCGACGATGGCACGGTCGATGCCGACCCATGAGAGCTACCTCCAGCGTCTTACCCGGTCGATGGCATAAAATGTGATGCAAGCATGCTGCAATCCATTGCACGATGTGTTGCAAACGATTGTGAAGCTGGTATGTGCGATCCCATAGCCCCCGGAGCGGGGCGTACGAGGAGGGATTGCCATGAAGATGAAGGTTCTGCTGGCCTGCACGTCGCCGATCGCGATGCTGGCGGCGTCTCCTGCTTTTGCAGGGCAGACCGCCGATCCTCAGGCGACCAACTCCACCGCCAATCCCGTCGCCACCGGTGCGGACACCGTGACCCAGGCGGGCGATATTCCTGACGCGGGCCTGCAGAGCGACGACATCGTCGTCACCGCGACCAGCGGCGAACGCTCGCGGTTTCGCAGCTCGATCTCGGTATCGCAGATCAGCCAGGAAGCGATCCAGAACTTTACGCCGCGCTCCGAAGCCGAAGTGCTCCGCAACATCCCGGGCTTGCAGCCTTCGGATACCGCCGGTCCGGGCGGCAATGCCAATATCGGCGTACGCGGCATCCCGGTGTCGACCGGTGGTTCCGAATATGTCGCCTTGCAGGAGGACGGCCTGCCCGTCGTGCTGTTCGGTGACATGAACTTCGGTAACAACGATTACTGGCTGCGCTTCGACCAGAACGTCCAGCGCGTCGAGGCCGTCCGTGGCGGCTCCGCCTCGACCTTCTCCAGTCAGGCGCCGGGCGCCGTCGTCAACTACCTCAGCAAGACCGGCGACAAGGCCGGCGGCCAGGTCGCGTACAGCAACGGCCTCGGTTATCGTGAACATCGCGTCGACTTCGATTACGGTGCTCCCATCGACGATACGACGCGCTTCCATGTCGGTGGCTATGCCCGCAACGGCGGCGGCCTGACCAACGAGAATTTCAACATTCTTCGGGGTTACCAGATCAAGGCGAACCTCACCAAGGACTTTGCCGACAATCGCGGCTTCATCCGGCTGAACTTCAAGCGGCTCGACGAACAGGCACCGACCAACACCACGACGCCGTCGCTCGCGACCTATAGCGGCACGAAGATCACCGGATTCTCACCGCTGCCGACCTTCGACGGTCGCGATGGTTCGTCCTATTCCATCTACAACCGCAGCTTCCAGTATCTCGATTACGATGGCGGCGGCGTGAAGAATGCCGAGGTACAGGGCATCCACCCGCGCGTCACCGGCATCGGCGCGCAAATCCACTACGACCTGACCGACAATATCACGATCGACGACAGCATCCGCTATCAGTGGATCAACGGCAATTTCACCACCCAGTTCATCAACGTTGCGACCCGCACAGGCGCGGGCGGCGTGATCGGTTCGACCGTGAACGGCAGCACGGTGGGCTCGCTTCGCTATGCCGCGGGTCCGAACGTCGGACAGGTGTACACAGGCACCTACGTCAACACCAATCCGAACATCAACACGTTGATGAAGAACATGAATAACTTCGTCAACAACCTGACGTTGAACGGGAAGTTCGATGTTGGGCCGGGCAAGGCGACGGTGACGACCGGCGTGTTCCTGATGAAGCAGAACATCGTGCAGGACTGGCACGTCAACCGCCAGTACAGCGAGTTGAACGGCGAGAACGCCGCGCCGCTCGACCTGTTCTCGACCACCGGTACGCAGCTGACTGCCGCGGGCCAGGCGGGGTTCAACGACAATTGGGGCAGCTGCTGCGCGCGGCGCGTCGACCTGACCTATACCGACACCGCGCCGTTCCTGCAGGTCGGTTACGAGCTCGGCGGACTGAACCTCGATGCCAGCGTCCGCTATGACAGTGTACATGGCGAGGGCACCGCGCAGGGTGGCGTCGCCGGGCCGACGACGCGTGTCGCCGATGCGCTGGGATCGGCGCTGATCCCGTCGCTGGTGCTGAGCAACACGGTCGAGAACATCGACTACACGGACCATTATGTCAGCTGGTCGCTGGGCGCGCTCTACGCCTTCGATACCAGCACCAGCGTGTTCGCGCGCGCCAGCCGCGGCGGCCGCTTCAACGCCGATCGCCGGGTACTGTCCGGCAATTTCAACGCCGACGGATCGCTGAACGCGCAAGGCCAATCGACGTCGGTCAATTTCCTCAATCAGCAGGAAATCGGGCTGAAGCAGCGTGGCGGAGTGTTCGGTGGATCCTATTCGGTTGAGATCACCGGCTTCCACTCCACGCTGACCGAGAACAATTACGACTTCACCCGCATCAGCCTGCCGGCCCCGAACAACGATCCGAACATCTCGAACGGCTATCGGTCTTACGGTATCGAATTTACCAGCCGGGTCACCGCGGGCAACTTCCACCTTGCCGCGGATGCGACCTATTCGAATTCCAAGATCACCAGCAGCGGCACGGCCGCGCTGGTCGGCAATCGTCCGGGCGGGCTTCCCGAATTCCTCTTCGTCGTTTCGCCATCGTACGACGCCGGGATCGTGGCCTTCGGCGTTAGCGTGAATGGTCAGACCAGCACCAAGTCGGACGATTTCAACCTCTACACGATCAAGGGGTCGACCTTCGTCAACGGCTTCGTGACGGTACGCCCGGTCGAGCGCGTCGAGCTGGGCCTCAACGTCAACAACCTGTTCGACAAGCTCGGCTTCCGTGGTGGCGGCAGCCTCAGCCCGATCCTGTCCTCCTCCAGCGCCGTATTCAGCAATACCGCTCTTTATGGCCGTACGGTCACGGGCTCGGTCCGTTACCGCTTCTGATCCTCCCCGGTGGACGGAGTGCGGCAACGCCGTGCTCCGTCCTTTTGTTTGGATTGTCGCCGGGTTAGTGCTGGCCACATGACGAAAGCAAAGCCCGGCGTCACCATTCGAACCCTCGCGGATCTCGCTCGTCTCGCCGGTGTTCACGCGGGTACGGTATCGCGCGCGCTCGCCGGCAGCACGGTGGTGAACGACGAAACGCGATTGCGGATCGAGGCGCTCGCGGCGCAGCACAATTTCCAACCCAATCAGATGGCTCGCCGGCTGCGAACGCAACGTACGGGTGTGATCGGCATCGCCGTGCCGCTCGGTCACGAACGCCGTCAGCATGTCTCCGACCCGTTTTTCCTGACGCTATTCGGGCATCTTGCCGATGCGCTGACCGAGCGCGGCTATGACATCATGCTGTCGCGCATCATCCCCGATGCCGAAGACTGGCTAAGCCGAGTGGTCCGATCCGGGATGGTCGATGGCGTCCTGCTCATCGGGCAATCCGACCAGTTCGACGTCATCGAAGCCGTCGCACAGGATTACCAGCCGTTGGTCGTATGGGGCAGTCATGTGCCGGGCCAGCGACACTGCGCGATCGGCGTCGACAACTTCGGTGGCGGCCGATTGGTCGGCGAGCATCTGATCGCCCGGGGCTCGACCCGCATCGCCTTTATGGGCGAAATCCGCACACTCGAGATTACCGAACGCCACCGCGGTTTATGTGACGCGGCCCAGGCGGCGGGCATTGCGCCACCGATCCAGCTGGACACGCACATGGCATCCGACGTGATGGGCGAAGAGATCGCCGCGAACCTCGACCGGGTTTCGGGAAAGATCGACGCGATCGCCTGTGCCTCTGATGTGATAGCGCGTCAGACGATCCGCACGTTGACCGAACGCGGCCTTTCCGTACCGGGCGACATCAGGGTCACCGGCTTCGACGATCTGCCCTTTACCGAACAGATGATCCCGTCGATCACGACGGTCCGCCAGGATCTCGCGATCGGCAGCACCGCCATGATCGACGCGCTTTTCGCCCGGATGAAGGGTGAAGACACACCGTCTCTGGAAATGACGCCTCGCCTGATCGTTCGCGACAGTGCCTAGGGTGCCGCCTCGAAAACGAAGGCCGCTCCCACGAAATCACCCTTGAGCGGCGCACGAATGCCCTGCGTCATCCAATAGCGCCCGCTAGCGATCATGGGTATGCCTGCCGGCAGTGCACCGCCACCAAGCATCCGCACCCTGTAGCGCTGTTCAGGCGCCAGCCCCAACGGCAGGATCGCACCCGGGTTGTCGCGCCACATCGATGAATGCAGCATCTGGAACAGCACCGCCTGTCGCTGATCCCGGCCCACGTACATCGTCGCGGACGTCGAGACCGACGCATCGGGGCTTACCAAGCGATAGAGTTTTCCGCGCTGCACGGTCGGGCGAATGGTCTTGTAGGCAGCGATCCATTTCGTCGCGGTCGCAAAGTCCTCCGCCTGCCATTTGATCAGGTTCGCGCCGATCCCAAGCCCGCCCTGCATCGCGGACAGGAACCGATAGTCGAGCGAGGTGACACGCGTGTTCGCCCAATTGGGGCTATCGGTCACCCACGC
Source organism: Sphingomonas sp. GW821-FHT04B01 (assembly GCF_059420425.1). Classification (NCBI taxonomy): domain Bacteria; kingdom Pseudomonadati; phylum Pseudomonadota; class Alphaproteobacteria; order Sphingomonadales; family Sphingomonadaceae; genus Sphingomonas; species Sphingomonas sp. GW821-FHT04B01. The sequence continues at coordinate 56,789 of NZ_JBWKTR010000007.1, read as the reverse complement.
CATCATCGTTGCGGGCGCATACGCGCGGGTGAAGCCGTCCTGGATTGCGAGCCGGTCCGATGGATCGGTATTGTCCGATGGCCAAACCTCGTCGACCCGCGCCATCATCCCCAGATCGACGCGGCCGCCACCCCCCGCGCACCCCTCGATTTCCAGACCCGGATGGCGCTGCCGCAGCGTATCGAGGATCGCGTACAGGTTGCGGACATAGTCCACATAAAGCCTTTGCTGATCCTCGGGTGCCTGCCCGGGCCAGCCCGGTTCGGTCCAGCGGCGGTTGACGTCCCATTTGAGGAAGGCGATGTCGTTCTCGCTCACCAGCCGGTCGAGCCAGCCGAGGACATGCGCGCGGACATCGGCACGCGCGAGGTTCAGGACGAGCTGGTTGCGCGCTTCGGTGCGGGGACGCCCGGGGAAGGCAATCACCCAATCGGGATGTTTGCGATACAGGTCACTGTCGGGATTGACCGATTCCGGTTCGACCCACAGGCCGAAATCCATACCGAGCGACTTCACCTTATCGATCAGCGGCTTCAGCCCATTGGGGAATTTGCGCGGGTTGACGGTCCAGTCGCCCAGTCCGGCGCGGTCGCTGTCACGTGCGCCGAACCAGCCATCGTCCACCACAAACCGCTCGGCACCGATCGCCGCCGCCTTCTCCGCGAGCGCCATCTGCCCTGATTCCGTTACGTCGAACGCGGTTGCTTCCCAGCTGTTGTACAGCACCGGGCGCAGCTTCGCGCGGGCATGGTCCGCCAAAATGTGTGCGAGTTGAAAATCGTGGAAGGTACGCGATGCGCCGCCCATGCCATGATCCGAATATCCGGCATAGAAGACCGGCGTCTCCAGCGTTTCGCCCGGCTTCAGTCGCCACGCGAAATCGTAAGGATTGTACCCCGCCGCAATCCTCACCCGACCAAGCACGTCCTGGGCGACGCTGATCCGGAACGAGCCTGACCAGGCGAGGGCGCCGAACCACACGGGGCCGCTTTCCTCGGCGGTCTTGCCCTCTTTGCCGATCGCGAACCATGGGTTGTTGCCATGGCCGGTCAGGCCGCGCCGGCTTTCGATCACCGTCAGGGCCGGCGTGACCGGCACCGTCTTCAACGTCCATTCCGCGGCATGCCGCCCGGTCAGATAGTTCAGACGATAATCGTCGCCGCTCGGCAGCGTGAACACCGCCGCGGCGAGCTGATCGACCCGCACCGGGCGACGGCTGCCATTGTGGATGGTCGCCGAGCGCGCGAGGATGCCCGTGTCGGGATCGATCGTGTAGCGCAGGGTCGCCGTGAAGGGCTGCGCGATATCGGCCAGTTCGACCGTCAGCGTTTCGCCATCGACGCGGTGGCTGCGGTATTTGAGGACGAGGTCGCGATTGCCGTCCGCAAACGCAACTTCGACGCCCGGTTCGGTGACCAGCCCTTCGCCTTGCCCCGGAAACTCCTGCGCCGTCACGGTGGGTGTCGGATCGAAGCTCGACGGTTCGGTGACGATCGGCACGACGATGGGATCGCTCTCGGCTACGGCACCGCCCCAGTGGATCGATCGCAGATAGCCCTTGTCGTCGATACCGAGCGCATAGGTCACGCCGTTGCCATCGAGCCGGAACACCCGCGCGCCCGGCGCTGCCGTAACCCGCGCCTGCGCCGGTATCGCCAGAACCACGAACGGCAGGCCGAGCCACAGGCGTCGCATCACCGCGGCACCATGATGGTCGCCGTATCGCCCTGCAACGCCAGCCGGAACCAGGGCGCCGCCGTTCCGCCGAAATGCGCGCGGCGGACCGTCGCGTCATCCAGCGGCTTGCCGGCCAACCCCCAGAAATCGACGAAGCTGATGACGTCGCCTTCGCCCGTCACCCACCAGCAATAGCCCTGATACGGCTCCGCCGGCGGATTTGCGGCGACGAGGCCCGAACCGTTGAGCGGTCGCCAGGGGCCCGTCATGTCGGATGCGACCATGCCGTACAATCCGGTCGGCGCGCCAAGGCCATCGGCGAAGCGCTTCGCCTGGGTCGACCAGAACAGATAATACAGGCCGTCGCGGTGCACGATGTGCGGGCGTTCCAGCTCGCTATTGACGCCGATCGCTTCGACCAGCGGCGGTGCCAGCGTCCACGCATCGTCGCTGCTCGCCCGGCGCGCGACACCGACAACGCCATCATGCACGTCGTCGACCCGGCCCGCCGATCCGCTGAACAGCAGATATTCGGCGTTATCCGCAGGGTCGCGGAAATATCCGGGATCGCGGAAGCCCTTGATGCGGCCGTCCACTGCGTCCACCTGGTCGGCGCGGAGGTACAATTCGCCATCCGCCGCGATGGACTCGATCGGCATTCTCCAGTAGCCAACCCGCCCGTCGGCGAAGCGCCCGCGCGTTTCGAACAGTCGCTGTTCGAAGGTGCGCGGTCCGCCTTTGCGCCCCGATGCGGTGAAATACATCGTCAGCGTGACGCCATCGTCGTCCAGCACTGCCGACCCCGACCATTCGCGGCTGCCCGGTGTGAACCCGTCCGGAAAGGCATTTCCATGATCGCGCCAGCCGTCCGCGCCATGGCTGGTCAGCCGGATGCGCGCCGCGTCGTGCCGGTCGTCGGGATCGGCGAACCGCGGCGTCGCGAGGAAGAACCACCAGCTGCAGCCCTCGACGATCACCGTCCGGCCGTCGGCATCGGCGATCTGCCACATATCCCACAGGTCGTGACCGGCGATGATCGGCACGACATCGGTCGCCATGATGACCGGAAGCGCCGCGGCGGGCTGGTCCGCCGCCCTTCGTGCCTGCGCCTCGGTCCAGGGCGTCGGGATTTCAGGATCATCGCGAAAAGCCGGGGAGGGAGCGGTCGGGATCATGGTGTCTCCAGTGCGAACAGCGCGACGCTCTCCGCCTTCATCATCGGGATCGGGAGACCGGCCTGTGCCAGCCAGTCGCCGTCGAACAGCACGCCCTCCGCCCGCATCCGGGCGAACAGAGGGGCATCGGGCGGCGGGTGTCCGTCTTCGCTCGCAAGGTCGATCAGGCGGACACGCACCGGCCCGGCACCGGCCAGCGGCGGCAGCGTCACCGCGGGCGGACGGCGGACGATCGTCGGATCGATCCGCGTCACGCTCAGCAACAGGTCGCCGATGTCACCATGCATCTGCCAGACCAGCCCGTCGGGTCCGTCGCCCAGCCAGACGCGGCCCGTGTGAAGCCGATCCCGTAGCGTCTTGTACCGCGAGATCGCCTCGCCGAGCACCGCCGCATCCCGATCGGTCAGCGTCGCGGGATCCAGCTCGACCCCGAAATGCCCGGGAAGCGCGACCGCAGCGCGGAACGCCATGCCCTGTCGCCGCCCGGTGGAATGTGCCGGGCTGGCGCCGACATGGCTGCCCATCATCTCCGGCGGCATGAAGTGCAGATACCCCCGCTGCATCCGCACCCTGCTGACCGCGTCGATACAATCGCTGGTCCAGAAACGGTGTGTCCGCGCCGCGATACCGGCGTCGATGCGCCCGCCACCGCCTGCACAGGCCTCGATCTCCACCGCCGGATGCCCCACCCGCAGGCGGTCGAGCACGGCGTAGGCGCCGACGATCTGTGCATGATAGCCGGGCCGTCCGTCCGCGCCCCCCGCGGGTGCCAGGTCGCGGTTGTGATCCCATTTCAGATAGGCGATCGGCAGATCCCGCAGCAGGGCATCGATCGCCTCGAACAGATAGTCCCGCACCTCCGCCCGACCGAGATCCAGCACCAGCTGATGCCGCGACGTCAGCAACGGAACACCATCCGCCTGCAATGCCCAATCGGGATGCGTCCGCGCCAGATCGCTGTCCGGGTTGACCATCTCCGGCTCGATCCACAGCCCGAACGTCATGCCGAGGGCCACGACGTGATTCGCCAGCGGCGCCAGCCCGTTCGGATATTTGGTGCGATCCGTCACCCAGTCGCCCAACGCCGCGGTGTCGTCGTCGCGCCCCTTGAACCAGCCGTCGTCGAGCACGAACCGCTCGACGCCCAAGGCGGCGGAGCGATCCGCGAGCGCCATCAGCGCCGCCTCGTCATGGTCGAAGTAGAACCCTTCCCAGCTGTTCACATGCACGGCGCGTGGCGGCATCCCCGTTGCCGGCCAGGGCGCGCGGCCGCGGATCGCCGTGTGAAAGCCCTGCATCGCGCCATTCAGCCCGGCGACCGAACATACCGCCAGCATGTCCGGCGTGTCGTAGCGCTCGCCCGGTGCGAGCCGGCATTCCCCCGGTGCCGGCGCCTCGCCCATCTGGAGCAGCCATACGCCATCGTCGTCGCGCTCGATCGACAGCCGGTGGTTGCCCGACCAGGCCAGTTGGGCCGCATGCACGCGGCCGCCGTGCCATCCCGCATCCGGTCCCATGACGAACAGGCCCGGTGGCCCGGCGTGCCCGGTCAGCCCGCGCCGGTTCTCGCGCAACCAGCCGTGCGACGGCATCGGTTCGACCTGCGGGACGAACTCGGCGTTGTGACGGCCCTGGAAGCTGCGGATGCCGGTGCAGTCGGCCGGCAGCGGCAGGGTTCCCGCGGCGAGCCATTCGACGTCGAGCACACCGTCGCCATCGTTGATCACGCTCGCCGAAAGCGTGATGCCGTCACCGCGGACGGAAATCCGCTGAACCACGGTGACACGCGCGGTCGGATCGACCAGCGTGACGACGATCCCGTCGTCCCTCGCCACGATCGACCGGGTCTCGAACCAGTGCGCGAAGGCCCGTCCCGCCCGATGCGCGCGCAGTGCCGGCGATCCGAACCAGCCGGAGCCGAACGCCGGCGTCACGGTCAGCGGCTGATCCACGTCGAGCGAGAAGGACGTCGGCGGACGGACGTCGGCAAGCGGCGGCAAGGCCGCGGCATCGACCTTTGGCCCCCACCACCGCCATACCGGCGGCCGATCGCCACGTGCTTCCAGCACCAGACTGGTGGTTGGTCCGTTGTGTACGATCATCGGGCGCTGGCTCCGACGGGGAGTCCCTGAGCATTGCGCTCGCGCACGCTCCAGACCGCCGCGGCTGCCGCGAACATGAGCACACCGCACAATGTCAGGACGTTCCGCGGGTCACTGCCGAGCAATCGGTCGTAGAACAGCCACATCGTACCCGAGAAGACCAGCATCGGGATCACGATCATCATGTTGAAGATGCCCATATAGACGCCGGTTCGTTCCGCCGGGATCGCCCCGGCCAGGATGACGTACGGATTGCCCATGATGCTGGCCCAGCCGATGCCGATGCCGATCGCGGGCAGAAACAGCATGGCTTTGTCCGTGACGTGCGGCAGCCACAGCATGCCGGCGCCCGCCAGGATCAGGCAGGCGGCATGCAGGCTCGCCGCGCCCATCCGCCTCGCCAGCGGCACCATCGCGAATGCCGCGACGAAGGCGACGCCGTTATACCACGCCGCCATCTCGCCGTTGGTCAGCACCGCGGAATGGAAGCCGGAGGATGTCGGTACGTCGGTGCGGTACACCGATCGCCCGACCGAATAGATGACATAGGCCCAGTATGCGGCCATCGCATACCATTGGAACAAGCTCATCAGCGCCAGCTTGCGCATGGCAACGGGCATGTCGTGGATCGCCGATCCGATCTCTGCCAGCATCGCGCCGAACCCTTTGGGCTCGGCGGCGATCCGAAGCTTCTCCTCCGCCGACAACGGCAGTTCGGGAACCCGGCGGATCGACCAAAGGATTGTCGTGAAGCTCAACGCCGCGCCGACCATGAAGGCGATCCGCGCCGTATAGGGGATGTTGTGCGCATCGACCCAGTCCTGGTTCATCCCCGCCCAGACCAGCAGCGACGGGGTAAGGAACGCCAGCATCTGCGCGAGGCCGGTGAAGGCGCTCTGCGTCAGGAACCCGATCTGGTGCTGGTCCTCGTTCAGCCGGTCGGAAACATAGGCACGATACGGTTCCATCGTGATGTTGTTGCCGGCATCGAGGATCCACAGCATCGACACCGCCATCAGCAGCGACGAACTCAGCGGCATGAAGAACAAGCCTGCCGCGCAGAGCAACGCTCCCATCAGGAAATACGGCGTTCGTCGCCCCCAGCGGCTGTCGGTCCGGTCGCTCATCGCACCGATCAGGGGCTGGACAAGCAGACCGGTCATCGGTCCCGCCAGTTGCAGGAGCGGCAGCGACGCCTCCGAAGCTCCTAGATAGCTGTAGATCGGCGCCATATTCCCCTGCTGCAGCCCGAACGAGAATTGGAGACCGAGGAAGCCGAGGTTCATCTCGAGGATTCGCGGTAGCGATAGGTGTGGCTTCGAACCGGGCAGGGGCATCGACATCCTCAATGGCTGATGCCCATCTTCGCAGGCGTCAGCGGGGCATATCAGCAATAAGCCAGGGTGCACAACAATCGATTGCGAAAAGTTTTAGCCGGCATGTCCGGATCGTTTGGCGCACATGAGAAGAGGGTCTGGCGGGACTGCCAAGGCAGGATCGGTCTTCTCGATGCCGCCGGGGGCGGCCGTTTTCCGTAACCTGTTCCCGACTTCGTCGTCCTGAAGCGCGTGTTGGAGAGGGATCGGGAGGCAATGTGCAGGAAAGGTCCGCCTACGTCAGCGTCTTGAGATCCTGCGCGAACTGTTCGCCGACCGGGCGGCGAACGCCAGCGTCGAACCCTATCCCGAAGCGGGCGGGTTCAAGGGGCTGCTTCGCCGGGCGGTGCAGATCGCCAAGCGTCACCGCGACGTGCATTTCGCCGCAGGGGTGAGTGCGCGCCGATCTCCGTCATCGTCACGACGCTGCTCGCGCGGAGCTACGAGTGGTGCGTGTTCAACGCCGTCTACGATAACGAGTACGATCTTCTCGTGGACGTCGTGCGGCACATGCCGGACACAATAGGTCACGAAGGCGGCCGCTGGTGCAACTGGAACGAGACGATCGCGGGCGAGAACTTTGCCGAGCGCTGGAACGATCACCCGGATTGCGCAGCCTCCTTCTTCTCGTGGCACCGGGCGCTCGCCGCCGACTTGGCGGATCTCTGCTCGATCGACGGCCTCGATCTCATCGGCGAGCGGATCGAGAAGGCGCTCGGCGGCACCCCCGCCGACGTCGCGATCGGTCACATCAGGGATACTACCACTCGCGAACGGGCGGCGGGGACGCTGCGGTACGGGGCTGCCGGGCTCGTCGCGGCGACTGCCCCTTCGAGGGCGTCGTCAGCCCCCGTCCGGTCGAACACCTTCTTCGGCCGCTGAGCGATGGAACGCCGGGCACTTACCGCAGCCGAGCAGTACCTGGCGCTGCGTACCGCGAGCCACGTAACCGGCGAGGGGCGATTGCGACGCGAACGCCTCACCTGGCGTTTTCCGGTAAGGCCTGATCCGCTCGGGCGCAGCTACATCGCGCGGCTGGACTATGCGTTGACGACGGCGCCGCGGATCGTGATCGAAACGCCTGACCTGTCGCACTCGCCGCCGGCCGCCGCATTCCGCACGTCTACTCCGAAACGCCGATGCAGATCTGCCTGTATCTTCCCGACGCCTACGAATGGACGCCGGATCAGCGGCTGGATCTGACGATGATACCGTGGACCGCTCTCTGGCTGTTCTACTTCGAGGAGTGGCTCTGGTCCGGTGAATGGCGTGGCGGCGGCGTGCATCCCGGGGACAGGCCCAGGACGCGTCGGCGCCGCAGGATGTCTAGGTGACGTCGGCGCTGAAGGCGGCTGCGCTCGGGGTCGAAGCAACAGGCTCCGCAACGTGACGCGGCAGATCATATGGGCACGCGGCGCGGGGGCGGTGTCACATGTGCAATGTCGATCTGATCGGGGATCTGGTCTCCGGAGCGGAGGACGCAAACTTCGGCTTCATCGCGCACATCGTCGCCGACGCGCCTGACGGTCCGCGCGAGGATGCTGAACTCAGCCATTTCCTCGCGGACGACCCGGGCAATCTCAGGCTGCTCTGCCACGTCCACCACAAGACGATCGACGTCGAACTGGTCGACGAATATCCGGTCGAACGCCTGCTGACTATCAAGGCCGATCATGAGCGGCGGGTGTCGATCCGAACCGGCGTCCTGCCCGAGAGGGCGAGTCATGTCGTGCGTTACGCCGCGAACGTGGGGCAGCATCGCAGGACCATGCCCTACGAGGAGGTCGCGCGCGCCATGCTCCCCGATCGTCATCCTGCGAATGGTCGCGAGACCATCGACCTGTCACTTCAGGGCAGCGTGATCGAGGACGACGAACAGGCTTACTGGCATTGGAGGCGGCCAATCTCCGACGCCAAATCTCGCGCCGCGTTAGCGAGCGCATCGAGGTCGGCGAGATCAACCACATGTCGATCTTCGCGTTCGCGCCACTTTGACCACGCCCGGGCCGCACAACGACGTACTCAAGCGGAAGGAAGACCTTTCGACATTCAGAACCAAGTTGCGGCTTCTGTTGAACCGGATCAAGGCCGACCGCCCTGATGCCGACGTAATCAACATCCTCCCCGCGATGCCCGTGTCGGCGGCGATCGAGGTCGGTCGTGCATGGATGCCCAAAGGAGACCTTCCGTTGGAGGTATGGGACGAGAACCGGAGAATTGGTGGCTTTGGTCGAGCGCTGCGGATCGACGGTGCGTACGGATGAATGCCGGCTCCCCCGTCATTGGTGGTGATCGAGCCCAGAAGGGACGGACGTCGTCAGCGCGCGTTCTTCAAGTTGTCGGCGAGGGAGCGCTGCAGCATTTGAGCGAGGCTAAATCTGTCGAAGCCATCGCACTTTGGATTTAGGAACGCTCGACCATCGTCCTGATGGCCGATGGCGTTCCGCTGCCGCCAGCCACCAATGGATATTCCCCGTGACCCAAGACGGCGCTCATCGCACGATCGCGCCGAGCGTGGTCCCACGTCTGCTCTTCCCCAATGCCAGGCATTTGGTCATCCGATTTGGGTGTGAACTGCGCGCCTTTTGCAAGAAGAAATAACGGCAGAACTCGGGGAACGGCAAGGCCGCGATAAATGACCGCAACTGGGTCCTGCCTTCGGCAGGTGTCGACCAATCCAAGCCGTTCCAAAACCGGCATGTAAACGGCCGCTCTTGCCCAAACCGGCTATTCACCTGCCATCGAGTTGGTAAGCAGGAAGGCGCTTAATATTTGCTATTCAACAGAGCCGAATAGGGCCGACAAGCTACTGCGCTATTGTGTCAATTGTTCGATACCATGCGTAGCCTAACGATGAGGGCGAAGATTTCGCGTCTAGACCATCAGGTCGATGGCGGATTAGCCGAAAACCGCATGAGCACGAAGCTAATTTGGCGCGTCGGGAGTGCATCCGCTTGATTAGATAGATAAACAGCCGCTTGGCTGCCGCGTTTGGATCGGCTCCATTTGCCGTCGCCTGAGCCCAGGTTATCTTCTCGTTCAGCCGGGCGCCGAGCATAGCGGTGAACGCTTGGCCACCCTCCTTGGCCTTGGAAGACAGATACATCACCGTATTGGAATCAAAGCCACCTTTGTTAGCAGGCGTGACATCAGCAACTTCAATGTCGAGTTCCGCCATAAGCCGCTTCGTTGTTGCAAGCGCTTGAGGATCAGTATCGCAGGTCAGGATAATTCCATCCCAGCCTTCGCGCTCTGACGCGGAAACCGCGCTTGACCAGGCTGTAGTCTCGTCGGGCTTGACCGGGAGCTTCGAAGGGGAAGACGTTGGTTCCCAAGCTGCGGTAGTTACAGACGAGGTTCGCTTGATTTCCGGGACATTGCTTTCGTTTCCGGCGGGTTGTGACCCGAGGGCGTCGTCTGCCGCGCCGTTCGCTGCCGATTGCTCGGCGTGAGCGCCGACGCTTACGTTGCCCTGCTCAATTGTGGAGTCCTCTTTGGAGTTCACCTGTTGCTGCCCCTCTTGCAGCAGCGCTGTCAGGAGCAGACCAGCGCCGACCAGTAGCAGGGAAAAGGCAATGAGCTTGTATCTGTCGCCGGAGCCTTTGAAGAGGCCGTAGGCGACCGCCCCAAGGACAAGAGCGGCGAGCGCGATCACGCCGAGAGTGCTGCCTGCCGCCGCCTTTATTACCTCGGCCACGTCAATCTGCGTCGTGACATGAACTGGCACAGATAAGTGGTTCGCCATCGCCCGCTGCCGCTTGCCCACTTCGCCTGAACGACGATGGTGCGGGTGCGAACCCGCCCACCGAGCACCAAGCCGATCCTCACGTTCACGACATCGCAGCCGCGGAGCTTGCTGTCGATTGTCAAGTCGAACAGCGCACGGTCACGCATGCGCCTTTGCTGATCGAGAAGGAAACGGATGGCCCAGACCTGCCGTCCCTTTAGCGCCCCCTTCCCACCAACATTGCGCCCTGAGTTTCAAGCGCGACGAACGACTACGGCTGGTCGAAGCGCTGACGTTCCATGTTGCTTGTCCTGAGGCCACGATGGCCTACGGAGAGGTAGTGGCCGAGCAGCGAACCGGGCAGCTCGCGACCAAAAAACGTCGTTCCGACGCGAGGCTGAAATGTCGGCTCAGGTCGTTAGAGCGTTTTCCGATCATCTTGCACCACCGTCATCGCCCTTCGGACACCCGCTGCGCGGCGGGGTGATTTCGACCCGCCGCGGCGTTGCTTGTCCGTTACGATGCCAAAGCATCGCGCCCTCCTTGCGCTTTGCGGCGCGCCAAAATCCCCTCCGTGCCGATGATGCAAGATGATCGGAAACCGCTCTAGCTGCCGTTCTGTGCTCTTTGGAATGCTGGTCCAAGCCCATATACAAACCCGCCGCTTGTAGCTTTCCGCGCCCGCCAGACGGACATCGCGATCGCCATGGCAACCGAAAGGAGGCCACCAGATGCTGCGATAGCAGCACCAATCTCGAAGATCTTAGGCGCATAGGCGTCGAAGCCGAATTAGCAGAAGAAGAAGGCGAAGGCTGACACACCCGATGGTCGGCGATCCAGCACCAAGGTCAGCCCGGCTCCGGCTGATACGCCAAGGAGTGTGCCGCCCAGACGCAACTGAACGCGATCAGCAAGACCGCGAATAGCTGTCCCCAAAGGATTGTGGTCGCGGACGTCAGCGCTCCTCTCTTCAACTGCGATATCAAAACCGCGACAACGCAAGACCGAGATGAGGTGCGCCGTACTTTAGCACAGAAAAACAAGTCCTGCAGCATCCCAAAGAAAAGTCTTTCGTCCATGACCCCAAACGACTACGCTGCACTGGCAAGCTGATCTGGCCGAAAGCTGGATTGCCGTGGGGGAGTCCGCATAGACAACCTGTGAAACAGAAGTTGGAGCATGACCGTTGCGTGATACTCAAACTTATTCACTTGTCTGCACGACGAGTCGGAACCCGTGGGGGTACTTGGCCGTGGGACGCATCACTCAATCTTCAGATGCGTCGAATGGCTCGACGTTACACGCCGGCCCTTACAGCTTCCTTAAATCCATAATTTCGCTGTCGTCTGGGACGAAGACCATGACACGCGTATCATTGAAGCGATCGAGCGGATCTACATGGCTGGTCTCTTGTCGCCCGTGCAATTTATCGGCGAACGGAAGGGCTTTCTGACCGTCATTGTCGCCGCGCGCTTTTATTTCTCTGGAGGCGAGGCGCAGCTGCAGGTATATCGTCACGCCATCGAAGCCATTGCGGACGATCTCGACGATCCGTGGTCGGTTGAAGTTGGCAGTTTCGATCGCCAACCAGACAGTCCGCATCAGACCTTCCTACAGGCGATCATCAGCGACAATGAACATCGCGTAAGGCTTTATCTGGCGAACATCGATTCGCTTTGGAGCCTGGGGACAAGAGCGTACCGGCCATCACCGACCGCACCGCATCATCTGATGCCTGCTTCATCATCGCCTAAAGTGAGACCGAATTCACCCGCACCACGCATTTTTCCACCGGGCGGCCTGCTGCCGCCAACAGGAGACTAACGGCCATGCCGCTCAAGGGTTTTCGAGAGTATCTGGCCCAAGTGGAGGACGGCGATCGCACGAACGAGGTGATGGCCTTCTATCACTTCGCCGCTGACGACGTGCTCGCGCAGTTCATCCTCTCCAACATGCTGACCGAGGACCGTAAGCATGTCGATCTCGGCCAGGGTCGTATGATCTATTTTCACACTGCGCATGTGACGCCCGGCCAAGACCATCTGCATTTCTACCAGAATGGCGCCAAGCTCTACGCGATCAATCGTGATGGGACCGCGCACGATGCAAGCCACGGAAAGAAAATGGCGCGCTGGGCTCAAGACGGCGTGAAGGACCATTACCCCGGTTTCACGCTGCCGAAGAGCAAACTCATCGAGACCCTTCTCGATCACAAGGGCTCGTCTCTGCTGATGGAGAGTTTCGGCAAGGTTGACCAGGTGCTCGTGTCCAAAGCAATCCAGATGCTCGCGGTAGCGGAGGCGGCGAAGGCTTGATCGGCATGGTCAAACGTCGCTTCCCTTTCCGCGACCCAAGCTCCAAGTATACGAGAGGCATGCTCCAACATCCGTCCGAATCATGTTGGAAAAAGCGAATGTCGCGAACAGCGCGCCGGCGACAGCCAATATCGCGATGATTGCGAGGACGGCGTGATGTCAGCATAGCGGCGATACCGGCCTGAGGGTGGCCGGAACTGCTCGTCCCGCAGTTCGGCTGAGGTGAGGAGTTGCACCGGTCCCCGCCGGCAAAGGTCCGCGATGACCAAGGAGCAGAGCCTCGCCATCCAGCGCGACTACGCAATAAAGGACGGTCGCCGCGAGATTGATGTCCGCCTGTCCCCGGCCTACCACTTCATCATGCGGATGAACCTAGACCTGTCCGACCTGCGCGCGAAGCTGCCTGAGCAACATCGGCGAGGTAAGTAAAGTGATCGACGACGCCAAGGCCGGCTCAAGGACGCGCATCTTGGAGCGCTGGGGGCGATCGGACGGTCTGGACGCGCGTTGATGGAGGGCGGGGGCGCGGCGACTCAGGGCGGGGTCGGCTACCAGGGCCAAGTCGCGGCCCTCTACATGGGGCGCATGCTCGACCAGCGGCCCCGGCCGCCGAAGGACCGGCCTGAATCGGTCAGGGTTGAGGCGACGTCAGCGGTCGACGACGCGCTCGTCGAGATGGCAGACGGCCGCCGCCTGTTTATCCAGGCGAAGCGCGCTCGCCACCAGCGGGATCGCTTGGACAGGCATGTGGAAGGCCTTCGCCAAACAGGCGACAACAGACTTCCGCCTTGGCGACTCTCTCTCCCTCGCGATCGGCTAGACCACGACTGTGGCGACCCGCCTCAGGGAAATCTGCACGCGCTCGAACGAGCCCGACGTCGTGGAATGGCATCAGAGGCTCAACGAGCCACAGCGCCGCCTTGCTGTCGCGATAGCAGCCGCGCTCGGCGGCGACGACACTCTAGCACTGTACGTATGTCGGCAGCTCGACGTCGACATCTGGCCTGCGGAAAGGCTGGCGCGCGACTACGCGCCGCTCTGAATGCCGGCGTTCGACCAGTCGCCGGACCAGCTCCACGCCGTCCTTACCGGGATCGCGCTCGAGGGCGCCACCACCCGCCAGCGATTCGCAACTGCCGAACTGATCTAGGCCCAAAACTTGTCCCCCGCCGACCGGTTGACGATTGCGCATTCATTGATCACGGGCCTGACCTACCGCTGGAAGCGCGATCCTCCTGATCGCCTATGTGGTTCTGGGACTGGTCCGAAGACGCCTCCTCACCATGTCGGTCGTTTCGCGCAGCAGATGCCGCAAGGCGCTCTCGATCCTTGGCGTGATCGGATGGGTCTCGGCATTCGCAGTGATCGCGGATGTCCTCGGCCACCTCTGAGACAGATGTGTCAGCAAATCGATGCGATCTTCGAGGACGAGAGCTTCTTTACTGACGCACACAACTTCGGCATCAAGGGCCGCGGCTTCTAGACAAGCTTCGGAGCTTTCGACATGGGGAAGAGTGGTTCCAAGAACGTCACTGACCAATGGACCTGGTTCTCCGACTACGTCGCAGCTGTCGGACATTGGACGGTCAACTGTCCGACAGACCGGCGATGTGAAGTCGGCATGGGGGTGAAGGTCTTCGGAAAGCCAAGGGGCGAGCGCATCTCTTTCCAAGGCGGCAAGGAGTTCACGACTATCGGAATAGGAGCGATCCACGTCCGCGTCATCGACGGGAAGGGCATCTGCCCGGTGCGCCTGGACGAGGGCGAGATCGGCACCATCGGCCTGCCGGACATTCCGTTCCCGTGATACCAACTCGCCTTCGGGACCAACGCTAGAACGGCACCTTGGGCGTGACGACGACCCTGCTGAAGTTCGTCTGCTCGTTTGAGACGGCGTCGATGCGCGCGTCTATTTTCTGCTCCGTCACCACGACATCGTCGCCGAGGAACGTCCGTGCGCGAAGGGTCCAACCGTGCGCACCCGGAGAAAGTTGCGCCTCGTAGGACTGTCCGTATTGGAGATACCCCCTCTTCACGGGGCGGGTGCTCAGCGGCGGCGCATCGTCGCTGCGCGCGTCGTGCAGGGTCGACGGTACGGGAAAGCTGGCGATCGAACCGAGCTTTGCGAAGCTCATGATCAGGGACGCGGGCGGAAGCGAATGCTTCGGTTCGTCTCCGACCGCGGTTCCCGCCGGCGCTGTGTCGGCGAGGATCAGCGGGACCAATCCGATCTGTTTCACTACGCTCTCCTGCTTCAGGGGGTGGTATCCGGCTTCATACTGGACGTTACGCGTCGTCGAATGGGAATGCTGCTGATACACCATGAGGACGCTGGTTCCCTCCGCCTTGATGGCATCGGCCTCCTTCATCCCCGGACCGCACGCCTCCTCGTATTTTGGAATCGTGTTGGGCTTGAGGAAAGGGAAGTTGATGAAGCCGTTCTGCCGCACGAACATACCCCAGCCGCTGAACGTGTCGGTGCAGTTGCGGACCTTCCCCGTCGCCTCCGTGCCGGCCGGCAGGTCCGCGTAGACGTTGTGATAGGCATAGCATCCGCTCTTGCCGCAGCCGCCCGCGACGACAACCCGGGACGGCATCCACATCACCACCGAACGGTCTATCACCGGCTTCGACGAGTACGCCTCGAAACTGTATTCAATGGGAAACCTGGGCAGCAGCCGGATGGGCACGTCGAAACTGATGTGCCGTGTCCCCGCCTTCTTCCACGGAAGGTACCATGCAGCCTTAGTCGGCACGTCGACCTCGATTCTGAGTGGCGCCACGCCGAGCTTCCGGTCCTGGAAACCGAATACAAGCATCTCGGTGGGAACCAGGGCCTCGATCTCGAAGTCGTGCTCGCTCGCGAGAGCGTCCTTGGGTAAACGCCTGCCTCCGATCGAGATTGAGACGGGTCTGCCGTCGAGGACGAACGGGTTGCCCCTGATCAGCAGACGATAGGAGCCGCTCTGCTTGAAGTACTGGGTGGCACCGTCGATGCGCTTGATGGCGTAAGCTCTGTCCACGAACGGAAGCTTGTCCAGCAGGCCGCCGGCGTCGAGGAAGGTCAGTTCCTGGACGTCTTGAATGCGTTGTCCGAATCTGTCCACGTTCGCGACCGCCTGATCCAGTGCCCTGAGGCCGTCGATCTTCTCGCGGTCGAGTCTGTCCCAGCGCTTGTCCAAGTCCGTGTCCAAGGAGGTGCGTGCGTTCTCGAGGACGAGAAGCAGGTTCCTGGCTGCGGCGTCGGCCGCGAGGGATCCGGCCGACGCGGCTTGGCCAATCGAGAAGTTCACGCGGTCGCTCATCCTGTCCAACAGCTTGCCCGTGGTGAGACCGGCTCCCCCGATCGCTAGGGTCGTCGTCACCGGATCGGAGCAGGACAGCAGCAACGTCATCGAGAAAAGGGCGCCAAAGGTATGGACACGCATCCGAGTCTCTCCATATTGAACGGAAAAGCCGCACCCTACCCGAGTCAAGAGGATCAGTTCGGAAGCAGGCTATGCGCGGTGCAGGTCCCGTCAAGGGTCGGTAGCGGGCATGATTTGCTCGACCGGCTTCTGTGAAGTCCTTTTCCGTTCCGTTTCACCATCCTTTTTGGGAAAGCTGGCGGGGCAACCGGCAGGGCTGAGGCTTTGCACCTCCTCCAACGCCAATATGAATGAATGGCCGAAGATGGGGAGCCGAAAAGAGGCCGCGGATGACCGGAAGTGGGTCCTCGCAGTCGCAAACTGTCAAACGCCTTCCAGCCCGTCGGGTGCTATGTGGCTCGGAACGTCGCGCGGACATGCTCCACGAACGTTTCGGCGTTCTCCATTGCCGCAAAATGCCCACCGCTCGCCGCCTCTCCAAAATAGCGCAGATCGGCAAAGCGCGCCTCAGCCCAACGGCGGGACAGCCGCACCTGCTCGCCGGGAAACATGCTGACCCCAGCCGGCAGCGGCACGGGCGCGCTCGGCATCCCCTTCGCCATCTCCTGCGCCGCTTCCCAGTAGAAGCGTGCCGCGCTGGGACCGGCGTTCGGTAGCCAGTACAGCATGATGTCGTCAATCAAATGGTCGAGCGGAATGACTCGTTCGGGTTGTCCATTGCTGTCCGAGACGTCCTGGAACAGCGCGTAGATCCAGCCTGCCAGTCCGACAGGCGAGTCCGCGAGCGCGAAGGCAAGCGACTGCGGTCGTGTGCACTGCAGCTTCATATAGCCTGAATAGTCGCGGTCGTAACGCGCGGCATCGTCCAGCATCTGCTGCTCGGCCGGAGTCGCATTCGCCCGTTCCTCGGGTGTCGGCTGGACCATCACCATGTTGAGGTGGATGCCGGCGAGGCCCGGCACGCGCATATGCGCAAGCGCGGTCGTGACCGCGGCACCCCAATCTCCACCTTGCGCCATCCAGCGATCGCCGTAGCCAAGCCGCTGCATCAGCGCACCCCATGCCGCAGCGGTACGTCCGACGCCCCAACCCGGTTCGGTCGGCTTGTCGGAGAAGCCGAAGCCGGGCAGCGCGGGAATGACGAGGTGGAAGGCGTCCGACGCGTCGGCGCCATGCGCTCGCGGGTCGCTGAGCGGGCCGATCACGTTGCGGAATTCCAGTACCGACCCCGGCCAGCCATGCGTCAGGAGCAGTGGTGTCGCGTCCGGTTCGGGCGAGCGGACATGCAGAAAGTGGATGCCGAGGCTGTCGATCACCGTGCGGCTGCTGCCCCAGGCGTTGAGCAGGTTCTCCGTGACACGCCAGTCGTAACCGTCCTGCCATCGTCGTGCGAGCGCGCGGATGCGGTCCGGTCGCGGGCCCTGAGACCCGTCCTGCACCGTGCCGTCATCGGGCCAGCGGGTGCGGGCGAGGCGATCGGCCACATCGTCGAGGTCGGCCTGAGGAATGTGGATCGGGAACGGCTGAATGGCGTCGCTCATGGCAAGACTCCGCAAGATGCAATCAGAGTGTCGGGGCGAGGACGGCTTCGGCGCGCGTCCAGTCGGTCTTGCCGTAGCGGTCCTTGTCAAGCGGCAAGAGCTTGCCGCGCCCGCTCGACATGTCGCGAACATATTGCATGCCTTGCCAGGCCGGGAACGGCGCATCGCTGGTCCGCGACAGCGTGCGCGCCACGCGGATCAGCATCGAGAGACGGCCGAGCCCACCCGCACGGAACGGCTTCCACCTTCGGCCCTCGAGCCGCGTCATCAGGATCGCGAGGTCGCGCGGAGACACGACGTCGCCGGCGATCCGCAGAACGCGGGGCGCATCGGCATCGAGCGCCACGTCGGCGGCATAATCCGCGACATCGTCCTTGGTCGTGAAGTCGAGCGGCTGGTCCGCGTCGCCCCAGTACAGGATGCGGGCGAAGCGCGGCAGCACGATTGGCGCTTCGCCGGTCAGCAGGTCGGCGAAGGCGCCGTTGAGAATCGAGGTCGCGCGGATTGGCGCCGCATCGACGCGTGCCATGAAGCGGCGTCGGAGATCCATATTGCGGTTGTCGCCGGGGCGGGTCTTTGTAAAATCGAGCGAGAAGTCGGAAGGAATGAAGCGCGGGACACCCGCCGCAACCGCCGCATCCAGAAGACGGCCCTGAAGATCGAGAATGACCGGCTCCAGCCCGTTCAGGACCGAGACGACACATTCCGCTCCCGCCAGCGCATCCGAGAGCGCAGCGTGATCGGCAAAATTGACCGGGACCGGCGTTCCGCCCCGCACACGCACGGCATCCTGCGCCGTGGCCGGCGTTCCGCTGCGAACCAGCGACCGCACCTCCACGCCACGCCGGATCAACGCAGAGAGCACCCGTCCACCGAGATCGCCCGTCGCACCGGCAAGCGCGATCGTCCGCTGCGCGACCCCGCCGTCATCGCGGCCGTTCACGTCTTCAAGCGTCATCACCGCCATCACCAACCCCCTGCAATAAACTGAACTATACCGTTCAGTTTCATTCAACGGGCGCATGGCCTATATGGTTGCGCGATGCAAACGCTTATCAATCCGAAGCCCGATTCAGCCAAACGACGACGCGGTGGTCGACCGTCCGCCGACCAAGCCGGCGATGTCGATCGCCGGATTCTCGACGCCGCCACGGACCTGTTCCTGCGGATGGGATATGACGCGACAAGCTGCGATCAGGTCGTGGCGCAGGCGGGGGCGGGGAAGGCGAGTCTTTACGCCCGCTATGCCAACAAGGAGGCGCTATTCGCGGCCGTGGTGCGGCGGATGGTGGATCACACGCTGGTGCCGTCAGGCGTGGTGCCGTGGCATCTGTGCGTCCAAGGCCGACTGCGCGCGGTGGGACATAGCCTGCTGGAGCATGCGTTGACGCCCGAGGCGGTCGCACTGATGCGTATCGTTGTCACTACCGCGCACCGGATGCCCGATCTCGCCCGGCTGGTGGACCGGATCGGCCGCGATGGCGGCGTTACGTGCGTCGCTCAGGCGATTGCCGGGGCCGACGCGATGCCCGACCGGATCGCGCAAGCATCAGATGTTGCGGGCCGGTTCATCGACATGGTGTTCGTCCCCCACCAGATGCGCGCGCTGATCGGTGACGATCGCGCGCAGCTCAATGCGACCGCCACACGTCGTATCGACGATGCGATCGATCTACTCACGCGCGCGGGGTGGTTGGACACAGGCGACGAGGCTTAGGTCGCCTCGATCCGTCTTTCCTTATTTACCATCCTTGTAAGAGCGCTGCCGGGCCATCGGGCACGAAGGTGCTTGTGCATCACCTTCCGCGGACATGAGTGAATGACTGAAGTTGGGGAACCGAAAACGACCTGCCGATGACCGCATGTGGGCCTCTGCAACGGGGCAACGGATAGCGACCTAGTCGATCTTGGCTGCTCACCGTGCGGATCGTGCTTCTCAGACGCGCCATGTGGAAAGGTCGCAGCTTTCCTGTTTCTCCGTCTTCACCTTACAGTTTCGAGAAAATGTATTTGGGAACAGATTTTGGCAAAGCGGACTTCGCAGGCGTCCGTCAGCTCAATCGGCGAGGCGGGATTACCGTCACAGGTTCCCAATCGGAATTGCTTGCGATTGCCGTTGCCGCTCTTCTACTCCCAGTATACGATCGAGCGGTGAGGCAGGCGGCGAGGGCCATGGACCACGACCGGCATATCACGACGGTGGAAGAGCTAGAGGCGCTGTATGGCACCGTGCCTCCGCCATCGGTCATCAAAGAGGTGGGCCATATCCACCCGGTCTATCGTCCCTTCATCGAAGCTGCGCCCCTCGCCGTTCTGGCGACGGCGGGGCCGGAAGGACTGGACGCTACCCCACGCGGCGACCCAGCGGGCTTCGTCCAGATTGAAAACGCCAAAACCCTGATCTTGCCTGATCGACGCGGAAACAATCGCATCGACAGCCTGCGAAACATCATCGGTGATCCGCGTGTGGCGTTGCTGTTCATGGTGCCGGGCATCGGCGAGACGTTGCGGGTGAACGGCATCGCGGAGATACTGGCAAATCCGGATCAGCTCGCCCGTTTCGCGACGGCGGGACAACTGCCGAAGTTGATACTCCGAATCACCGTGAACAGTGTATTCTTTCAATGCAGCCGCGCCGTGATCCGCGCTGGATTGTGGAAGCAGGAGAGCATTGTCGCGCGGGACAGTCTGCCCAGCGCCGGAGCCATCCTGCGAACGCTGTCGCAGGCCGCGATCGACGGCGACGCCTATGATCGACCATTGCCGCAGCGGATTGCCGATACCCTATACTGACACCGATGCGTTTTCCCGATTTAGCATCTCAATGGGAACGCCCCGGCCATCTTGCGGCCCGTTCTCAAACGAAAAGCGTCTCCGAGTCAGATCAATGGGATGCCATAAGCGTAAAAATGGTTGTCCCGTTTCCACCCGGCCTTTTCATAAAGCGACTGGGCGATCGTGTTGGTGACGGCGGTGGAGAGCGAAAGCCGAGTGGCACCGACGTTCCGGCCATACTCACATGCCCCATCCAGCAACATGCGTGCGGCGCCCATGCCGCGCGCGTCAGGGGAGACGAACAGGTCATTGAGGATGAACGTGCGGGCGAGCCTTGCTGACGAGAATGACGGAAATAGCTGTGCGAAACCAACCACCCGGCTTCCGTTGCAGGCGAGCAGAATGATGGATTGCTGATGTTCGAAGCGATCGAACAGGAACGATCGCGCGCCAATCAGGTCGGACGATTGCTCGTAAAATTGGCGGTAGGCGTCGAACAACGGCACCAATGTGTCCAGATCAGCGATGGTGGCCTGGTGAACGATCAACGACGGCGACTCCCACAACGATTTATCCGTCCGATGGCGAGCGGAACGGCGACAGCACGATAGTCGATAATCCGCGTCGGCAATTGCCGCCAGCTTTCCCGAAACTCGCTTCCAACGGAAAGGCGTCCGACCCCGATCACCCGTTCTTTTGGGGAATCCTGCGGTATCCACGCGCCACTTCCGCAGCGCCGCTCGTCGTCCTGATCCGACTTAATTTGGCCGTCTTCGCGGCGCTTCCAGCATCTCCAGGTGCTCGGTCGCATTGCCGTTGCCGGGGTTAAGGATCAGCGATCGTTTGAAATGCTCGATCGCACCGGCGCGGTCGCCCGTCGCCTCCAGCGCTTCGGCCAGGCTGTCATGCGCGTTCCAGCTTCCGGGGTTATTGGCCGCGTTCAGCCTGAAGATGGCAAGAGCCTGATCCGGCTGCTCCTGCTCGCGCAGCTTGTAGCCCCAGGCGTTCAGTTCGGCCTCGCTCGGCTTCGCCTGCATCGAACGCAATATGCGCGGTGCCTGCTGGAAGCCATGGCGAAGCAGTTCGGCACGAAATGCCTTCACGGCCGGCGGCAGGCCGAAGCCCTCGGCCTCGTGCATCCCGGGAATGTAATAGGCAGCGACCTCGTCGATGAAATATTCCGGGTTGGCACCCTGAAGGTTCGTCAGCACGACGACGGACAGGTCATTCTTCGGATAGACGAAGAAGGCCGATCGCATTCCGCCAATCGGGCCGGCCGCCGGATGGTCGGTCCGCATCGTCACCGGCCAGCCCAGCCCCGATCCGTTGAGCAGCTCGTTGGTCCCCGCCGTGGTGCCGTCGTTCAGCACGATCGGCGTCCACAAGGCGGTGACGCTGGCCTTGTCCTTCAGGAGCTTGCCGGATTGGAGCGCGATCAGCCATTTCGCCACATCGTCGGCCGTGGAGAGGATGCCTGCCCCCGTCCTGAAATAGCCCGGAAAGGTCGCATAGGTCGCCAATAGCTGGTCGCCTTTCCGCCAGACGCCATCGGTGTTGGCGAGATAGGAATAGCTGCGCGCCGTCTGGGGCACGACGTCGGAGGAATCGCCGAACCGGGTATGCACCATCCCGGCAGGCGCGAACTGCTGTTTCGCGATGAACGCCGCAAACGGCATGCCACTCAGCTTGTCGATGATCCGGCCCAGCATGACGTAGCCGGTCTGGTTATAGCTGTATCGTGCCCCCGCCTTGAACTCGAGCGGCAGCGTCTTCACCGCCGCCCATGCCGACGCCTCCGTGCCGTCACCGATCAGATGTTCCTTGTCATCGATGATGTTCGGCAGCCCCGACACGTGCGAAAGGACTTGCCGGATCGTGATCGCCCGCCACGCCGGCGGCAGGTCATCGAGATATTTGGAAACCGGATCGTCGACCCGCAGCTTGCCTGCCTCGGAGAGCTGCATGATCGCGACGCCCGTGAACGCCTTGGTGCAGGAATTGATCGAGAAGATGCTGGACGTGGTAGCGGGCACGTCATGCTCCACATCGGCGATGCCATAGGCTGCCGATGCCACGATCGTCCCATGTTGCACGACGGCGATCTGGAGCGCCGGTATGCGCTCCTTCTGCATCTTCGCCTTGAGAAATGCTGCCAATCCGTCGCTCGCGACTTGAGCATGAGCAGGCGTCGCGAACAGGAGGAAAGCCGCCAGTACCAGCTTGTTCATGCGATGACCCCGAAGGAGAAAGCCCGCCGTCATCCTCGCATATGTGTATTACTATAACAATACGGTTCGAGGTATTGAGCATCGCTACGATGGCAAACCCGTCTCATGGTCTGATCGCACTGGTTGCAAAGCGTCTGACGCTTGCCAAAGTGTGTTGGTGATGTGATACAGTGGCAACGACGGCATCCAGGAACGATGGTCATACGAACCAACCTCGCCAAGCTACCCGTCATCGTCGCTCTCATGATGATCGCGACGGCGGCACATGCGTCCGATGCCAAGCGTCCCGCGCCGCGCTTCGAGAAAGCCGAATGCGCCGTGAAGGTGATGCCCGGCGAGCGGATCGAATGTGGCTTCCTGTATGTGCCGGAAAACCGTCGAAAGGCCCGCAGTCGCACGATCAGCCTGCCGGTGATGATCTTTCGCAGCACGGCCGCCGCTCCCGCGGCCGATCCGGTCGTCTATCTTCCCGGCGGTCGGGCCTGAGCAGCATCGACGGGCGCACGACGGGCAAAGGCAATCCGTTCCTGATGGAACGCGACCTGATCCTCCTCGAAGGACGGGGCAACACATTCGCTCGCCCGTCGCTCGCCTGTCCCGATATCAACGTCCTCCGCGCGCAGAATGCGGATCCTGCTAGGCAGACCGGGGCGGTCGCACGGTGTCGGGCGGCATTGGTTGCATCCGGGGTCGACCTCGATGGCTATACTTCGGCCGAAGCCGCCGACGACCTCGATGATCTCCGCCGGCTGCTGGGTATCCGGCAATGGAACCTGATCGGCTTTTCCTATGGCACGCGCCTCGCGCAGACGGTGCTGCAACGCCACCCCGAGGGGGTGCGCAGTGTCGTGCTGGATTCGGTCCTGCCGATCGACGTCAACTAAGACGAAACCGCCGCGTCGTCGCTGCGACGGGCGATCGACGCCTTGCTGGCCGGGTGCGCGAACGACCCGGCGTGCGACGCCCGATACCCTGACCTTCACGCTCGCTTCGCCAAGCTCGTCGCCGACGCCGATCGGAGCGGGGTCGCGGCACCGACCGGTATACTACGCGGTCGCGATATCGTCGAAGCCGTCGGCGCGGGTCTTCAGCAGCCCGCTACCATCCCTGCCCTGCCGGGGATCATCAGCGAGGCGGCAGAAGGACGGCTGGCCGGATTGCTGCCGCTGACCCGGCAGACTCCGTCGAAATTCAACTGGGGGTTACGTCTGTCGATCTAGTGCGGCGAGGAGATGCCGTTCGAGACGGCTTCGCGGATGGCCTCGCAGACGTCCCCGGCGCTGGGCTTGGGTGGCGTGGATACTCGCACGGCCACGCCTGAGATGTGTGCCGCATGGCGCGTGTCATCCGCTGACGCGACGGCGAACGAGCCGGTGCGGTCCTCGTCCTCGCCGGAGAGTTCGATCCCGTCACCCCTCCCGCGTGGGGGCGTCGCCTGCTCCGCACCATGCCGAACGCGCGGTTCGTGCAGATACCCGGCCAGTCTCACGGTGCGATGTTCAACCGGTGCGGCGGGCAGATGACGCTGGCGTTCCTTCATGATCCCGGCGCGCCCCTGAACGGGGACTGCATCGCGAAACTGCCGGGAACCGTCTTCGGTCCCGATACGGGGCCGCAGCGCCGCCCATGAAGTGAGCGCGACCGCACCGGCGACGAGGGTTCAGACGCCGAGGCGATCGAGCGCCGCATGGACCGCGGCAACGACCGGGTCGGGTGCCCTCATGAGCGGCAGCGGTGGGTCACCGACGGACAGCGAGAGGCGATCTGCTATCGCATACATGAGACGCAGGCTCCCATAGGCCTTGAACAGCGCCCACAGCGGGGCGAATGCCGCGTCCATCGCTTCGGCTTCGTCCCGGCGTCCCGCCTGAGCAGCTCGCGTCAGGCGAAGCGCCGGTTCGGGCAGCAGGCCGGCAACGACGCTGTACCAGGCTGCGCCCCCGGCAAGTAGCGACGCGGTCGCGCCCCAATCACCGCTGTAGCCGATCGCAAACGTCTCCGGCGTCATCGCCCGCAGTCTGGCCAGTTCGGCGACATAGTCCGCGTCCGCCGGCAGCGGCATTTTGATCGCGGCTATGCCCGCCACGGCTGCCAGATCGGCAATCAGTGCATCGGAGAAGGTGAAGCCGGTCGTGCCGGGATTGTTGTAGATGCAAAGCGGCAGCGCGGTCGCTCCGGCGATGGCGCGGTAGTGGGCCGCCACCTCGTCCTGCTTCAACGGGAAATAGGACATGGGGGCAAGCAGCAATCCGCTTGCGCCGGCGCGCTCGGCGTTGCGGGCCAGTTCGACCGTCCAGCTTGTCCGCAGCGCCCCGACGCCAACGATGACAGGGACGCGTCCGGCCGCAGCTTCGATGCCGGCCGCGACCGCACGGACGCGCTCGGCGCGATCGAGATAAGCGTAACTCCCCGTGCTGCCGAGCAGGCCGATTGAATCGACACCGGCGGTCGCGAGACGATCGACTAAAATCCCCAGCGCGTCCGTATCGACGACGTCAGCGGCATCGGCGGGTGTGAGCGGGAAGGCCGAGAGGCCGGTAAACAGGGGGGACATGGACGAGCCTTCAATAACGAACGATGCTGTTCAGGTTCGTGCATACAATGACCAGCATCATCTTAGTTATTCCCGTTTCGCCATCCCAGATGGGCCGTGGTCGCGCCGCACGGCGCGGCGGCTCCATTGCTACCGGCGCAGACTGTCGGTGACCGGCAGTGCAAGGTGATCGGCAATCAAAGTGGTGGTCGCGTGTTCCTATTTCTCGAAACAGATGATTTTGCCCGTGACCACCTTGCCTACACGTAACGGGGTATCCGCTTCGTCGAGGAATCTTGGCCAGACCCTTATGGCATCGTTGCCGTCTTCGAAGACCTCTATGCCCACCGCTGGGACCTGATCGAGCCTGTCGCCGTCAAAGGATGATTCCCGTTTCCCGATCGTTTTCGGGACGAGCCTGTGCTGGCAGACAGGAAGGGGTATTTCCGGCATCACCCTTCCCTTGGTCCTGAATGAATGACCGAAGGTGGGAAACAGGCGGACGGCCTTGGTCACCGGAAGTAAGCCAACCTGCATCATGAACACGCTGGAGAGGCCGTCGTTAAGGTTCGGCTCGCAGCTCTTGCCATGTCAGGTCGAACCGCTGAAGATACTTGCGTAGCCGGTCAGCATCGTTCGACGACCCGCGCCTCGCCAGTGACGCCGCGAACAGCGAGCGACCTGCTTCGGATAGCGAGCGGCTGCGCCGGCAGGTCTGGACGACTTGGGCCAGTTGGACACGGTCGAACACGTCAAGCGCGGCGATCCGGTCCGGCGGCAGAACCCCGTCCAGCCCATCGTCCGTCGCTGGTCCGGTCGACCATAGCCGGTGCAGACGCGCGACCTCCGCTTCGACGCAAGCGACATCAATGCGGCCTTTGGGGCTGAACGTCGCCATGCGGGTGATGCTGGCGGCGAGATCGCGGAAGTTGCCGGCCCAGCGCGCGTCGGAGCTACCCGCAAAGGCGAGATAGCGATCGCGCGCTTCCTTGTTGAAGGTGACGCGATTGCCCTCACGCTCGGCGAAGCGGTCGAGTTCGTAATCGAGGTTGGGCGCGATATCCTCACGCCGGTCGGCAAGGCCGGGCAGCGTGAAGGTCCAGAGGTTGAGGCGAGCATAGAGATCGTCACGAAAGCGGCCATCAGCGACGGCCTGTCCGAGGTCGCGGTTGGTCCCTGCGATGAGCTGGAAGTTGGACCCAGCTTCCTTGTCAGCACCGACCGGCAGGAACCTTTTGTCCTCGATCGCGCGCAGAATGGTGGCCTGCTCGTCCAGCCCGAGCTCGCCGATCTCATCGAGGAACAGCATGCCGCCGTCGGCGGCGCGCAGCAATCCGGCCCGGTCTGCGGCGGCGCCGGTGAACGCCCCCCGCTTGTGCCCGAAAAGCGCGGACATGGCGCTATCGCCTCGCAGCGTCGCGCAGTTCACCTCGACGAAGGCGCCCTTCACCTGGTGCTTCAGCCGCTTCAGGTCGTAGATGCGCCGCGCCAGCTGGCTTTTGCCGGCACCTGTCGGCCCCATCAGTAGCACCGGCGCGCGGCTGCGGGTCGCGACTTGCTCGATCTCATCGATCATGGCGTTGAATACGGCGCTGCGCGTCTCGATGCCGGACTTCAGGAAAGAGGTGCTCTCCGCACTCGCGACGGCAAATCGCGTGGCGATGCTGTCGTAGCGCGACAGGTCAAGGTCTATGGTGTTCCACGTTCCTGCCGGCTCGGCCGTCCCGCGGCGCGGTTGCGTCTGGAGCAGGCGGCCGGGCAGATAGTGCGCCTCGGTGAGGAGGAAAAGGCAGATTTGGGCGACGTGCGTGCCGGTGGTGATGTGGACGAGATAGTCCTCCGTCTCCGGATCGAACGGCCAGCCGCGGGCGAAGTCGAGCAGCTTGCCGTAGACCTCCTCGAAATCCCACGGATCGGCGAAGTCGATCAGTTGCGGCTCGACACGCGTCTCGGGGGAGACCGACGCGATGTCCTTCGCGACGAAGTCGGCGAGCTGCTGGTGGGGAGAGCCGTGAATGAGGACGAACCGATCGATTCGGAGGTCCTCATGCATGGCGAGGCCTACGGACGGCCGCCACTTGTTCCAGCGGGAGGCATCGTGCTTGCTGCCGTCCAGCGTGGAACCGAGAAATCCAATCACGACGAGCGGCTTCATGGATATCCGCTAGGATAAGTTCGTATCCCTGTCACTCACTATCGAGCGTGCATTATGGATCGGCAGCATAGCTATGTTAGGAATAAAGCGAGGAATCGCAGCTACCTGGACGAAGTATGGGGTAAAAACCGCAAATTGGCACGACGCCTGCTTAGTTAACTGCGTCGGGTCGAATGGCATTGATCGATCCGACGGCGCGGCCGGGGCGGCTGGAATAGGCCAGCCGCCCCTAGAGCACAGATCACCGGAGGCGAACATGACTGCGAATTACGATGTCCAGACCGTCGAGGGCGGCGTCCCGATCAAGATGTGGACGCGCGGCGTACCGGTCGACGACAAGGCGCGCGTCCAGCTCGCGTCGGCGGCGAAGATGCCGTTCGTGTTCAGGCACGTCGCGGCGATGCCCGACGTCCATGTCGGCATCGGCGCGACCGTCGGCTCGGTCATCGCGACCAAGGGCGCGGTGATCCCGGCGGCGGTCGGCGTCGACATCGGCTGTGGCATGATGGCGGCGCGCACGAGCCTGATGGCGAGCGACCTGCCGGACAATCTGGAAGGCGTCCGCGCCGCTATCGAGCGGGCGGTGCCCGTTGGCCGCGACAAGAAGATGGGCAAGCGCGATCCGGGCTCGTGGGGCGACCCGCCCGCCGAGATCGTGGAAGCCTGGGCAACGCTCGCCGGACGGTTCGGCCATATCGTTGCCAAATATCCGAAGCTGGGCAAGACCAACAACCTTGTCCATCTCGGGACGCTCGGTACGGGCAATCACTTCATCGAGCTGTGCCTCGACGCCGAACAGCGCGTGTGGGTGATGCTTCATTCGGGTTCGCGAGGGGTCGGCAACGCGATCGGCACCTTCTTCATCGAGCTGGCGAAGCAGGATATGCGCAAGTGGTTCCTGAACCTGCCCGACGAGGATCTCGCCTATTTTCCGGAAGGAACCGAGCATTTCGACGACTATGTCGAGGCGGTCGGCTGGGCGCAGGACTATGCGGCGCTCAACCGGCGGATGATGATGGCGAACGTGATCCGCGCCATGCGCGGCGTCATCGCCAAGCCGTTCGACGCGGAGCTGGAGGCGATCAACTGCCATCACAATTACGTTCGCCGAGAGAACCACTTCGGCCAGAACGTGCTCGTCACCCGCAAGGGTGCCGTGCGCGCGGCGGAAGGGGTGATGGGCATCATTCCGGGCTCGATGGGCGCAAAGTCGTTCATCGTGCGCGGGCTCGGCAACAAGGAGTCGTTCGACAGTTGCTCGCACGGCGCCGGACGGGTGATGAGCCGGACACAGGCGAAGCGCGAAGTCACGGTGGCGGAGCACGTCGCCGCGACTGCCGGCGTGGCCTGCCGCAAGGATGAAGGCGTGATCGACGAAAGTCCGCGCGCCTACAAGCCGATCGAAGCGGTGATGGCGGCGCAGGCCGACCTCGTCGAGATCGTCCACACGCTGAAGCAGGTGGTGTGCGTCAAGGGCTGACGCACACCAAACACTACGAGACAGACAATGATCGAGATCGACGGTTCCGAAGGCGAAGGCGGCGGACAGGTGGTGCGCAATGCGTGTGCGCTGGCGCTCGTCACAGGTTCATCGTTCCGGATGACCAATGTGCGGGGCGGCCGTGAGAAGCCGGGTCTGATGCGCCAGCACGTCACCGCGATCGAGGCGGCATGCGCGATCGGCGAAGCGGAATGCGAAGGGCTGACCGTCGGCGCGTCGGCGTTCACGTTCCGCCCCGGGCGGGTCACCCCGGGCGAGTATCACTTCGCCGTCGGTACTGCGGGATCGACGGGGCTGGTGCTTCAGACGGTGCTGATGCCGCTGGCGATCGCTGATGCGCCGTCGCGGCTCGTTTTCGAAGGCGGCACGCACAACATGCTGGCTCCGCCGTTCGACTTCATCGCCCGTAGTTTCCTACCGATCGTAAACCGGATGGGGCCGACCGTCACCGCGCGGCTGGTGCGGCCCGGCTTCTATCCGCGTGGCGGCGGGCGGATCGAGGTAGACATCATGCCCGGGCCGCTGCGTCCGATCGACTGCCTCGAGCGAGGAGCACAGATCGCTTGTTCGGCGTTGGCTATGTTTGCGGCCATCCCGCCCGGCGTCGCCGATCGCGAGATCGCGACGGCGAAGAGGCTGCTCGCCGACTGGCCGGAAGACGCGTTCGCCGTCCGTGAGTTGCCCGAGAGCCAGGGGCCGGGAAACATCCTGCTGCTGGAAGCGGCGTTCGAGCAAGTGACGGAGGTGGTCAGCGGCTTCGGCAAGCTCGGCGTGTCGGCGGAGCGGGTCGCGCAGACGGCAGCGGCGCGAATGGCAGGTTATCTCGCTTCCGATGCGTTTGCCGGGCCGTATCTAGCGGATCAGCTACTGCTGCCGTTCGCCCTCGCCGGCGGCGGCGCTTTTACCACGGTGAAGCCGAGCCGACACAGTATGACCGCGGCGACGGTGATTGAGCGGTTCTTGGATCGGCGTTGCGTCTTTACCCAGCAGCCCACCGGCACTCACCTCGTGAACGTGCGATAACCGCCTTCATATTTAGCTGAACGAACCACCGAAGTTGAGGCAACGAAATGACAGTCCGAATGTCGCATCTGATTCAGAGCGTTATCTTGACTCCAACGCGCACTTGCCGGGGTTCCGCGGCTCGGCTGTGAATGCCCTCGACACCGTCTAGCGGTTCGCCAGGAAGTCGCGAGGCGTAAAAG
The DNA here is from genome assembly GCF_059420425.1 of Sphingomonas sp. GW821-FHT04B01. Lineage (NCBI taxonomy): Bacteria > Pseudomonadati > Pseudomonadota > Alphaproteobacteria > Sphingomonadales > Sphingomonadaceae > Sphingomonas > Sphingomonas sp. GW821-FHT04B01. The sequence continues at coordinate 27,111 of NZ_JBWKTR010000007.1, read as the reverse complement.
TAGTCGGCGTCGGCGCGTTGCGTATCGAACAAGTTGAGAAAATCGACCGCGATCTCGACGTGGCCGATCGTCTTGGCGAGCCTCAGGTTGACGATCGTCGTCGCAGGCCCGCGTACGCTGTCATCCTCGATCAGCGGACGAACGCCGATGTAGCGGAGGCGCAACGCGCCGAGCCAGCCGTGCGCATCAGCGGTTACGCCCAGCGATCCCGCGGCCTCCAACGAGTTCGGAATGCGGTCGGCGTCCGTTACCCCGATGAACCGGGCGTGGTTGGTCGCGTAGACCGCGTCGAGCGACAGCCATCGGAACGGCCGCACGAACAGCGTCGTCTCCCAGCCGCGGCGGCGGCTCGCACCTGACGGCTCTACCGTGCCGTCGTCGCCCGAGTAGACCAGTTCGCCCGCCGAGCGGGTCCACCAGCGATCGACGGTGAGCACCACCGGCCCACGCTCGATACGGGTGCCGATCTCATACCCCGTGCCGCGCACGAGACCCGGCACCGGATCAGTCGTGGCGAGCACCCCGCGCGCGTCGTTCGAGTGAAAGCCCTGGCCGTAGTTGGCATAGATTGCGACGCCCCGTGCCAGCGTCAGCGCCGCGCTGGTCTTGGGCGTGACGACCGTTTCACTCCGTGCGCCGGTGGTCGCCGCTCCCGCAAGCGCACGCGAGCGGAAGCGGTAGCGATCGATCCGACCCCCGCCGGACAGCGTCAGCCGCTCGATCGGCCGCCACCGCAAATCTGCATAGCCGGCGAACGCAGTTTCGCTGACGTCGACAAGGCTGGTGGTGCCGATCCGGTGGCCACGCTCGGTATGGTAGAGACCCAGGTCATCGATCCGGTCGGCGCGAGCATCGGCGCCGACGGTGATCTGCCACGCCGTACCGAGCGCTATGCGGTGCTGCACCCGACCACCAAAGGTCCAGCGGCGCTCCGCCTGCTCGAGTTCGTCGCCGCGAACTGGGTCGGCAAGGAAGAAGGTGAAGTTAGAGACGAGGTCGAAGAGGTAGCGTTGCGCGTAGAGCGTCACGTCGGTCCGCTCGCTCGTGAGGCCGATCGTCGCGATCTGCCGCTGCGTCTCGCCGCGCAGGTATGGATCGAGCGTGCCGAACCGGTCGGGTACCAGTGTGCCGATCGCGCGCACCGGAATCTGCTCGGTCGGCTGCCAGGTCGCGTTGTAGTCGGACAGGCTCGCGCGGACGGTGCCGAGCGCGGTGTCGATCGTGTATTTGGCGAAGGCTGACGCGTGGCGCAGCCGCTCGGGCAACGCCCACACGCCATTGTTGATCGTCAGCTCGCCCGCGAGCAGCAGGTCACCGCCCCCCAACTGCTCTGAGCCGACCGCGACCAAGCGACCATAGCCGTAGCTGCCGCCCTGTATCGCCACCATCGGCCGTTCGACGCGATCGAGAGTGCGCATCGACGCCGCCGCGACGAGCGAGAAGTCGCCATCCTGCGCGTAATAGGGTCCCTTGCGGTATTCGACCCTGTCGATCGTCTCGGGGATAAGACCGTTGAGATCGAGGTAGCCCTGGCCGTGCGCGTGGCTCGGCAGGTTCATCGGCACGCCGTCGAGTGAGATGCTGAAATCGGTGCCGTGGTCGAGATTGTAGCCGCGGATGTAATATTGCGCCGCCTTGCCCCCGCCCGAGTGCTGGACGGCGAGCAGTCCCGGCACCGCTTCTGCCAGTTCGTTGGCGCGCAGCAGCGGACGGGTGCGGATGTCCTCACCCGATATTGCGCCGGCGCTGGCGGCGCGGTCGCTCCCGACCCGCCGCTCGCCGCGACCGATCACCACGATGTCTTTTGACGGATCGTCGGTAGGCTGCGTTGCTGCCTTATGCAGGTCTGGAGCGGATGAGCGGCCTTCATCGATCGGCAGCGTGTTCGCGCCGAAAAGGAGCAACGAACAGACGATTGCGCATGACATGATGGCACCCCATAAACAGCTCGGCTATCTGTTTTAGCCATAGCTAATATGTCAAGCTGACTGGTCAGCGAGCACTTCGGCTGGCAGAAGCGCAAACAGGAGCAGGAGGTGCGCCAATGGCCGATGATACCGCCGTCCGCCGTGCCGCGGCGTTTCGCGCCACCCGCGAGGCCCATGCCAGCGAGATGGCGGAGGATTATGTCGAGCTGATCGGCGATCTGATCGAGGAGCGCGGCGAAGCTCGGGTGATCGATCTAGCGCAGCACATGGGGGTGACCCAGCCGACGGTCGCGAAGATCATCCAGCGGCTGAAGAGCCTCGGGCTGGTGCAGAACCGCCGCTACCGTGCGTTGTTTCTCACGGACGCCGGCAAGGCGCTCGCCACCCGCTCGCGCGAGCGGCATCAGGTGGTGGTCGACTTCCTGGTCGCATTGGGGATCGATCCGGAAATCGCCGCGATCGACTCTGAGGGAATGGAGCACCACGTCAGCGACGCGACGCTGCAAGCGATGCGGAACGTCGTCATGGGCTCTTCAACGCAGGACAAGGCATAGCGGCCGGGGCTGCATGCCTTCGCATTGATGAGCGTCCGCTTCTGGAGCAAGGTCAGCAGGCTTCAATGACCGACATTGGGTCGAAGCCGCCCATCTAATTGGCTGATGCGCTCGGTCAGGTGAGATCCCGAACGGCCGACTAGCGCTAAATAGGTTCGTTGCTGAGGAAGCGGGAATGCTCTTCAAGTTCGACGACCTCAAAGTCGAAACGCCTCCATCCGTGCCGCTTCGCCGCTTCTTCCAGTAAGGCCTTCTTGCTGGCCGCCTCCTTTGCGGATGCTGTGTGACCCCAGAACACCTCGGTCCTGCCATTGTGAAGATGCGCGACGATACGCCAGTAATGGGTGAAAGGCGCAGCCGTGGGGCCTATTGTCTTTACATAGCCGTCGGCCATCGTCGCGGTCAGGTAGCGCTTCTTCCTAGCCATTGCCGCGCGATAGCGCAGTGGCGGCGAGTGCGGGAGAGCAGCCCTCGCTTTGCCGCTCGTCGGGCCGGCCATTCCGATAGGGCCCGACTGCGTAGAGAGCGACCGAGCGTTCCAGCTCGGCTACACTTGGCTATCGCGCACCGATCCGTCGACCGCGCGCCACCTCGCCCGGGCAAATTATGGCATTCGCAGCGCTCGGATCCGCCTTTCCCTGGCGCCCCAGTCCAGCGCGCTCACGAGAGGCTCGCGACCCATCGTTGCAGCGCGGGAGTGTCGCGCATGTCGCCGGTGTAACGGTGAACCGGCACCGCAGGGACGTTCGATCCGCGCTTGCGGCCGCGATAGACCTTCATCGGCACGATCGCCTGCGCGAAGCCGCTCGGCAGGGGGACGCGGCGGATGTCCATATAGAGCGAGTCGGCGCCCGTCTCCTGCCCGATCTGCACCGCGCCGAGCGCAGTCCACAGGTCAACCGCGTCGAGGCAGGCGGACGCGCAGCCGAGGTCGGTCAGCACGTACACCCGGCCCTTCGGCGGCAGCACGGGAGCCGTGATATCGGTGGGCGGCGCCGCGGCCTCATCGTCGGCCTCCCGCCACAGCGCGTCGCCGCGCGCGAGCGCGCTGTTGAGCCCCGCAGAGACACGATCCCCCCAGCGCATCGCCTCGGGCGAAGCGTCCGGCGCCGCTCGCCAGGCGGAGCGATAGCCGTCGATCGTCGCAAGATTGCCTGGCGAAACGCGCCAGTCGACCGCCTCGCTATCCGATGGCAGCCTCCGAATCGCAGCGGCGCCCCATAGGATCGTCGCAACCTGTCTCGACCAGTCGGACGAGCCGCCATTGTTGCCGCGCAGGTCGAGCACGATGCGCGGCGCCGCCGCGAGCCCTGCGGTATCGGCCTTCATGCTCGCGATCAGCGGCACCAGAGCTTTGGCGTCCTTACCCATAGGGTCGCTGTCAAAACCCGAGAGTGTGTACCAGCGAGTGCCATCGGGCAGCGTCGTCCCGCCGATCTCGGGATGCGCGCGCGGGCTCGCCGCCGCGAAGCGGGTGTCAAACTCGGCGTCGGGCAGGTCGCGCCATTGCAACACGACCTCGCGCGATCTGCCGTCTACCGTGAAGCGGCAGCGTGCGGGGCGACGGACGTACGGGTTGCCCGCGTCGATGAACAGGCGGCCCGCGGTTGAGGCCCGCTGGCTGAAAAGACTCCAGCGGCCGCGGAAATCGCCGACGTTCCGCATGGCGAGGGTCTTCGCGGGGATGCCGTCGCAGCTTACCAGCTCGGCGCCAAGCGGCAGGGCAACGTCGTCGGCACGGGTGACAACCACCGCCCGCTCGGCACCGTCGAGCGTGGTCAGGAAGCCCGGCCAGCGCAGCGGCAGCGGCACCGGCTGGTTGACATCGAACGCGACATGGCCGTCGTCGAAGCCAGCGACATAAGCGCGCATCGCCCACAGGTAGGCAGGATAGTCGCGTGCGTTCGCCGCCCGGCGCAGCGCCAGTGCGAGCCCGGCATCATTGCGCTCGGTGAAACGGGGGGCGAGGCGATTGACCGGGCCCGGATGGTTCGCCGCTATCGCGTCGTGGAAGGCGATCGCATCGGCCCGCAGCGTTGCCGACCAGTCGCGGGGCGGCTCAGCTGCGGCGGCTAGCAACGGAATGGTGAGTGCGATCAAGCCCTTGTGCATGGTCATGTCCTCAATAGCCCTCCGGCGTCGCGTCGCGTCGAGCATCGCGGCGGAGGAAACGATCTCGATATCGGTAAGCTGGGGCAGATACGCCTCGATGAACGGCTTGCCGTGCTGCGTTCGAGACCTAGCGCGGCAAACGCCGATAGCCCGGTTGGACGTCTCATTTTGCCTGTTCCTTCAGTACCGCCAATCGGGCAGCCGCGTGGCCGTTGTCGGGATCGCGCCTCAGAGACGCCTCGTAGTTGGCGATCGCGTGCGGGCGGTCGGTCGCGGCCTCATATCCCATCGCGAGGCTGTCGAGCGCGTTCGCGCTGTCCGGGTGAAGCGTGGCGTTGAGGCCGAACACCGCGACCGCCTGCCTCGCGTCGCCGGCATCGAGCAGCATACCGCCCCAGACGTTGAGATCGTCCTCGCTAACTCGGAAGTCCGGCTTCCGCTTGAGACGATCGTAGGTTCCCATCGGATTGATGAAGCCGTCGGCGATCAGCGCGGTCCTGAGACTTTTTACGGGCAGCGGAAGGCCGCCGCCGTTCGACGCCAGCAGGTCGGGGAGGAACTGCCCCGCGATCTCGTCGATGAACTCTTCCGGATTGGCGCCCGCGAGGTTGGTGAGCACAACTACCGCCAAGTCGTCGCGCGAATAGACGAAGAAGGCCGAGCGGCGGCCACCGGTGCCCGCCGCGACCGGATAGCCACCATGGTCGGACACGGGCCAGCCCATCGCCCACGGGCGGGGGCGGCCGTCGTTGAGGCGACCGGGGTTCCACAATGCCTGTCGGTTCGCAGGTGACAGCAGCGTGCCGTTGCGCAGTGCGATCAGCCAGCGTGCGACATCGCCGGCACTTGCGTTGAGCCCGCCCGCGGTACGCATGAAGGGAGAGAACTCGTCCCAGCCATGTTCGATCGCTCGCGTCTGCTTTTGCACCGCGCCGCCGCGATAGCGGTAGGTGCGCGCCCGACCCGGCATTACGTCGCGCCCATCGCCGAACGCCGCGTAGCGCATCGCAGCGAGCGCAAACTGGCGTCGCTGGATGAACCGCGTAAACGGCATGCCCGACACCCGGTCGATGATCTTACCTAGCAGCACGTAGTTGGTCTGATTGTAGCTGAAGCGTGTGCCCGTCGCCGACTGGAAGGGCATCGCCTTCACCGCCGTCCAGGCGGACGCCTCGTCTCCGTCGCCGACCAGCGAGCCCGTGCCCTGACCCTTAGGCTGGATCAGCACGTCGGGCAGTCCCGACAGGTGCGAGAGCAGCTGCGACACAGTAATTGGCTGCCATGCGAAGGGAAGGTCGTCGAGGTAGCGCCCGATCGGCGCGTCAAGCGAGACCTTTTCGTCCTGGACCAGCTGCATAATTGCAACCCCGGTAAAGCTCTTGGTCGCAGAGTTGAGGGTGAAGGCGGTCGCCGGTGTCACCATCGTCTTCGTCTCGACATCGGCGAATCCGAACACCTTGTCGTAGATGATACGGCCATTGCGGACGACGGCGACCTGCATGCCGGGGATCGCCCGACGGCGCATCTGATCGGCGACCACGGTGTCGATGCCCGCCGCAAAGCGGGCGGGAGCCGACTGCAGCGCGCTAGCGGTTTTGATCGGATGAAGCTGCGCCGGCGCTGCGCTTGGAAGAAGCAGGGCGAAGCCCCCGAGTGCTGACCAAAGCTTGTTCATAGCAAATGACTACAAACGTAATCGATCCGGGTCAATTCGCCATTCGGACATGGTCCCGGACGGATGACTAGCTGTCGAACTAGGCTACATCAGCGGATCCGATCAGGTCCGAGCACCTGCGCCCAAACGACCCTGCTTGCCTTTGATCCTCTTGGAAAAGGGACGTGCGACAAACATGAATTGATGGCGGGTCGCGGAAAGGAGCGAGCGCTACCTTAATGGCCGGTTGTGGGTCTTTGCGATCGCGGAGCGACCGATCATCGGCGGTGCTACTCAGGCATCGGGAATACGGCGTAGGGTAAGCCGCTGCACCTCGTTCCCGAGAGCGATTGAGCTCTACTCCGTAGGGAGCGTCTGACGCTACGCCAGTTCAAGGTCGCATAACGCACCCGATTTCGCGCGATGCTCGTTCGGCCGACGACATTCTGGAGTGACCGTATGGACCTGACCGGCATCGTGACTGCCATCGCCGACGAGATTGACGTAAGGGCGCTGGAGATCGAGGGCTCGGCCGACGCGAAAAACCCCGACGCGGAGCCGGGCGGCTTTGGCATGGCGATCGTGCCCGTCGACGGCCCCGTCGTTCAAGTGGGTGCGATCGACACCTTCCCGATCCAGAGCATCTCGAAGGTGCTAGCGCTCAACCTTGCTCTATGCGAGTGGGGGGATGCCGTATTCGAGCGGGTGGGACGCGAGCCGTCCGGCGATCCCTTTAACTCGATCGTGGATCTAGAGCGAACGGGCGGCCTACCGCGCAACCCCTTCATCAACGCCGGTGCGCTTGTCATCGCCGATATGCTGGTAGAGCAAAGCGGCGGCCCCGACTCGGTGGTCGACTTCGTCGCCGAGCAACTCGACGGCAATACTGTCCCGCTCGATGACGATGTGTTGCACGAAGGCGGCGACCTCAATCGGGCAATGCTCAGCTTCATGCGCCACCACGGCAACGTCCGCTCGGACAGCGAGTCGGTAATGGACGCCTATGTGCGGCAGTGCGCGATTATGGTCGACTGCGAAGGACTGGCGAGGGCCGGTCACTTCTTAGCTCATACTCGGCTCGCCGGAAAGGACGACGCCGGTCAGGTTGAGGCGAAACGCATGCGCACGGTTCTCGCGCTGATGATGACCTGCGGGCACTACGACGGCTCGGGCGACTTCGCGGTGCGGGTGGGGCTGCCGGCCAAGAGCGGCGTAGGCGGCGGCATTTTGGCGGTCGCTCCCGAGGTTGCATCCATTGCCGTATGGTCGCCAAATCTAGACCAGCACGGCAACTCGATACTTGGAATTCGCGCGCTCGAGATGCTGGCGGCGCGCACCGGTTGGTCGGTGTTTGGACCGCCGCTCAGCTCAAATGGCCGACCTTCCTAGCGCTAGAAGTTGACGCCCATCGCCCTGAACGAACGTCCGAAGCTGGGTACGCGAGCATCGATCCCCTAGTGACCGAAATCCGGTCGTCACCCCGGCGATGCGGGGGCTGTGACCACAATGGTGGCGGGGCCATCGACGTAAGCGAATGGGGCGCCTAAACGGTCTTCATAGCCAGCCGGGGTGCAGGATTATAGTGACAGGGTCCGCCAAGATACGACTTGCGACCGTCTCGGCGCCGGGCGCAATGCCACCGGTGATCTGGTTAGCTATCACAATCATTCTCACGATCGTCGACGCCTTTGGCGTCGCTACGGCGTTCGGATTAATGCTCGCGCTGGTTTTTTGGGGCGCACTGGTCGGCGTAAACATGCTCGGCTGGTCCGCTTGGCGACGATCACTGCCGGGGAAGCGTGACAGCGCCGGCCGTACGGCGCTTGGGGCCCTCGTCCTTAATTTGCTGCTCCCGATCGAGGTGTTGCTGCTCTATCGCCTGATGGGGCGGGGAGACGCCTCAGTTGATTGGAAACCGTTCGCTTATGGTCTGCTGGTGACGGGCTTCGTCATGGTCCTGCTCCGCGCCACGCGCGCGCGGTATACGCCGGCCGGGCAGGACGACGAGGTGGCCGACACTGCTCGCTCGCCAGCGATGCCGGCAACGAGTTTCGGCATTCTCGCCCGCGCCGGCATTGATCCGGCCGACCTCCTCTCGGTTCGTGCCGAAGATCATTACTGCCGCCTCGCGGTACGCGGTGGGGGGACGCTGCTGGTCCATTATCGCTTCCGCGATGCGGTCGGCGATCTTGCCGACGTGCTAGGTGCTCAGGTCCACCGCGGGGCATGGGTCGCCGATCGCGCCGTCACGGGCAGCGAGCGCACCGGGCGGCGCTGGTCGCTGCAGCTCGTCGACGGGTCGCGCGTGCCGGTCAGCGAGACCAGCATTGCACTGTGTCGTGCGCGTGGCTGGCTGGAGCGCGGTGGACTGGCGTAACTCCAGACCGGTTTCGCGAAATTTGTATCTATCCGGCGCAATCACACCTTACCGAACCGCGATCCGCCGACCATCACCGCTCCCGTATTGGGGAAAGGGGACGGGCGATGGGTGGGATATCGACAATCGGTGCGGCGCATGTTTCGATGGGAAGCGTGGCGCTGGTCAGCGCCGCCGCCGTGTTGATGTTGGCCAAGGGGACAGCGCGGCACGGGCGCGTTGACAGAGTCTATGCCGCCGCGAACCTCGCGATCAATGGCACCGCTCTTTCGATGTACGACCTTACAGGGCGACCCAACGTCTTTCACGTCATCGCGCTCGCCAATCTCGCTACGCTGGCGATGGGACTGCTGGCGCTACGTCCGTGGCGTCTAACGCATGAACCCGGCGACCTCGTCACCCATCAGCGACGGATGGCGATGAGCTATGTCGGCGTGTGGATGGCCTTCGTCACCGAACTGCTGGTCAATCTTATGATGGGCGTCAGCCGAATGAGCGACCCGCGCAGCCACTGGCCATTGATGATCGCGCTGAACCTCGCGCTCTTCGTCGCCGGTGGCTGGCTGGTGCTGACGCGCCTGACCGTTACGACGGTGCGGGCATGACGCCGGGGTCATCCGCCGGTCTGCGCCTGCCGCCCGCCGACATCGTCGCGCTGACGGCACTGGCATGGGTCGCAGCGGCCGCGCTGCACGAGGGCGTGGGGCATGGCCTCGCCTGCACCGCGTTGGGGGGGCATCCGTCGAACTGGAGCACCTTCCACTTCGGCTGCGACCCACAAGCCATGTCGCTGTGGGGCCGGCGGATCGTCGCGGGAGCGGGAACCGCGGTCAACGTCATCCTCGCCGCGCTTGGCTGGCTCGTCTGGCGAGGGAGCGGTGTGCTGAGGGGCCGGCTTGCAGGTTGGATCGTGTTCGCGCTCAACGGATTGACCACCTTCGGCTATCTCGTCTTCTCCGCAGTCTTCGGGATCGGCGATTGGAACGGGCGCGGAGTGATGACCGGGGTGGCCGATCCTGTTCTTGCGCGTGTCGCGCCTGCAGTTATTGGCATCGCCGGTTACTATGCCGTTGTTCGCCTCGCCGCAGGAATGCTGTCGCCCATGCTCAACGGTGCAGATGTCGCTGCGCAGGCACGGCGGTATGCAGTCATCGCGTGGATGACGACAGGGGTGATCTCGCTAGCCGCTGCGCTCGCTGCGGGCAGCGACTGGCGCTCTACGATCGGCGCGTCGATCGGGGTCGCACTCGGCGGTAATGCCGGCCTGTTGAGCATGGGTCGGTTCATTAAGCCAACGGCTGCCGCATCGACAACCACCCTTCCGCCGAATTGGCTGCTGCGCGTGGTTGCCATCCTCGGGACGGTAGCGTTTGTCGCGATCCTGGGGCCGGGGATCGCCTTGTAGAGCAACGGACCAGAGACTTCGCCGATTGGTCGCGGAACTGCCTGCGGCACTGCCTCCCCCTTGGACATGGATTAGTGTCTGGAGTTGAGAAGCGGAGGAGGGCACTCGAATGGCCGGAAATGGGTCGGACCTGTCATCGTCGGAGCCGTTTCCATCCCAGCCAGATGCCGCTTATCGAGGTGATCGTGCCGATGACGGAAGCCAGCCAGATCAGTACGTCCCAAACCGGTCGGTGCAGAGTGAGCGCGGTGAGATCCCATTTGTGGAGGAGATCAAATGCCCAACGATATGCTCGCTGCCGCGCATCGACGCTCTTCAGAATTTCGCCGGTAGCGGGATCGATGTAAAACCAGGTCTGTGCCGGATCAGCGAGACGCAGCCGCAACACCGGCAGTCGTGGCAGGGTCGCGACCGCATACCAATATGCATCGGGCGCCGTCAGGCGATCAACGGTAAGCGATGGCGTAGGTCCAGCTAGTCGACGAGCCCCAGCGATGATGGCTTGTCCGGTCGGGCGCGATGGCGTGAGCGTTACGGCACCCAATGCCAATCGTCGGCCATCGCGATAGGAGAGCACCACGAGCGGCGTCCCGGCGTTGTCGATAAGTTGGGCTGTTACCGCGCCGGCCCCGACGGCACGCAGCCGGTCGAGCGATACGACCGGCATCTGATCGGAGGCTTTATAGACACGCATCGCTGCCTCGTCCGGTTCCGTCCCAGCGAACAGATGGCCGGGGTCGACCGATAGCCACCCGCTGAATATCCACGCGATCAGGAAGACGCCACTCACCATCCCCGCGACATGATGCCAGAGCATCCAGCCGTTGTAGGGCGTCATGCGTCCGCCCTTGAAGCGGCGTGCGCCGACACGGGTGCGCAGAATGCCAATCCATATCCCCGCGACGGCTGCGGCGATGCAGGGGCCGGATACCCACAGCACGACCTGACGCCAGGCCGTTTGATCCTGCCGCAGCACCGTCGGATAAAGCCAGTGCGGCACCGAACCTATCCAGTTCCAGAAACGCTCGCGGCGTGTCGTTGCCTGCACTACGGCGCCCGTGCTCGAGGACACATAGACCTCCGTTCCGTACGCGTCCGCGAGCGCGACCTTCCAGAGCGGTCGATGTCGATCAAAGCCGCCGGCGACTGTCCACTGATCGCGAGTGAGTCGTTCGACGTGCTTCATCGGCGCGTTTCCGAAGCGACCGGCAACCCGACTGGCGTAACGAACATCGACCAGTCGCAAGACGGCACCGCGATGCGCCGAGACCGTGGTGTGCGTCCCGTTCCATCCCGTCACGCGCCAGACAGGCATGCCGTCGCGCATGTCGAGCAGCAGCTCCTGCGGCACTCGCCCTCGCTCAAGCGGGGGCGGGACGTCTACCGCCGCCCAGTCGATCGCCTCGCCCCCAGCCAGCCTTTCGGCTGGCGAGAGGGAGGGATAGGGCACGTAGAGCATCACCAGCCCGGACAGGAACCACATGGCGAAGAACAGGCAGCTGGCGATGCCGATCCAGCGATGCACGAGGTAGAGCCAGCGCCGGGCAATCTTGCCAGGTGCCGGCCACCTGCCGGCGTTAAAAGATCGCACGAAGCGAGACGTCGACCGAGCGGGGACGGCCAAGCACCCATTGCTGGTTGTTGTACGTGCTGATCGCATAGTCCCGGTCGACCAGGTTATAGGCGTGGATATCGACCGCGAGGTGCGGCGTCACCGCATAGGACAGCGTGGCATCGAGCGTGGTGTAGCCGGGAACGCGGAAGCGGTTGGCGTTGTCCGAATAGCGGCGCCCGACGTGGCGCAGCCCGGCGCGCGCCTGCAGCGCGCGCGTGGCATTCCAGCGCAGCCAGAGATTGGCGAGCGTCTCGGGTACATCCGGCGGGGTATTGCCATCGAAGCGCGTGCCGCCCGAGAGGAAATCGTCGAACGTCGCGTCGAGCACGCTGCCGTTGGCATCGATGCCGATTCCGTAAGGCAGATCGAGCGACACCGCGGCCTCGATGCCCTTGGCCGATCGCTGGCCGACCTGCTCGATCGGGCTCGATGGGGTCAGTTGCGCCAGCAGGCGTTTCTTGACGATGCGGTAGGAGGCCAGCGTTGCGGTGCCGCGGCCGTCAAGGAACACAGCCTTGGCGCCGACTTCGACCTGGTCGCCCACCGCGTTGCTGAACTGCACCTGCCCGGTCGAATAGGTCGTCAGCGTCCCCAGCGGGTCCACGCCGGTGGCATATTGCGCATAGAGCGAAACGGTCGAGGTCGGTTGGTAGACGCTTCCCACCCGCCAGGTCGCATTGTGCAGATGCTTGGCGAGCGCGAATGTCTCGGTAGCGACGCCTCCCGGATAGTCGATCGACCAGCGGCGTATCGTGTCCCGCTCGTAGCGCAGGCCGGCGACGATCGAGACGTGCCTGCCGAGCGTCAGCCGATCCTCGGCAAAGACGGCATATTCGTTGGTCCGCGTGCGATAGCGCGGCGCGATGCCCTGTGTGTCGATGATGCGGCCGGGATCGAAAGCCGAGGGATCGACCTCCGAAATCTGCGGGGCCGAACCGAAATTGTGCGAATAGGTCAGCTTGATGAGGTTGACGTCGAAACCCACGACAAGCGCGTTGCCGATGCCCTCGGCGATGCCCGTCCTGAGCGTCACGCTGCCCTGATCGCCCCACTGCGTCTGGTCGTGGACGATCCCGGTCATGTCGGTGCGCAGGATGCGACCGGGGGTGCCGACGTTGCCGCTGCCGTTGGGGCAGGCGCCGTCCGCGGCGATCCAGCAATAGCTCTCGAGGTTGAGCCACGAGCGTCTGGACGTCAGGCGATAGGCCTGGTTGCTGACGGTGAGCGCATCGTTCGCCGTCCAGTCGACCTGCAGACTGGTACGGTTGTCGCGGTAGCGGATGACGCCGTCGCGTGTGTTGTAGTTCCGTTCCCGGATGCCGTCGTCGAGCCGGCCGTCGATCAGCGGCGTGCCGAAATAGCGCATCGGCTTTTGGTCGCCGTAGTCGTCGCGCGCGGTGACGACGAGCGTGTCGGTCGGCGCCCAGCGCAACGTACCCGACACGGCATAGCTGCGCGACCGGCCGCGATCGACATAGCCGTCCGATCGGCGATAGCTGCCATCGATCCGATAGGAGAGGCGCTCGGTGGCGGGTCCGCCAGCGCCCGCTGCGACATGGAAGCTGTCCTGCGAGCCGTAGCCGATCTCGCCTTCCACCTGGGTCCGCTGCGTATCGGGTTTGCGCATCAGGACATTGACCGCACCGCCAAGCGCGCCCTGGCCGTACAGCACGGAGGCCGGACCGCTCAGGATGTCGATGCGCTCGACCATCCACGGTTCGGTCGGAAAGGTGATCGTGCCGGCGGCCGGAAACAGCCGTACGCCGTCGATGAGCCGCAACACCGATCCCTGACCGCTGAAGCCACGCGCGGCGAGCGCGGTGCCGCCATTGCCGGGATTACCGGCGTTGCTGACTCCGGGTGCCCGGCTTTCCGCATCGACCACGGACATGTCGCCACGCGCGCGGATCGTCGCGCCGTCGATGACCGTGATCGTTGCCGGGGTTTCGAGCGGCGTGAGGCCCAGGCGGCTCGCGGTGGTATTCGGTTCGGTTAGCGTGTCACGGCTATTCTGCCCGACGACCAGGATGTCCTCGTCGCCGGCGGTGACCGTGGACTGAGCGTCGAGCGGACCTGCGAAGACGGGCGACATCAAAGCGCCCGCGAACGCGAGGCGGGATGACAGGAACGGCATTACGATAATCCCCGGGCGTCGAGCGAACCCGGCAGGGACCTTCCGCGAACGGCCGACATTCGCGCCGGCCGGACGCCATCGCGACCGGCACGCATGCCCGTGCGGTCCCCACCGCACACGTCGTCGCTCGACGGAGTACCGTGCCGCGGCCACCCCCTGGGCCAGGCAAGAGCGACCAGACGCCGGCAGGTCTCCTGGCTCACGGGTCATCACACGATGCACGGCCTTCCCAGGCCCGCTGACTTACGTCCGGCCCAGTGGCTGCCCCTTCCGTGCAGGAAGAAGCGATATGCATCGCGCTCGCCGCTTACAGTTGCAGGGACAGCCTCGGATTCAGGCAGCGAACCACCTTCACCGCGTTCCCTATTAAGCCCCTCTCGGGGCACCGACGCGATCATGCCGGCCCGCTCGCATGGAACAGGTCGACGATGACTGTGTATATCGGCGGAAACCGTCGTGCAACCGGACGACGCTACGATCGCAAAGGTCCAGACGGAGAGACGGCCCCCTTTATGAATGTCGGAAGTTCGGGAGCCACCGAAGGGGGCGGGAATGACCGCGCTTGGGTCTACCCGGTAACAGTGCCACTTTTCGGATTCTCTGGTCGTTCGAGTCTAGATCGCAGTGTCATCGAAAAGCACCAACTTCTTGCAGTAAGACGACAGCTATCTGAAGGCGAGCGCCTACAGGCATCCGGGCAGCAGTTGCCCAGTGTTCACCTTGATTGACGGTCCGATCAGCCCTGTTACCCTCCACCTTGCGGCTTTCAGGAACGAGGACGCATCGCTGGGAGATCATCGCATCATGTTTCGTTGCCAGATGGTTAGTCGCAAGACGCTACTGTCCGCGATCGCCTTGTGCGCCACCGTCGCAACGGCCCAAGTTCCGCTCGCCACCGTCAGGGCGGCTGAACCTGCGCCAAAGGCAAGCAGCGTCGTTCTAATCAAGCCTTACGCGACGGTGACGCCGAAGGAGGGGAGCCTGAACGACTTCAGGCTCAAGGCACTCGCCAGCGTCGATGCGGAAGACCCGCTGGCGGGTGACCCCAATCTGCAGACCCTCAGCCTGTTTGGACGCGAGGACCTGATTGCCGCGACCAGCGACGACTATCAACCGACCACCTGTGCTCCAGCAATGGGCGCCGGGGACGCGAGAGACGAGATAGTGAAGCAAGCCCGCAAGACGTCGCTGGTCATTATCAACGAAAGCCACGAACGTTCCGAGCACCGCGGCTTCACAACGGAGTTGCTTGCTCCCTTGCGTGCCGAGGGTTATTCCGCGCTGGCGATCGAAGCGCTTTCCAACCCGGAACCGGGCACTCCGCCAGAATACTATCCCTCCTTCATGCGTAAGACGAGCCCGGCACAACTCGAAGATGAAGATGGCTATTATCTCGGCGAAGCAGAGTTCGGCCGCTTGGGACGGACGGCGAAGCGACTGGATTACAGTCTCGTTCCCTACGAAGCTCCGCATAATGATCAGGACGCCAAGATGTCCCCGTCGGAGAGCATCGCCCGGCGTGAAGAGGCGCAGGCGACCGCTCTCGCCGCCTGGATCGGTGCCCATCCAGGCGTCAAGATGATCGTCCATGTCGGGTATCACCACGCGACGGAAGTACCTACAGCCAAGGGCGACCGCTGGATGGCGACGCGCCTCAAAGCCAAGACCGGGATCGATCCGCTCACCATCTCTCAGACGACCTGCCGCGGTGGCGGCAAGGTTCGCCGGCTTGCCGTGCTCCCGGCCGACGAACCCGCCGGCACGTTCGACCTCGTCATCGATCACCCTTCCGCCCGCTTCGCTCGCGGCCGCCCCGTCTGGCGGATCGCGGCGGGCGACATGCTGGTCAGCATTCCTGCAGAACTCTACCCGAAGAAAGGCTGGCGCGTGATCGAAGCCCGGCCCGAGGACGAACAAACCACCGCCGTGCCGATGGACCGGGTAGCGATCCGCCCCGGCGAGGACATTGCCCTCATGCTGCCGCCGGGCCGCTACCGATTACGGGCCATCGATGTCCAGCAAGAGGCCAAAAGAGAAACCCTGTCCGGCGCGAAGGATAAGGTGACACCGTAGCGGTGGGCTTCTGTTCGCGCCCACGTCCTGACGTTCGAAGCCATAACATCAGTTATCAGAAGCGGTCAGACCGGGGAGACGAACGAGCGGCCGAAGGTAGGAAGCCGAAAACTGTTCGAGAATTTCCGTAACTGGGTCGTCTCTCGGAATGTGATTCATGCCATCTTGTCGATCAAGCCTGCACCCCGGTCTCGTGCGTGCGGGGGTAGCCGGATTTCGATACGGCTGGGTTGTTGTTCGCCGATGCCGATCTGTCCGCCGTGAAGCAGGATCACCTGTCGGGCGAAGCTGAGGCCGATGCCGGTGCCTGTGCGCTTGGTCGTGAAGAAGGGGAGGAAGACGTCGTGGCGCAAATGCGCGGGCACGCCCGGTCCCCCGTCCGACACGCTGAGCGTGATCTCGCCGTCGGACCCAAGCGCGGCGGTGACGCGGATGGCGACACCGTCACCGGCCGGGGCCGCTTCGGCGGCGTTCTTTAGGAGGTTGAGGAAGACCTGGGTGAGGAGTGCCGCGTCGCCGTCGATCGCAGGCATCTCGGGCGCGACCGAGATGTCAACGCGCGCGGTCTCACCGTGCGGCGTCGCGCGGAATAAGTGGATGACGCGGCCAAGCCATTCGTCCACCACGATGGGGGTACGGACGAGCGTTGGCGCCTCGCTGAACCCCTTGTAGCTCTCGACGAATTGCTCGAGCTCGGCGGCGCGACGGGCGAGCGCGGCGACGGCGAGCCGCGCGTCGGCTATCCCCGGGGCGAGGTCGGGTGCCACGCCCGCAATCAGCCGATCGGCGGTGGCGGCGAGCGACACGACCGGAGTCAGCGAATTCATGATCTCGTGCGTCAGCACGCGAACGAGGTCGACCTGCGCGTCAAGCTCGGCGCGGTCGAGCTCGGGCTGGACGACGCGGACGGCGACGATCCGGCGGCGAATGCCGCCCGCCTCCATCAGCGTCGCGTCGAGCGATACCCGCTGCGGCATGCCGCCGCCCGCGAGCACCGACAGCCGGCTGCTCCCCGGCGCAACGGCGGCAAGATCGGCGAGGAAGGCGGGGCCGGACGGCGCCAGCGCGGCGAGCGGCACGTCGCCGCTCCGACGGAATAGTCGTCGTGCCGCCTGGTTGGCGAGCGTGACGCGATCGTCTTCGCCGAGCACCAGCAGCGCGACGGGTGCGCCGTCGGCCAACGACTCGGCAAAGCGCGTCGACGCGGCGCTCGCCGCGCGCTCGTCGCGGAGCCGTGCCAGCGCGCGCTCGTAGGCAATGCCGACCCGGTCGAAATGCGAGCCGCGCCGCGGGCGCAGGAACGACTGGGTCAGGTCGCCGCGCGCGAGAGCGCCGACGAAGCGGGCAAGGTCGGCGTTGCCCTGGTCGACCAGCTGCCACAGCGAGACGAGCGCTGCCACCGCGGCGAGTCCGGCGAGGAGCGCCGCGACGGGCGCGCGGCCCCAGACGGCGAGCAACGCCGTCAGCACGACGGCCGCGGACAGCGCAGCGGTGCGCCACACCAGCCGGGTCGCGAAGCGGCGCCTAGAGGTCATGGTCAGAGGCCATGCTTTTCCATGCGGCGGTAGAGCGCGCCGCGCGACAGGCCGAGCTCCGCCGCGGCGGTCGAGATGTTGAAGGCGTGTTTCTTGAGCGCCTGCTCGATCAATTGGCGCTCGGCGCGGTCGAGGTTGAGGTCGTCGGCCGCGGGGACCACGATCGGCTCGGCCGCCGCCGGCATCGTGTTGGGGGCGGTGCGACCGAGCGGGAAGTCGGCGAGCGCGTAGGCGCTGCCCTCCGCCAGGATGACGGCGCGCTCCGCGGCGTGGCGCAGCGCACGGACGTTGCCCGGCCAGTCGTGCGCGGCCAGCGCGGCGAGCACGTCGGTAGGCAGCGCACGCTCGGGCTTGCCGTATCGCCGGGCATAGTCCGCGAGGAAGGTCGCGAGGAGGATGGGCACGTCCTCGTGCCGCTCGCGCAGCGGCGGCAGCTCGATCTCAACGGTGTTGAGTCGGAAGAGGAGATCGGGACGAAAGCGGCGGTCGTCGGCGAGGTCGGCATTGGTCGCCGAGACGACGCGCACGTCGATGTCGACCGCGCGGTTGGCGCCGACCGGCGTGACGCGGCGCTGCTCGAGCGCGGACAGGAGCTTGGGCTGGAGATGGAGCGGCAGGTTACCGATCTCGTCGAGGAACAAGGTGCCGCCGTTCGCCGCCTGCAAGCGCCCCATCCGGTCGGTGCGCGCGTCGGTGAAGGCGCCCTTGACGTGGCCGAACAGCTCCGAATCGAACAGCGTCTCCGACACGGCGCCCAGGTCGACGGTGACGAGGTCGCGGTCGGCGCGGCGCGACAGCCGGTGGATCTCGCGCGCAACCAGTTCCTTGCCGGTCCCGTTCTCGCCCAGGATCAGGATGTTCGCCTCGGTCGGCGCCGCCTTTTCGATCAGCGAGTGGACGCGCGCCATGGCGGCCGAAGTGCCGAGGAGCGGCGACGTTCCTGCCGTCGTCGGCGCCGCCTCGCCGTCGTTCCGCCGCGATCGACCGAGCGAAGCGGCATTGCGGACGGTCGCGAGGAGCCGATCGTTGTTCCATGGCTTGGACACGAAGTCGGTGGCGCCGTGCTTCATCGCCGCGACCGCGACCGCGACGCTGCCGTGCGCGGTGATCATGACGATCGCCGTGGCGGGGTCGACCGTCTGCATCTCGGCGAGCCAGCGGAACCCCTCCGCTCCGTCGGTCGCGCCGCGGGCGTAGTTGGCGTCGAGCAGCACGACGTCGGCGTGGCGCCGCCGCAGCGCCGCGACCGCATCGGCCGGACTGGTCATCGTCGCGACCTCGGCGAACAATGGCGCCAGGAGGAGGCGGGCGGAGAGCAGGATGTCCTCGTCATCGTCGACGACGAGGCAGAGATCGTAGCGGGAAGCGTTCATCGGCGCAGCTGTGGTCATGTCGCGCCAACAATCAAGATGCGTGCCAGTGGCCAGTTCCGGACAGCGATTGTGCGGAACCGGACGCGCCAGCGTGACCGCCGCCCGGGTAGGATCAAGGAAGGTACGAGTTGTCGGTGCTTCGGCAAGGTTGGCACGCTCCATGCTCTATGGTCACCGTCGACCGCCAACGTCGACGGAAAGGATCATCGCATGACCACGTTCCGCAACCGCATCGTCTTCGCCTGCCTCAGCCTCGCGGGCACTGCCGGCTTGGTGTCGTTCTCCGACCCCTCATCGGCCGCCTCGATCGGCGAGGCGCGCCAGGCCACGGTCGTCACCGCCGACCTCAATCTCGCCGCCGCCGCCGGGCGGGCGACCTTCGATCGTCGCGTCGCCGCCGCCGCCGACCAGGTCTGCAGCCAGCCGACCCGCACGATCGAGAGCAACGAGACGGCCTGCCGCCACGACGTACTGGCGCAGGCACGCCGCGACGCCGGGATCGCCGATGTCGAGAGCAACTGAGCGGGGCGGGCGTCGTCCGGAACCGGACAGCGTCCGTCCATATCCGGACACCGGCATGGATCATCGGCCTTGATCGTCTCCTCTCCCTCCGCTCCGGCGAGCGGTGCCGACATGGACCGCCGCGTCGAGCGACGCCGCGGCCTCGGTCGCCGACAGAAGCTCGTCGGCGGCGGCATGCTCCTCGTCCTCGCGCTCGCCGCGCTGTGGTGGCTGCTGCCGTCGGCGAATTCGACCGACGTGGCCACCGCCGACGTCGAGACCGGCGCCGTTGCCCGCGTGCCGTTCGACGACATCGTTCCCGTCCGCGCCACCGTCGCACCGAGCGTCTCGACCTTCGTCGGCGTGATCTCTGGTGGCCAAGTCGAGCGGCTGCTGGTCCAGGACGGCGCGGCGGTGGTCGCCGGGCAGCCGCTGGCGACGCTTGCCAACCCGCAGCTGAAGCTCGACATCCTGACCCGCGAGGCGGCGATCGCGTCGCAGCTCGGCACCGTGTCGGGAGAGGACCTGAGCCTCGAGCGCGGCGCGCGCGACCGCGATACGCAGGTAGCAGGCGCCGACTACGACCTCATCAAGGCGCGCCGCGACCTGCAGATCCGCCAGCAGCTCCACGATCAGGGCTTCGTCTCCGACGCCGGACTCAAAAGCTACCAGGAGGAGGCGATTTATCAGCAGAAGCGATCCGCGCAACTCCACGCCGCCGAAGGCGCCGAACGCGGCATCTCGCGTCTCCAGGCCGGCCGCCTCGCCGAGACGCGCGCGCGGCTGTCGAGCAACCTTGCCGCGGTCCGCGACAGCCTAGACGCGCTGACGCTGCGCGCGCCCGCGACGGGGCGGCTGACAAATTTCACCATCCAGCCCGGTCAGGCCCTGAAGCCTGGCGATCCGGCAGGGCAGGTCGACAGCGAGGGTCAGTGGAAGCTCGTCGCCGATGTCGACCAATATTTCCTCGGCCGTGTCGCGGTGGGTCAGCCGGCGAGTGCGGAAGGCGGACTGAAGCTTTTCGTCATCAAGGTGCTGCCCGCCGTTACCGACGGCCGCTTCCGCGTCGAGCTCGGCTTCCGCGGTATCCCACCCGCCGGGCTCAATCGCGGCCAGGCGCTCGACGCCAGGATCACGCTCGGCGCGGCGCGGCCGGCGATCGTCGCCCCCGTTGGCGGCTGGCTCGACAGCGATGGCGGCGCAGCGGCCTACGTCCTCGACGACGGCGGCCGCCGCGCTGTCCGTCGCCCGATCAGGATCGGCCGTCGCAACGCCGAGCAGGTCGAGATCCTGTCCGGCCTCGCGCCCGCCGAGCGCATCGTCACCTCCGACACCAGCGGCTTCAACAAGTCCGCCTCGATCAACCTCAAGTGAAAGCAACGCCGATGATCACCTTGCAAGGCATCCAGCGCCGCTACGTCTCCGACGAGGTCGAGACCACCGCGCTCGCCGACATCAACCTGGAGGTCGCCGCCGGCGAGTTCGTCGCGATCATGGGGCCGTCGGGCTGCGGCAAGTCGACGTTGCTCAACACGCTCGGCACCGTCGATCGGCCGACCGGTGGCCGCTACCTGTTCGACGGCCGCGACCTCGCGGTAGAGGACGAGAAGGCACTGGCGCAGTTCCGCGCCCGCACGCTCGGCTTCGTGTTCCAGAGCTTCAACCTGATCGACGAGCTGACGATCGCCGAGAACGTCGAGCTCGGCCTTGCCTACCGTACTGACGGGAAGGGAGATCGGCGCGGCCGAATCGAGGCGGCGATGGACCGCGTCGGCATCTCGCACCGCGCGCGCCACTATCCCCACCAATTGTCGGGCGGCCAGCAGCAGCGCGCCGCGATCGCCCGCGCGATCGTCGGCGACCCCAAGCTGATCCTCGCCGACGAGCCGACCGGCAATCTCGACACCGAGAACGGCGCGCAGGTGATGGGCATTCTGGAGAGCCTCAACCAGGCCGGCGCCACGGTCGTCATGGTCACCCACAGCCCCGCCCACGCCGACATGGTCGGCCGGCGCATCGACATGCTCGACGGCCGCGTCGTCGCCTCCGTCGCCCGCCAGATCTGAACAGGAACTCCCATGCGCAAGATCGTCCTCGCCCCGCTCGTCCTCGTCCCCATGCTGCTCGCCGCCGCCGATCCGGGGGAGCGCCGCTTCGCTGCCTCGGGCTTCGACGCGGTGACGCTCTCGAGCGGCGACCGCGTGATCGTCACTGCCGGCGCCGCCGCCTCGGTCGTCGCCACCGGCGATCCCGCGGCCATCGCCGCGCTCCGCGTAGAGACGCGGGGGAACACGCTCCACGTAGGGCGGCTGCCGGGCTCCTGGCACGATCGTGGTGCAACGGTCACCGTGACGCTGCCGCGCCTCGTCTCGGTGACGCTCGACGGCTCCGGGTCGATCCGCGCGACAGCCGCGGTCGGCCCGCGCTTCGCCGCCGAGGAGAATGGCTCGGGTGACATCGTCGTCGAAGGGCTCCGCGCCACCGAAGCGAGGCTGTCGCTCGCCGGATCGGGATCGGTCACCGCGTCGGGCAGCACGCCGCAGCTGTGGATCGGCGCGTCGGGTTCCGGCTCGGTCGATACCACGCGCGTCGCCGCGGGCGACCTCGACGTCGACGCGTCCGGCTCGTCGTCGATCCGCGCCCGCGCGTCGCGCCACGCGACGATCGACGCCTCGGGCAGCGGCTCTGTGCGCGTCGAGGGCACGGCCGACTGCCGCGTGTCGAAGAGCGGCAGCGGCTCGGTCCGCTGCAGTCCGCGGTCGTAATCGGGAGCGCCTACCCATGAACCGCTTCGCCTTCGTCAGCTTCTGGCGCTCGCTCGTCCGCCACAAGCTCTACGCCGCGCTTAACATCGGCGGCCTCGCGCTCGGTATCGCCGTCTTTCTCGTGCTTGGTCTCTACGTGCGCTTCGAGACCAGCTTCGAGACGTGGCTGCCCGACTATCAGCACGTCTACCTGATCGAGTCGAAAACCGGCGACACGCTGGAGAACGTGCGCGGCCGCCAGTCGACGCCGGTCGCCGCCTGGTCGGCGATTGCCGCCGACCTGCCCGGCTCGGTCGGCACGCGCGTGCTCGGCCGCAACGCCACTGTGGTCAGGAACGGCGTCGGCGTCAGCGAGCGGCTGGCGCTGGTCGACCCAGCCGTGTTCGACGTACTGCGCCTCCACACGGTCGAGGGTGCCCTGCCGGTCCCCTTCCGCGACCCGAGCTCGGTCGTCATCACCCAGCGCACTGCGACCAAATACTTCGGCTCGCCGTCGCCGATCGGGGCGATGCTCCCCGTGACGATCGGCACCGAGCGCCACGCCTACCGCGTCATCGCGGTAATCGACGACCTGCCGGCGAACACGGCACTGCGCTTCGACCTGCTGGCGCCGCTGGTGCTGCCCGCCGACCGGACGAAGCCGGATAACGCCGAATTCTTCCAGTGGAACTATGGCGGCCCGCTCACCCTCGTGCGGCTGCCCGACGCGGCGGCGGCCGAGCGGTTCAACGGCGCCATGAAGGCCGTCACTGACCGGCATGTCACCAACGAGACGCCCGACAGCGACAACTTCACGCTGTCGATGTGGGCGAAGCCCTTCGCCGAGACCCGCTTCGAGACTCCGGGCGCGACGCTGATGGTCGCCACGCTCGGCATCATCGGGCTGCTGACGCTCGTCATCGCCGTGGTCAACTACGTCAACCTGGCGACCGCGCGGGCGGGTCTGCGCGCGCGCGAGGTGGCGATGCGCAAGGTGCTGGGCGCCGATCGCGCGACGCTGATGCGGCACTTCCTGGGAGAAGCGGTCGCGACCGCCCTGATCGCGGCGGTGATCGGCCTCGGCCTAGCCGAGTTGGGCGTGCCGCTCATCAACGCCGCGACGGGTCTGACGCTGTCGATCGACTACGTCGGCTGGAACGGCGTGCTGCTGCCGCTCCTCGTTCTCGCATTGGTTGTCGGCGTCGTCGCCGGCCTCTACCCGGCGGTGATTCTGGCGCGGGTGCCTGCGGCGGCGGTGCTCGCTGCGTCGCGCTCGCCCGGCGGCGGCAAGGCTGGTTCGCGCATCCGCGAGGGGCTGGTCGTGTTCCAGTTCACCATCACCATCGCGCTGATCGTCGGGACGATGGTCCTGGCCGCGCAGACGCGCCATGTCCGGAGCGCCGATGTCGGCTACGACCGGCAGCAACTGCTGCTCGTACGCTCGTTCGGCAGGGACGGCCTCGATGCCGGTCAGCGTACAAGCCTGCTCCATCGTTTCGCCGCGCTTCCCGGCACGCGCGCGGTCGGCGCCGGCGAGTCGGTGCCAGGTCGGGGCCTCTTCGTCTCGACCACCAACTTCGCGATTCCCGGCATTCCAGGGAACGGCGTCTCCGCCGAACGCTACCACGTCATGCCCGGCTATTTCGACGTGCTGGGCGCCCGGTTGCTCGCCGGTCGGCTCTTCGACCCGGCGCGACCCGCCGATGTCGATCCGGCGTCGTACATCTTCGACCCGTCCGTCGACACAAGGATCGCGGCGATCGTCATCAACCGCAGCGCGGCGCGCGCTTTCCACTTCGCTTCGCCGCAGTCCGCGATCGGCAAGACGATCGGCGGCGACACGCCGCGCACGATCATCGGCGTCGTCGAGGACATGCGCGTCGACTCCCCCCGCGAGCCGGTCTCGCCGACCGTCTACGTCTTCCAACTGAAGCCGGTGGAATCGGGCGTCGCGATCGTCCGCTTCGACGGTGACGCCAAGGCGATGCTGGAGGCGGCGCGCACCGCGTGGCGCGCGGAGGCGCCGGCGGTGCCGTTCGACGCGCGCACGGTGATCCAGTCGCTCGACCTGCTCTACAAGTCGGACGACCAGATGGCGAACCTGTTCGGGATCGGATCGGTCCTCGCGGTGGCGATCGGCTGCGTGGGTCTGTGGGGGCTCGCCTCGTTCACCACGTCACGGCGGGTGCGCGAGATCGGGATCAGGAAGACGCTGGGCGCGTCGTCAATCGACGTGGTGAGATTGCTCGTCGGCCAGTTCCTCAAACCCGTGCTGATTGCCAACCTGTTCGCCTGGCCGCTCGCCTGGTTCGCGATGCGGACGTGGCTCGCGGGCTTCGACGACCGGATCGCACTGTCGCCGCTCTACTTCCTGGGCGCGACGCTGCTCGCGACGATCATCGCGGTGGCGACCGTGCTCGGTCAGTCGGTCCGCGCCTCGCGCGCCACCCCCGCCTGGGCCCTGCGCCATGACTAGGGCCTGGCTGTTCGCCGCCGCCTCCCTCGTCGCGGCGACGCCGGCGGCGGCGGAGACGCTGGCGGAGGCGGTGCGCGCGACGATCGCGGGCAATCCGACGCTGGCGGGTGCCGCCGCCCGCCAGGAGGCGCTAGCCGAAACGCCCGAGCAGGCGCGCTCGCTCGGCCGGCTGACCGCCACGGCGGACGCCAGCCTGGGCTACGATCGCTTCGACTACGGCCGCGGCGGCACCGGCTCGGCCGCAGCGACGCTGCCGATCTGGACCGGCGGTCGCGTGCGGAGCGCGGTGCGCGCGACCAGCGCCGACGTGCGCGCGGGCGAGGAGGGTTTGCGCGATACGCTGGCGCTGGTCCTATCCGATGTCGTCGAGGCTTATGCCGACCTGCTGCTTCAGCAGCAGGCGCTCGCCATCGCCCGGGCGCAGATCAAGCTGCTCGACGATCAGGTCGCCGAGGCGAACGCGCGCTTCCGCCTCGGCACCGGCACACTGACCGACGTCGCGCGGCTCGAGGCGCAGGCCGACTCGGCCCGTTCGACGCAGGCGTCCGCCGAAGCATCGCGCGAGGCGGCGGCGGCCCGCTACCGCGCGGTGGTGGGCCGTGACGCGGGTGATCTGGCGATGCCGGCCGCCGATCTCCTGCATCTTCCCGCCTCGCGCGACGAGGCGCGTACCGCCGCCCTCGCACGCAACCCGCTATACCGACAGGCAGTCGCCGCGCGCGAGGCGGCCGACGCCCGGATCGGCGTGGCGCGGGCGAACGGCGCGCCCAGCGTCGACCTCGTCGGTGGCTATTCCTATGGGCTCGGCTCACGGCTCGGATTCGGCGACGGCTATGCCCGGAGCGCGGCGGCCGGCGTGTCGTTGCGCGTGCCGCTCCTCACCGGCGGGCTCGTTGCCTCGCAGGTCCGTCAAGCGCGGGCGAGCGCGCGCGCCGCCAGCTACGACGTCGACGCCTCCGGCCGCGACGTGACGCGCGATGTCGACACCGCCTGGGCGAACCTCGCCGCCGCCCGCGCGCGCGTCACTGCGGACGCCTCCGCGGTCACCGCCGCCGAAAAGGCGCTTGCCGGCATCAAGGCCGAATACGCCTACGGCCTGCGCAACACACTCGACATCGTCATCGCCGACCAGAGCCTCCGCGCCGCCCAGCTGTCGCTCGCCGCCAGTCGCAGCGATCTGCTGGTGTACGAGGCGACACTGCTACGCGCGGCGGGCTCACTCGACGCGAACGCCTTTGCTGGATAGCGAGGCGTCGGCTTACCGACGATCAGTGCACGGACAATTGGATCGATGCCGCTCAATCGATCATCGCGCTCGTTTCGGGCGCTTGACGTAGCGGTCGGGCCAGTCTCCTCTTGAACGAACGTCTGGTCCCGGGAAGCGCATCGGCGCTTCTTGATGACCGTTTTTGGGTCTTGGTAGCCCTCTCGAAACGCGTTTTGCAGAACGCCTCACGTTCTCCAAACTTCGTCTATGCAATGCAGGTTCAAGAAGGAGCAATTGGAACGAGTTTTGAGAAAGCGGTCACGAGGAGGGGCGTCAACGGGGTCCACAATAGCTGCTTTCCTACCGTGGGTTCCTTTTCGGGAATGCTCTGGCGCTACGGGAAGCCGCGTCACGCGTTAGAAGATTTTTTCAGCGGATGCAGGTAGCTCTGCGTTACAGACAGCCTCTTCTGCCGGACACCGACGCCGGCGCGACGGCTTTCAACAGCAATCGCCGGCGATGCCTCGTCCAGTTGGCTGCGTCACCCCAGCGTCCGATGAATGCGCGGTATCGACGATACCGCGGCAAACCGTTATCCGGCGATGGTGAAGACCGAACCGGAATCGACTCTGATGCCGGCGCCATTGATGAAACTCGCCCGCTCGGAGCACAGGAAAGCGACCGCTGCGGCAACCTCTTCGGCCCGCCCGCGCCGCTTGAGCACCATGCCCGGCCGCTCCTCTTCGAGAAAGCTCGCGATCGCCTCATCGAAGCTCTCGCCGCGTTCCTCCGCCCGTTTGCGCATCATCGTGTCCGTCATTGGTGTCGCGATGAACGCGGGCGAAACGGTGTTAACCAGTACGTTGTCGCCGCCATAGGCCTTGGACAGCCCCTTCGCGAGGGCGAGGATACCTGCCTTGGATGCGCAATAGGCCAATTCGTCGATGTAGGGCTGGACCGCATCTTCGGAGGCGAACAAGACGATCCGGCCCCAGCCATTCTCACGCATTGCCGGAATGGCTTCCCGGCACATCCGAACCGCGCCCATCAAATTGATGTCGAGCGTATTCTGCCAGCCGGCATCGTCGACATCGAGGAAGTCGCCCGTCGCTCCCGTCACGCCTGCGGCGTTGACGTAGATGTCCGGGTTGCCGAGCCTGTCGCGCACCTGCGCCCAGATCGACCGCACGTCGTCGAGGCTGGTCACGTCGCCCTTGACTGCGATGACCTCGCCGAGTGGGGCGAGGTCCGCGATCGCCTCGTCCAGCGTACCATCGGGCCGATCGGTGATCGCAACGCGGACCCCCGCCTCGAGCAGCAGGCGTGCGGTTTCCCGGCCCATGCCGGAATCCGCGCCACTGATAAGCGCGATACGGTTCTTGATACCCAAATCCATGATGAACTCCTCAATGCCTGGATGCGA
>NZ_JBWKTR010000006.1:0-262607 GCF_059420425.1 Sphingomonas sp. GW821-FHT04B01 | reverse complement strand
GCTTGCCGCCAACTTCCTCTCAGGCGTGGCGCTCGCAACAGCTCTCGCGTTCTGGCTGTGAATGAGTCTGAGCCCTAAAAACGATGCGCGCCGCAGCGTCGTCGCTTTTGTCAATTTGGGCTCGCCGGCTGCACCAGGACGTGACGCGCTCGAGCAGTAGCCGTAGGCACCAATTATAGAATTCGTCGCGGCCCATAGCCTTTCCGATGCGGGGGTTCCGTCTGCCGCGCATGTTCGTCTTGTGACTGGCGACGGAGAATAGGCGCACATGCTTCGTAGATAGCATGCGACACACCCTTTCACGGTTGCTCTGGCTCAGATTGCGGTAATGCAACGTCTGCCGCTGCTGCATTCTAACGGCCTCTCGCATATCGCGTAGCCAGTCTACGACGTCGCCATCTCGCTCGGCGCTGACAACGGCGGCCGAGACGACGAACCACTCGGAGGCGCCGGCAGGCAACTTGGCCTTTACCCCGGGATCGCCTGCCTCGTCGATATAAACGGAAAACTGAGGACGCGTTGGCATCGCCCGAGCTTAGTGCGAACTTCCGTCGGAGTCTCGCTCTCGCCGCAACGGCAATTTCTTAAACCTATTTTCAAGTTGAAGCGGCGACTGTGCCGCCTACTGATGTGAGAAGTCATGATCTCAAGATGCCGCCGAAACTGGCAAGCAGGCTTTCAGTGGGGTGGATGCCTGGGATCAGCCGAACAAAAGCGTCCACCGGATTGAAATCATCGCGGTAAAGCAGATGCTCTGATCGGCTGAATGCTTCTTCGATAATCGGCCTCTCAGATCGATAAAACACCATCGAGCGCGCATGTACTTGCACGACCTTGTTTAAGGCGTCGTCCTCTGCGCGGTTCACCGTCATAGTCGCTAGCCGCGGCTCTACCCGGTAGCTTGGCGGACAGATGTAAAGCACGCTGATCCACGGTGTAATAGGCACGAGCATTGTCAAATGGTGGGTATGCTCGGCCGGCGGATAAAGATCGTGATAAAAGCCGTCACCGTAGATGAATTCACGTTCGGGCGAAAATAGGACCAGCGCCTTACCTTTGCTGCCTATATTTTTAGTCAGGACACGCTGTGACCTTTGCATGTTAGCACCGATAAGCGTGTTGCGCTCGCGTTCGGGCAGCGGTCCTCGCAACGACTCAGCAAGAGAAACCGAACGCTCTCGATGCATCGGACTGCGAATAGCCAGCGATACCAGCGAGGCGAACAGGGCTGACATCTCCTCCGTGGTGGCAGGCTGCCTGAGCACTCGTTCCAACTGTTGCCGCTCGAATGGCGGTCCGGAGCGATCTAGATTGTCGAGCCACGCGATCACCCGTGGAAAGGCATCATCGGCCTTTTGGAACTCACCCTCATAGTTGTTGTTACGCCAGCTCTCCGCTTCGCTGTTCCCCATTTTGATGAAGTGACCGTTCCCAATCACTCCGAAGCTCGACGGCTTCGCGCGCTGGACGTGGCCATCCGGTTTTAGCCAATGTACGCCGCCGTTCGCGTCTGCCCAGTGCTTGGACACGCACTCGGGCCACCAATGATGCCGTTTCGCCTGTGACTTCGTCATGCGCCTTACTAAGCGAGTAAAGGGCCGGCAGATCAACGCACGAAGGTGAGGCGCTCATCGTCAACTCGCGAACGAGCGCTTCCAAATCACGATGCGTGATTATCTGGTGATTGCTCACCCGCAAATTCCAAGTTGGGATACCTTTAAAAGTCGCCGAAAACCAACGGTATCGACGCCATCAGAACCTAAAATGTGGTATTTCCGGTATATCCGGCAATAGGCTGCGGGGTTCGCGAGCCGTTCACGTCTGTAGGGCAGGGGCCTTGTTCCCGCTGTTCCCGACGCAGTGATTGCCAGCGTGGTTCCTGCCCACGCGGGCGCCGTGCAGGGCGCCAAACGTGCGTTAGGCGGGTCTTAACCATATAACGGTATTGCGATCGCCAAGGCAATTCGGCCCGGCGCCCCGCCAGCTTGTGTCACTACGGACGGCGGGGCGTCTCCTATCGTCGATCAGACCCCATATCGCTCGTTGCCGCCACTGGCGTTGCAATAGCGGCCGCCACCCGGTCCGACGCAGATAGTGTGGCCGGACACGGAGGATGAGCCAGCCGAGTTCTGAGCCGAGGCGTGCTTTAATCTGACCGTCCTGCCGGGCCAGAAAGCGCAAGCTCGCAACTTTCCACGCGTCCCGTCTTTGTTTGGATGGGGCGGCATGTGCCCGGTCGGATCGCCAACCCGAACCTGCCGAGCGTTGCGATCCCCGCTGCGTCGGTCGGCGCTTCCGCCAGCGATCGCACGAAGGGGGCCGCCCGGATCATGCTCAGCGCCCGCGCACCCAGCAAATCGCCACGTGTCAGCGGAAACGTCCCGCCCACCCGCACGAAGCGCGCGTCGTCGGGAAGGGCATGGATCAGGAACCCGAGCGGCGTATCACCCGGCAGAACATAGACCGTTCCAGTGCGATGAAGCGCCGTCATTCCCCGCGCGCCGAACCAGTCCGCGGTGAACGGTGCCCGCCCCCATCCCGCGTGATGCGTCGTCATCGACAGGAGGACCGCCGCAACGATCATCACGCGCGGCGTCCAGCGATCACGAACCGGCGGCAATATTCGGAGCGCTGCAAGGACCATCACGCCGCTCAGCATTTCGATTGTCACGAGATAGCGCAGGATGGCGAAGGCGAATAGCCACACGAGATAGGTGGCCAAGGCAAACGTCGCGACCAGCAGCGCTGCGCTGGACCGCCCGTCCCGATCATCGCGGCGAACGATGCAGCCAATCGCGACCAATATGGCAGCGGACAGGCCGATGGGGTAACGTCGATCGACCAGCGGCACTTCGGTCCCCGGCGTCCTGTCGCCGATCAGCCAATGCCAGGGATAAGTGACGATCCCGGACCAGTCCCGCGGCAGGAAGGTCGTGTCGATCACCGGCGAGGCAGGCGCGAACGGGGACCGGAACACCTGATTGAAGACCGGGAACACCGGATTGCCGAACATCGTCCACATCCGCCACGCCCACCATCCCCCGGTCAGCGCAAATCCGGCTGCGCCCCCGATCGTCAAAGCGACGACCGCCGCCGGTGACAGCCTGCGAACGAGCACGCAGGCTGTCACGGCCCCAGCGAGGCCGATCGCCAACGGCACGTTCGTCAGCTTCAGCCCACAGGCCGCGCCCATCAAGATTCCGGCAACGGCGACGTAGCGCTGGGCTCTGGCGGGATCAGGGGACCGCATGGCGACGATCACCGCGTAGATCGCGCCTAGAACGGCGATGCTGAGCGTCGAATCGAGGAAGGTCGTTCCCGCCTCGCCGAACATGATCGCGCCGCTCATCCCGATCGCAACGCAGGCATAGCTCGACCGCACCCGAGCCTCGCGCGGCAGATCTCCAGCGACCGCGTCGGCAATGAGATAGATCAACGGCGCGTTCAGCCCGCTCGCCGCCGCCAGCGCGGCTGACGCCAGCCACGGGGGCAAGGACGTTATCGCCAGAAAGGCGGGAACATAGCCGATCGGGTTGAACCATGATTGCAGCCCCGACGGCGCGACATTGACGTCGTAGCGCCCACTCAACAGCAATGCCGGCGATGCGAAGTGATAATTCAGCAGGTCCCAATTATAGTCCTGCCCCGACAGCCAGCCGACCACCATCATCAGCACGACGCCTGCAAACCCCGCGATCACCGGGTTCGCTGGCCGCCGCCATGCTTTTGCCGCCGTGCCCGGAGCTGCGTCTGCCGCAATGAGACTTATCCGGCCCATGACGATCCGGGGTATTCCGGGCGTGGTTAAGGTCGCGTGATCGGCCACCCGGAGGAGTAGGTGATGGGGTCGGTCATGGAGCCAATATGGAATGGGGACGTGTCGGCGATCGGCATGGCCGTCTGGGCATCAAGCCTTGCCCTCCCGCTCGGAAGCAGGGCTATCGCATATGAAGCGCGCCAACTTCCAAGCCCACTCCGTCACCCCAGACTTGTTCCGGGGTCCACCCCGCGGCGGGGAGAAAGGCTTGATTCGACGCCGTTCTCTCGCGGCCGGTGAACCCCGGAACGAGTCCGGGGTGACGAATCCCATAAGGACACCGGTCGAGCCTCATCACCGCAGCCATATGCGCTAGCCCTCCCGTTCGGAAGGGGCGGGCACTGGTCCATAGCGCGGTCAGCGCAGCAGCGCGCCGATCGCTTGCAGGATGGTGGCACCGCCGAGCGGCGCGATCAGCAGCAGCACGATGTTGACGCCGACGACGACCTCCATCGTCTTGCGTTGCCGCGGGGTCAGGCGGCGCGGCGGCGGCTTGGGTTCCCAACGGGGTGGGGGTGGTTGGTCGCGGAAGTCGACGAACATGGACCCTCCTCGTGCGTCAGCGGCGACGCTTCTTCTTCGGCTCGGGCGCGGGCCAGACCGGTAGCGCGACATACACGATCGGCAGCACCCTGGCGATGGTCCGTGCGCCATCGACCGCGGGGTTGGCGGGAAATTGCGCGCGTGCCTTGGCGAAGATGAAGCGCGCGCGGGCGGCGCCCGGCGCGGTCGCGCTGGTGCCGACCCAGCGCCAATGCCACGGCTCCCACTTCACATTCTGCTTGTTGCCGCCGGGGAAGGACATTTCGAAGCCGAAGCGCGGCGCATTGGCGACCAGCCAGCGCGCCGCCGGCGTCGCCGCCATGCACGCCTCGGCATCGGGGCAGCCGTTCGCCGGGCGGACCGCGAAATCGAGCGCATAGCCGGTCGAATGTTCGCTGTGGCCGGGCGGCGCGACGGAAATCGCGCGGGTCGCGTCGGGATCGCCGCCCGCATCGGGATGTTCGCGGCAGAAGACGCTCGCCTGACGGATGATCGAACGGTGGCAGGAGAGCGCGCGAAGCTGGCCCATCACCGCCGGATCGCCCTGTGCCGCGGCGAGCAGCCGCTCGAGATCGGGGATCATGTCGCGGCGGACCATGCAGCCGTTGAGCGCGAAGCCAGCCGGCGCGGCCACCAGTTCGTCGGGCGGCGCGTCGCCGTAGGGAAGGTGGCCGTAGACGCGGCCGTCGCGCGCCATGCTCGCCGAAGCGCCGGCGCAGACCTGCGCGGTCGCGGGGGCGGCGAGAACCATGGTGGCGAGCAGAAGAGCGGCGCGACGCATCGCGCGCCTCTGGCGCGGACGGGCAGGGAGTGGCAAGGCGTTTCTCATGCATGGCGACCGCGTATTGTTCATCGACGGCGAGGCTCTGGTCATCGACAAGCCCGCGGGCTTGCCGGTCGACAAACCGCGCGACGGCTCCCTCAGTCTGGAGAATCACCTCGATTCGCTGAAGTTCGGCTTCCAGCGCTGGCCCACCGCGGTGCACCGGCTCGACCGCGACACCAGCGGCTGCCTGCTGCTGTCGCGCAATCCCAAGGCGCAGGCGCGCTTCCAGCAGGCGTTCGAGCGCGGCGAGGTGGAGAAACGCTATCTCGCGATCCTCGCTGGCGTGCCGGAGGCAAGCGAGGGCGTGATCGAGATGCCGCTCGGCAAGGTCAGCACGCGCGAGGAGGGCTGGCGGATCGTCGAGGACCCCAAGGGCAAGGCATCGCGCACCGCCTGGCGGCTGCTCGCCACGCGTGACGGCCGCGCGCTGGTCGAGTTCCGGCCGACGACCGGGCGGACGCACCAGATCCGCGTCCATGCCGCGAGCGGGCTCGGCCTGCCCGTGGTCGGCGATCCCGTCTATGGCGCCGGCGAGCCGGGCGGCATGATGCTGCATGCGGCGGCGCTGACCGTGCTACGCGCCAACAAGGACCCGATCGTCGCCGAGGCGCCGCTGCCCGAGCGGTTCGGCGTCTGGCCGGGGATCGTGTCGGCGGCGCCGGCGGACTAGGCGACCCGCCGTGCCGCTGATCCAGGTGACGCGATCGATCGCGATCGACGAGCGCGAGGTGGAGGAGAGCTTCACGCGTTCGTCGGGGCCGGGCGGGCAGCACGTCAACACCACCGACAGCGCGGTGCTGCTGCGCTTCGACGTCTGGGGCTCGCCCAATCTGCCCGATCTGGTCAAGACGCGGATGAGCGTGCTGGCGGGATCGCGGCTGAGCAAGGACGGCGTGCTGACGCTGCGCGGCGAGAGCAATCGGTCGCAGGAAATGAACCGGCGCGAGGTGCGCGAGCGGCTGGTCGCGTTGATCCAGGAAGCGACGATCGTGCCGAAGAAGCGCCGGCCGACCAAGCCGAGCAAATCGGCGAAGGCGCGGCGGGTCGACGAGAAGAAGGGGCGCAGCTCCGTGAAGGCCGGGCGCGGGCGGGTGCGGGTGGAGTAGGGGGGATGCCCTCCGTCGCTTTCGCATATTGGTGACCGGTGAGGATCGATCGGCTTCCTCATCAGGTACGTCACCCCGGAACCAGTCCGGGGTGACGGAGAAGGCTTGGAAAGCGCGGTGCCGACAGGACGCCTATATGCGTTGCACCGTATCGCCCCTACATCGCGCGGCATGTATCAGTTCGACATCTCCGCCGGCTCGAAGGCCGATCTGTATCGCGATCTGCTGTCGGCGCTCGATGCGCTGACCGCGGATGAGCCCGATGCCATCGCCAATATGGCCAATGCCTCGGCGCTGATCTGGCAGTATCTGCCGGACCTCAACTGGGCGGGCTTCTATCGGCTGGTCGGCGACGAGCTCGTGCTCGGGCCGTTCCAGGGCAAGGCGGCGTGCATCCGCATCGCGCTCGGCAAGGGCGTGTGCGGCACCGCGGCGGCGACGCGGACGACGCAATTGGTCGAGGACGTCCATGCCTTTCCCGGTCACATCGCCTGCGACGCGGCGAGCCGGTCGGAGCTGGTGGTGCCGATCGTCCGAGACGGAATGCTGGTCGGCGTGCTCGATCTCGACAGTCCGGAAGCCGCGCGCTTCGATGCCGAGGATGCCGCCGGCTGCGAGGCGCTCGCGGCGTTGTTGGCGAGCCGAACCCTTTGATCCGAAACGGGACTGCCGGCGGTCTGGCGACTCCGGGGGTGAAATGATAGGCTGATTGCTAATGTGACGTTAACCGTCGGCGTCGGGGGCGGCGTACGGGCAGCAGGGAGAAGACGATGCGGACGTGGTGGATTGCGACGGCCGGCCTGGTGCTGGGTGCCGCCGGCGGTGCGGATGCGCAGCGGGTGATCGCCCATGGCCCCGACGGCCAGCGCGCGGGGGCCGGCTATCCCGCGCCGGTCGTGGGCGTGGCGCCGCCGAAGACCATCCAGTCGTGGCAGGCGCCGCGCGGCGGCTACCGTCGGCCGGTCGCCGCCCCCGCGGGTCAATCGCGTTGGGGCAGCAAGGTCGGTGGTCGCTGGTGGGGCGGCGCCAACGCGCCCGGCGGCTGGAGCGCCTATCGCAGGCCGTACCGCGGCTATGCCTTGCCGCGCTATTGGGTCGCCCCGCGCTTTTACGTCACCGACTGGCAGGGCTATGGCCTGAGCCGGCCGATGCCGGGTTACAATTGGGTGCGCTATTACGACGATGCGGTGCTGATCGACGCGCGCGGATCGGTGTTCGACACGCGTGATGGCATCGATTGGGACGGTTATGGCGGCGACGGCTATGCGCCGGACGATCGCGGCTACGACGATCGCGGCTATGACGACCGGAGCTACGAGCCGCGCAGCTATGCGCGACGCGACGATGGTCTGGGTGGCGCCGTGGTCGGCGCGGCCGCTGGCGGGGTCGCGGGCAATGTGATCGCCGGCCGCGGCAACCGCCTCGGCGGGACGGTGATCGGTGCCGGCGTCGGCGCCGCCGCGGGCTATGCGATCGATCGTGCCGAGGATCGGCGCGAGCCGCCGCCGCCGCCGGCCTATCGCCGCGACTATGACGTGCCGGTCGCACCGGATCGCGCGCCACCGCCCCCGCCGGTCGGCTACGCGCCGGGCGGGGAGGCCTGGCGTTCGGCCGACGGGACGACGACGGTGACGACGTCGAGCGGCAGCGGCGGCTATTATCGCGGCGGCTATTATTATCCGGGCGCATCCTCGACCACCGTCGTGGTGCAGAGCGCACCGGTGGTGACGACGACGACCACCGAAACCTATGAGGATGCGGTGACCTATACGCGGCGTCCGGCGGTGCGGACCAAGACGCGGCGGGTGTGGCGGCCGGCGCCGAAGTGCAATTGCCGGTGATGGTGCCGGCTGCCGGCTGATTGGACGGGGTGGTCGGGCCTTGGTGGGACCCCGATTTACCCCGGCGAAGGGCATCCCCCCCCTCCAGTGTTCCCGCGAAAGCGGGAATCCAGGGCCAGGCAAGACACCGAATGTTTGCGCGCGTGACTCCTGGGCGCTGCCTGCGCGGGAGCACTAATAGTCTTTTGCGGACGTTTCACGAAGTCTGGGTCGTGTCGGGAAGGTGGTCGTACGTCATCACGTAACCTCCACCCAACGAGACCCAGCCTCCGTCGGGCCTAGCCGATCCCCAGATTCGCCGGGCCGAAGGCGTGCGGGAGCAACTCCGACAATCGGTAGCTGGCGATCGCGTCGCCTTCGGCCCCGCCGCAATGGACCGCGAGATCGCGGCCGCCGAGTTGCGCCGCCTCGTTGAGCACCTGGCGGCACCGCCCGCACGGGCTAACCGGGGCGGTGCCGGTGGCGCGGCCGTCCGCATCCATCGCGCCGCCGATCACCCCGACCGCGACGACCTCGCGCAGCCGGCCGGCGGCGCTGGCGGTGGCGATCGCCACCGTCTCGGCGCAGAGCGACAGGCCGTAGCTGGCATTCTCGACATTGGCGCCGGTAATCAGGCTGCCGTCGGTCATCAGGAGCGCCGCGCCGACCGCGAAGCGCGAATATGGCGCGTGGGCGTGACGCGCCGCCTCGCGCGCGGCGGCGATGAGGCGGGCAGGGGTTTCGATGGGGTCTTGGGTCATGGTGCGACGACGTCCCAGTTCACGGGGCCTTCGATGCCGTCGATGCGGCGGATGTCGCTCGCGCGCCACATCCGCCACGCACGCGCGGCATAAGCGGGGGGGAAGAGATTGGCGGTCGCCCAGACCGGGCGCTCGATCGCCGCCGAAATCGTATAGTCCGACTCGACGGGCTTGCTGAGGCGCAGCAGCACCGGCTTGCGGGTGTGCGTCTCGACCATCGTGATGAAGGTGCGCAGCTCGCGGACGAGGTCGGCGCGTTCGGGCCGGGCGGTACAATCGGCGCGATAGTCGACGTCGACCGCGGCGGGCAAGGCGTCGGCGGTGCGCGGCACGAAGGCGTTGAACGCATTCGCCTGGTCGGCGCCCGGCTGGCACAGCGAATAGAGGTGCACCGCACCGCGGCGCAGCCCCGCCTCGGGCACCGCGGACCAGTTCGCCTCGAACCCCGGATCGCGGCGGTCCTTGCCGGAGGTGGCGACCAGATAGGCGAAGTCGGCGCCGCGCGCGCGCACCGTGCCCCATTCGATCGCGCCGGGATTCTCGGGCAGGTCGAGGCCCTGCAACGGATATTGGCTGGCGGCGGGATGCCAGCCGGTCGCGAAGCTCCAGCCGCCGATGCCGATCGCCCCGGCCGCGACGAGCGCTCCGGCTGCCTTGAGAAGGAAGGATGCCATCAGCCGCGCAGGTGCAGCACGCAGATCAGCGTGAACAGGCGGCGGGCGGTGTCGAAATCGACGTCGATCTTGCCGGCGAGCCGCTCGCGCAGCGTTTCGGCGGCTTCGTTGTGGACGGCGCGGCGGGCCATATCGACGGTCTCGATCTGTTGCGGGGTGGAGGCCCGTATCGCCTGGTAATAGCTATCGCAAATCGCGAAATAGTCCTTGATCGACCGGCGGAAGCGGCCGAGCGCCAGCACCAGCGTCTCGAGATGGCTGCGATCCTCGCGGTGGATGTGGATGCCGAGCCGTCCCTCCGCCGATTCGAGCGTGATGCGATAGGGGCCGGCATAGCCATCGGCATGGACGCGCTGGGGCGCGAAATGATTGCCCTCCAGCAGGTCGAAAATCGCGATCCGCCGCTCCTGCTCGACGTCGGCCGAGCGCCAGCCGATGCTGTGCTCGTCGAGCGTCACGTCGATGATCCGCGGGTCGGCCATCGTCGTCCGATAGTGGGCGATGCCGATCACGACAATTACGAGTTTGTCCGGCGGGGCCGCGCGGGGGTATGATCGGCGTCATGGCCACACTCGCATTCCCGATTCCGGCGACTCCCGCCGAACCGCTCCAGCTGCCCCGCAACGTCGAAGCCGAAGCCGCGATGCTCGGCGCGATGATGATCGACAACCGGCTCGCCGACGACCTGCTCGACCGGCTCGAACCGGCGCATTTCTACGAACCCGTCCACGGCCGCATCTTCGCGGCGATCAAGACGCTGCGCGTCAACGACATGCTCGCGACGCCGGTGACGCTGCGGCCGATGTTCGAGGCGGACGAGGGGATGCGCGAGCTGGGCGGGCCGTCCTATCTCGCCAGCCTGACCGGCTCGGGCGCCGGGCTGATCGGCGCGCGCCAGTTCGCGACGCAGATCTACGATCTCGCCATGCTGCGCGCGTTGGTCAGCGTCGGCCGCACGCTCGTCGAGCGGGCGATGGACACGTCCGAAGAGGTCAATCCGCGCGCGCAGATCGAACTGGCCGAAGAGGAGCTGTACAAGGTCGCCGGCGACGGCGGCGCGGAAAACGCCACCAAGACCTTCGCGCAGGCGACGACGATGGCGGTCAAGATGGCCGAGCGCGCGCTTAATTCGGGCGGCCACCTATCGGGCGTCACCACGGGGCTCGACAGCGTCAACGCCAAGATCGGCGGCATGCACCATTCCGACTTGATGATCCTCGCCGGCCGTCCGGGCATGGGCAAGACCTCGCTCGCAACCAATATTGCGTTCAACGCGGCGCGGCGCTGGATGCGCGACATGGCCGACGGCATCCCGCCGAGCGAATCGGTCGGCGCCAAGGTCGTCTTCTTCAGCCTCGAAATGAGCGCCGACCAGCTCGCGACGCGTATCCTCGCCGAGCAATCGGGGATCAGCTCCGAATCGCTGCGCATGGGCAAGATCAGCAAGGCCGAGTTCGGCCAGCTCGCCGCGGCCGCGGCGGAGCTGGAGACGCTGCCGCTGTTCATCGACGATACCGGCGGCCTCAGCATCAGCGCGCTGCACACGCGCGTGCGGCGTCTCCAGCGGCGCCACAACAACGAGATCGGCCTCGTCGTGGTCGACTATCTCCAGCTGCTGACCAGCGGCGGCAAGGGCGGCAAGGAGAATCGCGTCCAGGAGATCTCCGAGATTTCGCGCGGGTTGAAGACGCTGGCCAAGGACATGAACGTGCCGGTGCTGGCGCTGTCGCAGCTCAGCCGCGCGGTCGAAAGCCGCGAGGACAAGCGGCCGATGCTCTCCGACCTTCGCGAATCGGGGTCGATCGAGCAGGACGCCGACATGGTCTGGTTCGTGTTCCGCGAGGATTATTACACCGGGCAGCGCGAGCCGAAGCGACCGATGGAGGGCGACGAGGCCAAGGTGTTCGAGGATCACGCCAAATGGGCGAGCGACATGGAGCGCGTCTATGGCCTCGCCGAGCTGATCGTCGCCAAGCAGCGTCACGGCTCGACCGGCAAGGTGGTGCTGAAATTCGACCCGACGATCACCAAGTTCAGCGACTACGCGGGCTATTGATCGGGCGTATACTGGCCCCATTCTCCCCGTCACCCCGGACTTGTTCCGGGGTCCACCGTGCGGCGAGGAGAACCGCTTGAGGCTCGAACGCTGCTCTGGCGGACGGGTGGACCCCGGAACAAGTCCGGGGTGACGGGTTTTGTGGGCTCGGCGCTGGCGCGCTGCGTCGACGCGGACGGTTACGATCCCGACAACCATATCGTAAATAATCAGGCGGTTGCCGTAGTCAGCGCCATCCCGTTCAGCCTAGAGCGAGGTGCACGGTGCCACGGACTCCACGAGGGCGTTTGCCCGGGGGAATATGATGAGACGAACGACTGCGGCGGTGATGATGGCCACGATGCTCCTGCCGGTGGTGCCGGTTTCCGCACAGGTGACGCCGCCGGCGCCGGTGGTGCCCGTGCCGGTGCCGGCGGTCCAGGTCGTGCCGCCGGTGGTGATGCCGACGGTGCCGCTGCCGCAACTGACCGAGGCGCAGGCGACGCAGCTCGCCAAGCTGCTCGGCAAGGATACGATGGCGCAGGGGCTGGCGCTGGTGCCGCCGCCGACGGCAACCGCCGAGGCGCGCGATGCGCTGGTCCGCGAGGCGCTGGATCATGCCCGTGCGGTCCATGCCGGGCGGCTCGCCGAAACGGATTTCCAGCGCGACTGGGGGCTGCGCCCGCCGGTGTTCGACCCGCTGCCCGGCTTCGCCGACGCGGTGAAGCGCGACCGGATCGCCGCCTGGTTCGCGGCGCTGCCGCCGCCTTACGCCGGCTATGACGGGCTGAAACTCGGGCTCGACCGTTATCGCGGCATCGCCGCGGCAGGGGGTTGGCCGACGCTGGCGGGCGGCCCCGATCTCGGCTTCGGCGCCACCGGCGCGCGCGTCGTCGCGCTGCGCCAGCGACTCGCGGTCGAGGACAAGGACGTCGCGACCAGCGGATCGACGTTCGATGCCGAACTGGTCGAGGCGGTGCGCCGCGCGCAGCGCCGCTACGGCCTCAACCCGACCGGCACCGTCTCGACGCAGACGCTCGCCGCGCTGAACGTGCCGACCGCGGCGCGGGTGCGGCAGATCATGGCGAATATGGAGCGCTGGCGCTGGCTGCCGCAGGACCTGCCCAAGGATCGCATCCAGGTGAACATCGCCGCGGCGGTGCTCACCGTGTTCGACGGCGACGCGCCGGTGATGTCGATGCGTGCAGTCACCGGCCGGCCGGGCGACGAGACGCCGATGCTGTCCTCGACGATCCACAGCATCGTCATCAACCCGCCGTGGAATGTGCCGACCTCGATCGCCACCAAGGAATTGTGGCCCAAGCAGAAGCGCGATCCGGGGTATTTCAAGCGCAACGGCTTCCGCGTGATCGACGGCACCCGCCTGCAACAGGTGGCCGGTGACCAGAGCGCGCTCGGGCGGTTCAAATTCGACTTCGACAACGCCTTTTCGGTCTATCTCCACGACACGCCGTCGCGCGCCAAGTTCGCGAGCTTCAGCCGGCTCGCCAGCCACGGCTGCGTGCGGCTGGAGAAGCCCGCCGACCTCGCGCAACTGCTGCTGAAGGGCGATCCGGCGTGGACGCCGGAGGCGATCGACGCGGCGGTGGCGAAGGGCGATACGGTCCGCGCGCGGCTGACCAAGCCGGTATCGGTCTATCTGCTCTACTGGACCGCATTCGCCAGCGGCAGCGGCCAGATGAATTTCCGCGACGATCCTTATGGCTGGGACGGGACGCTGGCGGCGAAGATCGAGGCGCGCTCGGCGCGTCAGGCACTTGCGGCACGATGACGAGGGAAACGATGAGCTTTCGCACCAGGACGATGACGGTGGCGGCGCTGGCCGCCGGGCTGCTGGCGGTAAGCGCCTGCTCGCGCTCCGAGCCGGAGGGGCCGATGGACGACAATGCGCTCGGCCTCGACCAGCCGATGACCAATGCGACCGACGATATCGCGCCGGTCGAGACGC
Source organism: Sphingomonas sp. GW821-FHT04B01 (assembly GCF_059420425.1). Classification (NCBI taxonomy): domain Bacteria; kingdom Pseudomonadati; phylum Pseudomonadota; class Alphaproteobacteria; order Sphingomonadales; family Sphingomonadaceae; genus Sphingomonas; species Sphingomonas sp. GW821-FHT04B01. The sequence continues at coordinate 249,056 of NZ_JBWKTR010000006.1, read as the reverse complement.
CCAGCGCGATCCCCGAGCCGACGCCGGACGCCAATGCCGCCGCCGCGATCGAGCCGCCGCCCGAGGCGCCGATCAAGCCCGACGCGCAAGTGCTCGACGACGCCGATGCGACCGGCATGACCGCGCGGGTGACGCGCGACGAGGTGCCGGCGCGCGACGAGACCGCAGTCCCGAACGACCAGGCTCCGCAATAAGGGACGCGGCATGACGATGGTGACGCGCCGCACGGTCCATGGCTGGTGCGGCGCCCTGGTCTTATTGGGTGGCCTCGCCGCGGCGGTGCCGGCGGCGGCGGTGACGCGGCCGGTGTCGGCGATCCTCGTCGATGCGCGCGACGGGACGGTGCTGTTCGCGGAGAATGCCGGCATCGTCCGCCGGCCGGCATCGCTGACCAAGATGATGACCTTGTTCCTGACCTTCGACGCGCTCGATGCGGGGACGCTGCGGCCGGGCGATGCGGTGCGCTTCTCGCGCTATGCCGCGGCGATGCAGCCGTCAAAGGTCGGCATGCGGCCGGGCGCGTCGATGACGGTCGAGGAGGCGATCCGTGCGGTCGCGGTGATCTCCGCCAACGATGTCGCGGTGGCGCTCGCCGAGCGGATCGGCGGCACCGAGGACCGGTTCGCGCGGATGATGACGCAGAAGGCGCGGGCGCTGGGGCTGCAGGATACGTCGTTCACCAATGCGACCGGGTTGCCCGGCGCCAATCTGACGACGGCGCAGGACATCGCGCGGCTGTCGATGGCGCTGCTGCGCGACCATCCCGGCCGCTATGCCGCCTTCGGCACGCGATCGTTCAGCTGGGCTGGGCGGCGCGTGCAGAACCACAATCACCTGCTCGGCGCCTATCCCGGCGCCGACGGGATCAAGACCGGCTATACCGCCGAGGCGGGATTCGCGCTGGCGGCCTCGGCCAAGCGCGGCGGGCGACGGCTGATCGCGGTGGTGATCGGCGAGCGCTCGGTGGCGCTGCGCGACCGCCGCGTTGCGCAGATGCTGACCGAAGGGTTCGCCGAACCGGAGCGTGCGCCGGAGCGCGGCGAGCGGCCGGATACGCTGGAGGAATGGCTGAGCAAGGGGCGGTAGGGGCGGCATCCTCCCCTCCGTCACTCACGACAATCGCATATGGCTGCGATTATGATGGCCGATCGGTTTCCTCATGGAATCCGTCACCCCGGACTTGTTCCCGGGTCCACCGGTCCGCGAGGGAATGGTGTCGAATCAAGCTTTCTCCTAGCCGCCGGGTGGACCCCGGAACAAGTCCGGGGTGACGGGGTGGTCTTGGAAGACGGCAGGCCCGCGTGAACGGCTCGATGCGATAGCTCTCTCTCGTCATCCCGGCTTTTGCCGGAGATGACGAGAGAGGGGCCTTACCGCCGCGGTGCGCGGCCGCCGAAGGTCGGCAGGCTCTCGCTGCCGTCCGCGCCGAGCGACGACACTGCGAAGAACGTGTCGTCCACGGGCAGTTGCGGCATCGTCGCGTTCGTCCCGGTTACGTCCTTCGACTTCGCCCAGGCGGCGGTGTCGTTCGCGCGCCAGCGGATGCGATAGCCGACCGCCCCCGGTACCGGCGCCCAGCTCACCTGCGTGTCGCGCGAGAGATCGCCGACCAGCCCGACGCTCGCCGGCGCGGCGGGGGCGGCGGCGAGGCGCGCGAGGGTCGCGGCGTTGATCGCGGTGACCTTCGCCAGATAGGCGAAGTCCATCCGGTCGATCGTGTCGCCGTAGACGATGCCCTTTTCGGTACGCAGGTCCTGATGCTGCGCGTCCCAATTCTCCGCGCCGACCGAGAAGCGCACCGCCGGATAGCCGCGCTTGAGGAAGGGCTCGTGATCGCCGCCGCGGCCGAAGCGATCCGGGCGGCGATCGATCACCACGTCGAAGCCGCCGGGGATCGCATCGGCGATGCCGTCGATCGTCTTGGCGAGCGCGCGGCTGGGGCCGTCGTCCTCGCCGCCTTCGCCGCGGCGGCGCTGCTGCTGCGGCAGGTCTTCGGACGCGCGGATGCCTTCCGAGAAGACGCGCACCCGGTGCGCGTCGCGGACGCCGCTTTGGCCGATGCTGTTGCCGACGATATCGTTGTTGAGCATCGCGCTGACCTGCCAGCCGCGCGTCGCGGCGGTGTCGGCGAGCAGCTCGGCGCCCCACAATCCCTGTTCCTCGGCGGAGAAGGCGACGTAGACGATCGTCGCGTCGAATTTGCGCTTCGACAGCAGCCGCGCGGTCTCGATCACGAGTGCGACGCCCGAGGCGTCGTCGTTGGCGCCGGGCGCGTCGCTGGTCGCGTCCATCACGTCGGTGACGCGGCTGTCTATATGGCCGCCGATGATCACCACCCGGTTGGGATCGCGGCCCGGCTGGATGCCGAGTACGTCCTCGACCACCACGCCGTCCGGTGCGCGCGGGCCGGTGAAGCGCCGGCTGATCCGCTCGACCTTGATGCAGCCGCCGCAGTCGCGGCCGATCGCTTCGAACTGCTGCGCCGCCCAGTTGCGCGCCGCGCCGATGCCGCGCTTGGGATCGGTGGTGGTGGACAAGGTGTGGCGGGTGCCGAAGCCGACGAGCGCGCTGACGCTGGCCTTGAGCCGCGCGGGGCTGGGGGAGGGCAAAGGCGTGGCGGCGACCGCGGCGGCGGCGAGGAGCGGGGCGATGATCATCAGGCAGTGTGACGCGCCGCGACGTGGCGCTCAACCCCCTCAAGCCCTTGCGACGACGATCAACTCAGCCGGTCGATCGCCTCGCGGCTGAGCGAGCCCGGGATGATCATCACCGGCACCGGCAGGGCGCCGGCATCGGACCCGGCGAAATGGCTGACCAGCTTGCCCGGCGCGCCCGCCGGCGCGGCACCGAGCACCAGCGCGGCTATGTCGGGATCGGCGGCGATCATCTCGCGGATGATCTTCGGGCCGTCGCCCTGGCGGACGGTGATCGCCGGGCGCAGCCCCGATTCCTCGACCAGCGTGCCCGCGGCGGCCGCGACCAGTCCTTCGGCGTGCTGCATCGCCTCTTCCTCGATCGTCGCCTGGACGCCGCCGAAGGCGATGAACTCCTGCGGCGGCAGCAGGGTGAGGATCTCGACCCCGCCGCCGGTCTTCACCGCGCGGCGCGCGGCGAAGCGCAGCGCGATCTCCGCTTCCGGGCTGTCGTCGACCACCACGAGATAGATACGCATCATTTCGCCCCTTTTCCGCTTCGTGCCGCGTGGGCGAGCGGCGCGCAAGACTTGACCCCCCGCGTCAGGAGCGCGAAGGGAGCCACCTGCTCCCCAGGCAAGAGGACCTGCATGTCGATCGAGATCAAGATGCCCGCGCTGTCGCCGACGATGGAAGAGGGCACGCTCGCCAAGTGGCTCGTCAAGGAAGGCGATAGCGTCAAGTCCGGCGACATCATGGCCGAAATCGAAACCGACAAGGCGACGATGGAATTCGAGGCGGTGGACGAAGGCGTGATCGCCAAGATCCTGATCGCCGAGGGTACGGACAATGTGAAGGTGGGCGCGGTGATCGCGATCCTCGCCGAAGAGGGCGAGGATGCCGCATCGGTGTCCGCCCCGACCAAGAGCGACACGCCCGCCCCCGCGGCGAAGGAATCGGAAGCCAAGCCGAACCCGGCCGACCCCAACAAGACCGGCAGCGAGGCCGAGCCCGCCGACCGCACGATCACGCAGGCCGAGGATCACGGCAAGCCCGCCGATACCGGCGAGGCGCCCAAGGCCGCTGCCCCCGCATCGGGCGAACGCGTCAAGGCGAGCCCGCTCGCGCGCCGCATCGCCGCCGAGAAGGGCATCGAACTGTCGGGCATGACCGGCTCGGGGCCGAACGGCCGCATCGTCAAGGCCGACGTCGAGAGCGCCAAGCCCGGTGCCGCAGCGCCCGCCGCCGCGACGCGCGACGCGGCGCCCGCCGCTGCCGCCGCACCGGCCCCCGCAGCGAAGCCCGCGGTCGTGCCGGACATCCCGCACGAGGCGACCAAGCTCAGCAACATCCGCAAGACGATCGCGCGGCGCCTCACCGAGTCGAAGCAGACCGTGCCGCACATCTATCTGACGGTGGATATCCAGCTTGACGCGCTGCTCAAGCTGCGCGGCGAGCTCAACGCCTCGCTGGAAAGCCGCGGCGTCAAACTGTCGGTCAACGACCTGCTGATCAAGGCGCTCGCCGCCGCGCTGATCGCGGTGCCCAAGTGCAACGTGATGTTCACGCCCGACCAGCTGATCAGCTTCAAGCGCGCCGACATCTCGGTCGCGGTGTCGACGCCCTCGGGCCTGATCACGCCGATCGTCGTCGGCGCCGACACCAAGAGCCTGTCGGCGATCTCGACCGAAGTGAAGGACCTTGCCGCACGCGCCAAGGACAACAAGCTGAAGCCCGAGGAATTCCAGGGCGGTACCGCGTCGATCAGCAACATGGGCATGTTCGGGATCAAGCAGTTCGAGGCGGTGATCAATCCGCCGCAGGGTATGATCATGGCGATCGGTGCGGGCGAGAAGCGGCCCTATATCGTCGACGGCGAGCTGGCGGTGGCGACGGTGATGTCGGCGACCGGCAGCTTCGACCATCGCGCGATCGACGGTGCCGACGGTGCCGAGCTGATGAAGGCGTTCAAGGAGCTGGTCGAGCGTCCGCTCGGCATGCTTGCCTGAGGCGATCGTGGCGCGGACGCCCACCTCCCGCACGGCGATCGAGCTGCTCCATCTCGCCGCCGGGCTGGTCGCCGCCGCGGCGATGACGTGGGCGGCGGCCTGGGCCTATCCGGTCGGCTATGAGACGATCTGGTGGTGTGGCGCGGGGGCGATGGCGGCGGCGGTGCTGATGAGCATCGGTCCGCTGCGTCGCGCCCGCGCGATCGACAGGAGGCGTGTGTGACCTTGCCCCAGGGTTCCCCGACGATCCGCGTCACGGCGATGCCGGGCGACGCCAATCCTTATGGCGACATCTTCGGCGGCTGGCTGATGGGCCAGATGGATCTTGCCGCCGGCTCGGTGGCGTCGCGTCACGCCGGTGGCCGCGCGGTGACGATCGCCTGCGATGCGATGAAATTCCATGCGCCGGTGCTCGTCGGCGACGAGGTGTCGGTCTATGCGCGGCTGGTCGCGGTGGGCAACACGTCGATGACGATCGAGGTCGAGGCGTGGCGCCGCGCCCGCCACCTCGAGGATTCCACCAAGGTGACGCAGGCACGCTTCGTGTTCGTCGCCACCGACGAGAACCGGGCGCCGCGCCGCGTCGCGCCGCTGCCCGATCATATCCCCGATCACATCCATGAACCTCCCCGGTAAGGACTTCCAACGTGGCTGATACCTTCGACCTCCTCATCCTCGGTTCGGGTCCGGGCGGCTATGTCGCGGCGATCCGGGCGAGCCAGCTCGGCCTCAAGGTCGGCATCGTCGAGCGCGAGCGGCTGGGCGGCATCTGCCTCAACTGGGGCTGTATCCCGACCAAGGCGCTGCTGCGCACGTCGGAAGTCTATCATTACATGACCCACGCCGATTCCTACGGCCTCAAGGCGGACGATGTCGGCTTCGACCTCGGCAAGATCGTCGATCGCAGCCGCAAGGTCGCCGGCCAGCTCAACGCCGGCGTCAAGGGCCTGATGAAGAAGAACAAGGTCCAGGTGTTCGAGGGCGTCGGCGCGCTGACCGGCAAGGGCAAATTGCAGGTCAAGCAGGGCGACAAGACGCTCGACCTCGAAGCCAAGCACATCATGGTCGCGACCGGCGCGCGCGCGCGCGACCTGCCGTTCGCCAAGGCCGACGGCAAGCGCATCTGGACCTATCGCCACGCGATGGTGCCCGAGGTGATGCCGACCAAGCTGCTGGTCATCGGCTCGGGCGCGATCGGCGTCGAGTTCGCCAGCTTCTACAACGACATGGGTGCCGACGTGACGATCGTCGAGATGCTCGACCGAATCCTGCCGGTCGAGGATGCCGAGGTCAGCGAGTTCATGACCAAGGCGCTGACCAAGCAGGGGATCAAGATCCTCACCAAATCGGGGCTCGAAAAGCTCGAAAGCGGCGCCAACGGCGTCACCGCGGCGATCAAGGGCGCCGACGGCAAGGTCACCGAGACCGAGTTCAGCCATGCGATCGTCGCGATCGGCATCGTGCCGAACACCGAGAACATCGGGCTGGAAGCGCTGGGCGTCGAGACCGAGCGCGGCCATATCAAGGTCGACGGCTTCGGCCGCACCAACGTCGAGGGCATCTACGCGATCGGCGACGTCACCGGCGCACCGTGGCTGGCGCACAAGGCGAGCCACGAGGGCATCGTCTGCATCGAGAAGATCGCCGGGCAGGACCCGCATCCGTTCGAGACGTGGAACATCCCCGGCTGCACCTATTCGCGTCCGCAGGTCGCCAGCGTCGGCTTCACCGAGGCCAAGGCCAAGGAAGCCGGTCACGAGGTGAAGGTCGGCAAATTCCCGTTCATCGGCAACGGCAAGGCGATCGCGCTCGGCGAGGCGGAGGGCTTCGTCAAGACGGTGTTCGACGCCAAGACCGGCGAATTGCTCGGCGCGCACATGATCGGCGCGGAAGTGACCGAGCTGATCCAGGGCTATGTCATCGCGCGCCAGCTCGAGACGACCGAGCACGAGCTGATGGAGACGGTGTTCGCGCATCCGACGCTCAGCGAGATGATGCACGAAAGCGTGCTCGGCGCTTATGGTCGCGCGCTTCACTTCTAGGATCATACCCGCCGACCGCCGCGCCGCCCGCACGATGGGCGTCGCGGCGGCTTTGCTGTTCGCCGCCTCGCTCGCGCTCTTCTGGCCGGGCTATGTCGCCTACGACAGCCTCGCCCAATATGCGCAGGCGACGAGCGGGCGGTATGACGACTGGCACCCGCCGATCATGGCGCGGCTCTGGTCGCTGTTCGGCGATCACGGCCCGGCGCCGATGCTCGCGCTGCAACTCGCCGCTTACTGGCTGGGTCTGGGATCGTTCGCCGCGGCGCTCGCCGCGCGCGGGCGACGCGGCGCGGCTTGGGCGGTGCTGGCGGTCGGTTGCTGGCCGCCGCTGCTCGGCTGGCAAGGCGTCGTGCTCAAGGATCTGCAGATGTCGGCGGCGCTGCTGGCGGCGACCGGGATTCTCGGCTGGTGGCGGCTGCGCAACCGGCCGCTGCCCGGCCCGGCCCTCGCGGTGGCGGCGTTGCTGTGCGGTTATGCGTTGCTGGTGCGCGCCAACGCGCCCTTCGCGGTGGTGCCGCTGATCGTGATGCTGTCGCCCTGGCCACGCGGGATCGCGCGGGCCGGCGTGGCGCTGCTCGGCATCGCCGCAGCGATCGGCCTGTCCTCGCCGATCAACCACGGCCTGCTGGGCGCGCAGCGCAGCGGCGTCGAGCAGACGCAGGCGCTCTACGATCTCACCGGCATCGGCGTGGCGACGGGCGACACCGCCGTCGGCCTGCCCGCCGCGACGCTCGCCGCGATCCGTGCCAGACACTGCGTTCGCCCCTATTTCTGGGATCCGCTCGGCGAGCCGCGGCGCTGCGAGACGCTCGTCGCGCCGTTGCGCGCCGAGCCGGCCGGAACGCTCTACGTCCGTCTCGCCGGCATGATCCTGCGCCACCCCATCGCTTATGCGGAACATCGGCTGGCGCATCTCAACTCGACCGAGCGATTGTGGGTGCCGCGTCACTGGCTCGGCAGCGCGCCGCTGCGCGCAAGCGAGCCCAACACGCTCGGCTTAGGCGAGCCCGGTGCGCTCGCGAAAGGCTGGCAGTCGCTCGGCGCGTGGCTGATGGAAACGCCGCTGGGCTGGCCGGTCGTCTGGGTGGTGGTGGCGATCGCCGGCCTGTGCTGCGCGATGCGCGGATGCGGTGACGATACGCTGGCGCTCGCCTTGTTTACCTCGGCGCTGACGATGGAGGCGAGTTTCGCGGTGATCAGCATCGCCTCGGACCTGCGCTACCATCTGTGGACGCTGACCGCGACGGCGATCGGCTGGCTGTTGCTCGGGCCGCGGCGCTGGCCGCGCGCGGTCACGCTGCTGCTGGTCGCGGTGCTGCTGGTCGGTACCGTAGCACGCGTGATTCTGCCGGAGGCGCCACAGACCTATGCCGGGATGCTCGGCTGACCCGTCCGCAACCCTTGACCGCACCACGACGTTGGAGGGGCAAAAGGAGAGCGATACATGGCGGACGATCACGCGGCGATCGAACAGGCGTTCGACGAGGCGGTCAACATGGCGCCGGCCGAGCTGGAGCGCTTCCTCGACAGCGACGACAGCAAGCGCGTCGGCTGGAAGGGCGAGGACGGCGACGGCAAGGGCGAGAGCGTCGGCCATGCCTCCGGCCGCCATATTGTCGCGATCAAGCGCAAGAAGAAGGCCGACCGGACCGACGCCGATTACGCGCATATGAAGAAGGTGGTCGGCTACGTGCACCGCCATCTCGCCCAGGGCGGCCCGGACAAGGACAAGGCGCAGAGCGACTGGCGCTACTCGCTGATGAACTGGGGGCATGACCCGCTGAAGTAGGCGGGCGACCGGGCAGCTTGGGGCACCATCCCGCCTCCGGATCACCAACCCGTTTGAGGCGGCGGGGCTGGGCCACGGTCCTTCACGATCAACAACCCCGTTGGTGCTGAGCTTGTCGAAGCACCGTGAGTCCCATCTGCCCTTCGACAGGCTCAGGGCGAACGGCGATGGGGGGCGGACGGCGGTGGGGGGGCGGATTTCCCTAAGCGGCGACGTCGCTGTCCCAGCGGCGGCCGGCGACGGCGCGGGCTTCCTCGACGGGGAGGGGGCGGCCGAAATAGAAGCCCTGGACCTTGGTGCAGCCCAGATCCTGCACCATCCGGTGTTCGGCCTCGGTCTCGACGCCTTCCGCGGTGGTCGCCATGCCGAGACTCTGCGCCAGCGCGACGACGGCGCGGATGATCGCGATCGCTTCCTTGACGCCGCGCGAGGCGCTCTGGACGAAGCTCCGATCGATCTTGATCGACGAGAAGCGGGTGCGCGAGAGATAGCCGAGCGACGAATAGCCGGTACCGAAATCGTCGAGGCTGAGCCGTACGCCGAGGTCGAGGATGCGTTCGAGCACCTTGGTCGCGCCGAGCCCCTCGTGCATGAAGACGCTTTCGGTCACCTCGAGCTCGAGGCGTTCGACCGACAGGCCGCTGTCGGCCAGCGCCGAGGTGACGACGGTGACGAAGCCGGGGTTCTGCAACTGGTCGGCGGAGACGTTGACCGCGACGCGGACGTGCGACGGCCAGCCCGCCGCCTCGGCGCAGGCGGTGCGCAACACCCATTCGCCGATCGGCTGGATCAGCCGCGCCTCTTCGGCGAGCGGGATGAACTTGGCGGGCGAGACGTCGCCGAACTGCGGGCTGTGCCAGCGCAGCAGCGCCTCGAACCCGGTGAGGCTGCCGGTCGCGGCATCGACCACCGGCTGGTAGTGGAGGTGCATCTCGCCGCGTTCGAGCGCCTGGCGCAGCGCCATTTCGAGGACGCGGCGCTCCTCCGCCTGGACGTGCAGCTCGGGCTCGTAGGCGTGGTAGACGCCGCGACCGGCATCCTTGGCGCGGTAGAGCGCGAGATCGGCGGAGCGGATCAGCATCTCGGCGGTGCGGCCATCGCGCGGGCCGATCGCGAGGCCCACCGACGCGCCGATGTAGAGCGTATTGGCATCGACCTCATAGGGGCGCGATAGCGTCTCGATGATCCGCTGCGCCAGCGCCTCGACCGCGCTGCTGTTGGTCGCATCGCGCATCACCACCGCGAATTCGTCGCCGCCGAGCCGGCCGCAGGTCTCGTTGTCGCCCATCAACTGTGCCAGCCGTTCGGCGACGCGACTGAGCAGGCGATCGCCGATCGGATGGCCGAGCGTGTCGTTGACCGCCTTGAACCGGTCGAGATCGATCATCATGAATGCGCAGCGGCCGCCCCATTTGTCCGCCTCCGCCATCGCCCGCGCCAGCGTCTCGTTGACCATCAGCCGGTTGGGCAGGCCGGTCAGCGTGTCGAAGCGCGCCATCCGGTTGATCTTGTCGGCCGATGCGCGCTGTTCGGTGACGTCCGAGCCGACGCCGCGGAAGCCGCAGAAAGACCCGTTTTCGTCGAACCGCGGGCTGGCGGCGAGTTCCCACCAGCGCTCCTCGCCGTCGACGGTGAGCGACAGCCGCAGGTCGCGGAAGCTGTCGCGCGTCTTCAGTTTGTCGGCGAGGGCGCGCAGGCCGGGGGTGAATTCGCCAGTGTCCCAGGTGGGTCCGGCGAGCACCTGGAGGAAGGGCATGCCTTCGATGGTGACCGGATCGAGCCGGCAGGCATAAGCGAAGCGGGGCGAAGCCTTGACGACGCGGCGGGCGGCGTCGGTCTCCCACAGCCAGTCGGCGCTGGTCTCCTCGAACTCGCGCAGCAGCAGGCTGACCGTCTCGTCGCGTTCCGCCAGCGCGATCTGGCTGGCGCGGATCACCACCAGCGAGCGGGCGCGGTTGAGGCAGACGACGATCAGCATCACGGTGAAGATCGACGTCGCGCAGGCCGCGGCATAGCTGCCGATCGTCACCAGCTTCACCGTCACCGACAGGCCGAGCCCGCCGACGAAGGCGATCGTGGCGAGCGCCAGCGGTGCCATCGCGACCGCACCGGCGGTCATCAGCACCGACAGGATCATCCACAGCACATAGGCGCTGTTGGACCCGGGATGGGTGTTGAAGATCAGGCAGGGGATCGACCAGGCGACGGCGAGCGCGACGCCCTCGATCGCGGTGGCGCGCAGGTCGGCCTGGGTGGCATAGCCGCCGTCGCGATGCCGCGTGCTGAGCCGGCGCATCGCGACGGTGACCGACACCGCCGCGACGAGCATCGCCCAGCCGCCCAGCCACCATGCCGACACCTGCGTCGCGAACAGCGACACGGTGGTCGCCGCGCCGATCAGATTCGCGCAGAGCAGCAGCAAGGCGAGCTGGCGGCCGGCGTCCAGTTGCGTCGAGCGGATACGCGCCCAATGCGCGGCGTCGTCGCCGTCGCGAAACCCCAGCAGCTGAGAAAAGCGGATCGCGCTGGGATCCGAGGCAGGCGCGGTTTCTTGGTTCACCCGCGGGGGGTTACCCGGTCAAGGTTGACGGAGTGTTAGAACCGGATTGAGATTTCATCCGAAATGCCAGTTACTTCACCGAATGGGCGGATCGGCCTCATTCTGACTTTTCGGCGTAGGTATCCTGTCGGAGGGGACCGTGGGCAGGGGTTGGTCCGCTACCACACCCACGGCGTCACCCCGGACTTGTTCCGGGGTCCACACTGCGGCGGGGAGAGGGGCTTGAGGCGGCACAATGCCCTCGCGGCGCGGTGGACCCCGGAACAAGTCCGGGGTGACGGGTCTTTTTTACGTCAACGTCACGAAACCGACAGGGGCGTCAGGCCGCGATCGCGTAAGGCTTGATGTCGCCGCTCAGATACAGGTTGCGCGCCTTGGCGCGCGACAGCTTGCCCGAGCTGGTGCGCGGCAGCGTGCGCGGCGGGATCAGCTCGATCACGCAATTCATGCCGGTCACCGAGCGGACGCGCTCGCGAATCTCCTCGCGCAGCCGCTGGCGCTCGGCCTCGTCGCTGCTGCGGCACTGGACGAGCACCGCCGGCGTCTCTTCGCCGCCCGGCGTGGTGATCGCGAAGGCGGCGATGTCGCCCGCCTTGAAGCCGGGCAGCTGCTCGACCGCCCATTCGATGTCCTGCGGCCAGTGGTTCTTGCCGTTGACGATGATCATGTCCTTGGCGCGGCCGACGATGTAGATGTAGCCGTTCGACATATAGGCCATGTCGCCGGTATCGAGCCAGCCGTCGCTCATGCAGGCGTCGGTCGCCGCGGCATCGCGGAAATAGCCGACCATCACGCTCGGTCCCTTGCACCAGAGCTTGCCGATCGCGCCGTCGGGCAGGGGGGTGCCGTCCTCCTCGCGGATCTCGACGGTCATGTCGCGCACCGGCTTGCCGCAATTGACGATCGCGCGGAAGCGTTGCGGGCGCGGACCGTCGTTGGCGGCGAGCGAATCGCCGCCGCCCGACAATTGCGTCTCCTCGACCAGCTCGACGCGGATGCCCTCGCCCGGCGGCATCAGCGACACCGCCAGCGTCGCCTCGGCGAGGCCGTAGCTCGGCAGGAAGGCGCTCGCCTTGAAGCCGGCATCGGCGAAGGCGTCGACGAACGCCTGCATCACGTCGGGGCGGATCATGTCGGCGCCGTTACCGGCGACACGCCAGCGCGACAGGTCGAACCGCTGCGACGCCTTGGTCTGCGACGACATGCGGCGCGCGCAGATGTCGTAGCCGAAGGTCGGCGAATAGCTCAGCGTCGTGCCGTCGTGGCGGCTGATGAGGTCGAGCCAGGCGAGCGGGCGGCGCGCGAAATCCTCGGTCTTGAGGTAATCGGTCGAGACCTGGTTGGCGATCGGCGACAGGAAGCAACCGACGAGCCCCATGTCGTGATACCAGGGCAGCCAGCTGACGCAGCGGTCGGTGCCGTCGGCGGCGATTTCCATGCCGTGGCTGTGCGCGGCGAGATTGTTGAGCAGCGCGTGGTGCGTGATCGCGACGCCGTGCGGGAAGCGCGTCGAGCCGCTGGAATATTGCAGATAGGCGATCGCCTCTCCGTCCGCCTGCGGCAGCGGCGCCGCGACCGCCGGACGGTCGGCGAAGTCGGACCAGTCGATCCCCTCGGTCCCCGCGAGCCGTGCCGCCTCGGCCGCCATCGCGGCGAGCTCGGGCGGGAAGATCAGCATCTTCGGCTCGCAGCTCGCGAGCTGGACGCGGAGCTGTTCGATATAGGAATCGCGCCCGCCGAACGAGGTCGGCAGCGGCAGCGGCACCGGCCAGGCGCCGGCATAGACCGCACCGAAGAACAGGGCGGCGAATTCCGGCCCGGTCTCGGCGACCAGCGCAATCCGGTCCTCGGGCTGCACACCGGCGGCGATCAGGCGATGTGCCATCGCGATCGCGTCGCGGCGCAGTTCGGCGAACGGATAGGCACGGGCGAGCGCGCCGCGGGCATCGTGGAAGTTGAGGCCGCGCACGCCCGTGGCGGCATAATCCAGCGCCTCGCCGAGCGTGGCGAAATCGGCATAGCGACGGGGCAGGTCGTCCAGCGTCGGCGTGGCCGCCATCTGGGGCGTCGGCGAGGGCGCGGACTGCTCGGTCATACAAAATCCTGTTCACTCGCCACGGGGCGAAACCATCTTCACTGTGCGCTATAACGCGCGATCATCGTTCTAAATCGAGCGCCACTGTGGCAACAACATGGCCATGAGGCAGGAACGGCGTACTCTTCCCCCGCTCGATGCCGCCGCTTTGGAGCGGATGGCGCTGCGCTACGTCGAACGCTTCGCGACAACGCGCGGCAAATTGGCCGACTATCTCCACCGCAAGATCCGCGAACGCGGCTGGGATGGCGACGCCGCCGACCCGCAGGCGCTGGCGCAGCGGATGGCCGATCTCGGCTATGTCGACGACCGGCTGTATGCGGAGAGCAAGGCGGCGGCGCTGACCCGGCGCGGGCTCGGTGCGCGGCGGGTGACGATGGCGCTGCGCCACGCCCATGTCGGCGAGGCGGATACGGAGGATCTGGCGCCGCAGATCCACGAACAGGCCGAGGCGGCGGCGCTCACCTTCGCGCGGCGCAAGCGGATCGGGCCGTTCGGGCCGCCGAACGACGATCGCGCGGTCCGCGACAAGCAACTCGCGGCGATGCTCCGGGCCGGACATGCAATGGATTTGTCGCGCCGGATTGTCGCAGCGCGGGACGAAAGCGAGTTCGGAGAAATCGGGTAAACGTCCCTTTCGCAATTGCAGCAGCGATGAACCGTGCTAGCGTAGCGTCCATAGGGGTGCAGTGATGCGTAGCGAGCCGCAACGGGAGGGCGACGAGCGTGACGACGGGGATATGCCCGGCGCGCGTGCTGGTCTGCAAGCCGCGACGAATGAGGGCGAGGGGCCGATCGCCATCGCCGGCGTGATTAAATGGTTCGACGTTACGCGCGGCTTCGGCTTCGCGGTCGCCGACGACCGGTCGCTGGGCGACGTGCTGATCCACTTTTCCGTTTTGCAGCCGTACGGCCGCCGCAGCCTGCCCGAGGGCGCACGGGTCGAGACGCTCGCGGTGCAGCGCGGCCGCGGCTATCAGGCACGCGAGGTGATCGCGATCGATCTGTCGAACGCCGTCGAGGATGCGCCGCGGGCGCCGCGCGCCGCCGACCGGGTCGATCCGGTCGCGCTGATCGACGAGGCCGGGCCGTTCGAAGGCGCTGCGGTCAAATGGTTCAACCGGCTAAAGGGCTATGGCTTCCTGGTCCGCGACAGCGACGGCAGCGACGTGTTCGTCCATATGGAGACGCTGCGCCGCGCCGGCATCGCCGCGGTCGAGCCCGAACAGCGGCTGCGTGCGCGCATCGTCGCCGGCCGTAAGGGACCGCTCGCGGTCACCGTCGAGGAGGGCTGAACGCGTGATCGGATCGAAGGCGATGCTGGCGATCGTCGCGGTGCTGGGGCTAGGCGCGGGCGGCGTGGCGATCCAGCAAGGGGTGTTCACCCGCACGCCGCCGACCGACGCGACGGCGAAGGCGCTGCTGCCGGTGACGATCACCAGCGCCAACGGCGCGCACGTCTTCCAGGTCGAGCGGGCGACGACGGCGGCCGAGCAGGCGCGCGGGCTGATGTACCGCACGGATCTTAAGCCCGACGGCGGCATGCTCTTCGCGCCCTATCCGGCCGAAGGCGGCGGCCCGCGCGAGGCGAACTTCTGGATGAAGAACACGCCGACCCCGCTCGACATCCTGTTCATCCGCGCCGACGGCACGATCGCGATCATCGCGGAGAACACCGTGCCCTTTTCGGAGACGCCGGTGCCCTCGCGCGAGCCGGTCGCCGCCGTGCTCGAACTGGTCGGCGGCCGCGCCGCGGACCTCGGCATCGCCGAAGGCGATAGGGTGACCTGGGCGAAGTGAGCGCCGGTGGGGGTCTTCGGCGCTCGAACGATCGCCAAAGACCCGTCCGGCATGACGGAAAATGGGCGAACGGGGTCTCGACACGGAGCCGCTACGCCGACCAACGGGTGTCATCCGGCAGCCCCGACGTTGCGACGAAACGAGCCGGCTGGCGAGCGGACGACGATCCCGGTTGAAGGCCGCCGCCGCAGCGGGTAAGCGCAGGCGCATCATGGGCATCAACCTCAATCCCTTCACCTGGTGGAACGGCGCATCCTGGGGCACGATGCTCTACGGCTTGCGCGGCATGGCGCAGGTCGGCACCGATTCGCTCGGCAACGTCTATTATCAGGGGGGCAAGGACGGCAGCGGCCGCGTGCGCCGCTGGGTGATCTACGAGGGCGCCAACGACGCCAGCCGCGTGCCACCCGAATGGTTCAGCTGGTTGCACCACCAGATCGACGACGTGCCCGCTCGCGCGATGCCCGCGCCGAGGCCGTGGCAGAAGCCGGCGGTGCCCAACATGACCGGTACGCCGCTCGCCTATCGCCCCTCGGGCGCGCTCGAGAAGGGCGGCAAGCGCGCCGCCGCGACCGGCGACTACGAAGCCTGGACGCCCGAAGGGTGACGCGACGCTGGCTCGCCGCCGGCGTCCTGCTGGTGGTGCTGGGGCTGGCCGCGGTGTTCGGCTATCGCGCGTGGCAGCGGTCGGACGAAGCCGGCCGCGCCGTCGCCGTACAGGATTTCGCGCCGAGCGAGGCGAACCAGAGCGAGGGCATCGAGACCGTCGCGACCACCGACGTCGCTTTGCCGACCGGCGGTACGCCGATGGCACAGCGGGTGGCCGTGGTCGGCCTGCTCAACAAGCGCAACGGCGTCAGCCGCGACCTGACGCTGCGGCCCGGGCAGGCGGTCCGCGTCGGCGATGCGATCGTCCGGCTGCGCGCCTGCGAACATACCGCACCCTGGGAGCAGGATCAGCTCACCGGTGCGTTCGTGCAGCTCGACGTCCGCGGCAGCGACCGGCATTGGCGGCGGGCGTTTTCGGGCTGGCTGTTCAAGGAACGGCCGTCGCTCAACGTCGTCCAGCACCCGGTCTACGACGTCTGGACCAAGAGCTGCACGATGTCGTGGCCGGCGACCGGTCCGGACACGACCTCGCTGTCCGGTGGCGAGGCGACGGGCAACCGGTCGAGCGCGAAGAAGTCGCCGGCGGCGGACGATGCCGATACCACCCCCGACGAGCCGATCGTGCCTTCCAGCGCACCGGCGAGCAACGCGCAATAATCCTTCCGGTCGATCTCCACCGCGCCCAGCGAGGCGAGGTGCGAGGTCTGGAACTGGCAGTCGAGCAAGGTGAAGCCGCCGACCTTGAGCCGCGCGACCAGCCAGGCGAGCGCGACCTTGGACGCATCCGTACGGCGGCTGACCATCGATTCGCCGAAGAAGGCGCGGCCGAGCGCGAGGCCGTAGAGGCCGCCGACCAGCTCGTCGCCCTCCCAGCATTCGATCGCATGCGCGAAGCCCATGCGGTGCAGCGCGACGAAGGCCCGTTCGATGCCGGTGTTGATCCACGTCTCCGGGCGATCCTCGGCGCTTTCCGCGCAGAGCTGGATCATCCGTTCGAAGGCGGTGTCGGCGGTGACGCGGAACCGGTCGCGCGCGATCGTCTTGCGCAGCGAGCGCGACACGCGGAAGCCGTCGATCGGCAGGATCGCGCGGCTGCGCGGCTCGACCCAATAGACGCTGGCGGCCTTGCGATCGTCCGCCATCGGGAAGACGCCGACCGCATAGGCGCCGAGCACGAGGTGCGGATCGAGTGTCTCCATCACCGCTGAGGTGGCGCAGCCGATGCAGTGGTGCAAGTGGGGGCGAGTCCAAGCGGGATCGCCGCTCAGCCTTTAGCTGTCTAAACTTCTTTCTTCTCGTCACCCCGGGCTCGACCCGGGGTCCCGCTTCTTCCCGACCGGCACGTAGCGGGACCCCGGATCAAGTCCGGGGTGACGGAGAGACGGTGTCGCGGTCGCGGCATCGATAAATATCGATCACGCCCTAATCCAGCGGCAGCGCCGCGAATTCCGCCGTCGGTTCCGCGCGCGCGGACAGAGCGGCGAGGGCCGGATGGCGCGCCGGGGGCACGACGTCGCCCAGCTTGCTGCCGGTGAAGCGCCAGGCGACCGCCGTGGTGATGTCCGCCTGCGTCCATCGGCCCGCGACGAGCCAGTCGTCGACCCCGGCATAGGCCGCCTCGAGCAAATCGTACGCCGCCAGCAATTGCTCTTGCACGCGGTCGAGCCAGGGCTGGTGCTGCTTCTCCGCCGGTCGCAAATTGGTCTCGTAGACGATCTGCACCGTCTTCTCGCAGGCGGCGAGCGCCAGCCCGATCACGCGCTGCGACGCGAGAAAGGCGGCGGGATCGTCCGGCAGCAGGCGGCGCTCCGCCGGCACGATCCGTTCGAGCCAGTCGAGGATCAGCGTCGATTCGATCAGCACGACGCCGTCGTCGGTGACCAGCGTCGGCGCCTTGACGGTGGGGTTGATCGCGCCGAACGCCGCGACGTCGCGGAACACCGACAAAGGCTCGTGATCGAACGTCAGGCCCATCGCCGTCATCGAGATCGCCACCCGGCGGACATAAGGTGAATCGAGCATGCCAATCAGGCGCATGGGCGGTCCTTCGAACGAGCGGATGATATGGGACGCTATTTGGCCAGCCGGCTTTCGATCGTCGTCCACAATCGGGCGAACGCCGCCGCCGCGGCCGACCGCGGCGCATAGGTCGCGACCGGGGCGCGATGCTCGGCCATCGCCTCGACCGCGCTCGCCATCGGGATCGCCGGCCAGTCGGGGTGAGCGGCGAGCGCGTCGGCGTGGAGCCGGCGGCGGCGGTCGACCATCATATGGACCGGCAACACCGGCACCTTGCCGCCGAGGTGGCGGACGACCTCGTCATGCGCCCGCTGCGCGAAGGGCGAGGGGATCACCGGCAGGACGATGAGGTCGGCGGCGCGGATCACCTGTTCGCTGGTCTCGGTCAGGCCGGGCGGGCAGTCGAGCAGGACATGGTCGTAATCGCCGATCTGCTCGATCAGCCGGTCGAGGCGCCGGCGCTTGCCGATGTCGTGCAGCACGAGGTCGAGCGTGCGCAGCGAATCGTCGGCGGCGATCAGATCGAGCAGCGGAATGTCGGTGGGGCGGGTGTGCGCCGCGGGCTTGGCATCCTTGGTGAACAGCGCACGCGCCTGGTCGCCGACGGGCGTCCGGCCGAGCACCCAGCTGCTCGCCGCCTGCGGATCGAGATCCCACAGGATGGTGCGCCGCTTCGACAAGGCGGCGCTGCTGTAGGAGAGGTTGACCGACAGCGTGGTCTTGCCCACGCCGCCCTTCGAACTGTAGATCGCGATCGTCGCCATGCCAGCGACGTACCGGAATGGACCTATTCCGGCAACGGTCGATCGCCGACGCCCACGCAAAAGGGCCGGCGGATCGCTCCACCGGCCCGGAAACGTTGTGCGGTGCCGCAGCTTACGACTTGCAGCTCTGCGACGGCTTGCCCGGCTGGGTGACGGTGATCGTCTTGGGATCGCCGGTCAGCTTCCAGCCGCCCTCGGCGACGAGCGGATCGCCCGTCTTCTCGGCGGTCAGGCGGGTAGCGGTACCAGTCTGTGACGTCTTGACCAGCGCCAGCTTGTCGCCCTCGAACAGGGTGACGTAGAGCAAGCTGTTGTCCTTGCAGCGGAAGGTCTTTTCCGCCTTGATCGCGGGCGGCAGCTCGACCGGGCCACGGTTGGCGAGGGCGTTGGCCATCGGATCGGGGTTGGAGTCGAGCACCTCGGCCGAGTTGGGCTTGGAGTTGCAGGCCGCCAGCGCGAGCAGCGCGGCGGTGGCGGAGAGGAGGAGGGGGCTCTTCATAGCGGCGCGACGCTTCGCGCATGCAGCAAGGAGCGTCAAGCAGGATGACTGACGTATGTGAGCTGGCTCGGGAAAATGCGACGGACGCCGCCCCGCTTGGCCGCCGCCAAGCTTAGCTTCGCTTGCCGCTGGCGCTGCCACGCGCCATCTAGCGACGATGCATACCACGCCCGACACCCTCGCCCTGATCGGCAACACCCCCCTCGTCCGACTGAAGGGGCCGAGCGAGGCGACCGGATGCGACATCTTCGGCAAGTGCGAATTCGCCAACCCCGGCGCCTCGGTGAAGGACCGCGCCGCGCTCGGCATCGTCGAGGATGCGGAAGCGCGCGGCGTGCTCCATCCCGGCGGCACGATCGTCGAGGGGACGGCGGGCAACACCGGCATCGGCCTCGCGCTGGTCGCCAACGCCAAGGGCTATCGGACGATCATCGTCATGCCCGAAACGCAGAGCCGCGAGAAGATGGACACGCTGCGCGCGCTCGGCGCCGAGCTGGTGCTGGTGCCGGCGGCGCCTTATGCCAGCCCCTATCATTTCGTGCACACCTCGCGCCGGATCGCGGAGGAGCGCGACAATGCCTTGTGGGCGAACCAGTTCGACAATGTCGCCAACCGCCGCGCGCATATCGTCGGCACCGCCGAGGAGATCTGGCAGCAGATGGAGGGGCGGATCGATGGCTTCACCTGCGCGGCGGGTACCGGCGGGACGATCGCCGGCGTCGGGCTGGGATTGAAGGCCAAGGACGAAAGCATCTGCATCGCGCTCAGCGATCCGCATGGTGCGGCGCTGTACGAATATTACGCGCATGGCGAATTGCGCGCCGAGGGCTCGTCGGTCGCCGAGGGCATCGGGCAGGGGCGGATCACCGCCAATCTCGACGGCGCGCCGATCGACACCCAATTCCGCATCTCCGATCAGGAGGGCTATCGCTGGGTACGGCGGCTGCTCGACGAGGAGGGGCTGTGCCTCGGTTTGTCGTCGGGGATCAACGTCGCCGGTGCGGTGCGGCTCGCCGAGCGGCTCGGGCCGGGCAAGCGGATCGCGACGATCCTGTGCGATACGGGCTTCCGCTATCTGTCGTCGCTCTACGATCCCGAATGGCGTGCCGCCAAGGGGCTGGCATAGGAGCGGAAGCCGTCACCATCCACCCGTCACCCCGGACTAGTTCCGGGGTCCACTCGTCCGCAGGCGTGCGCCTTGAGCCTCTTGCGGCTCTCCTCGCCGCAGAGTGGACCCCGGAACGAGTCCGGGGTGACGGAGGGGTGGCGGATGAGGCTGAGACCACCTGGAGGCTCCCCGCCAACCGCTTATTCGACAAACCGGTGACGAACCGTTACAGAGGCGCGGCAAGATGAGAGCCGTGCGAGATACCCAGCAGACGATGCAACGGATCAAGGTCGGCGTGATCGGCCTGGTTGCCGTGGTGCTGCTGATCGCCGTGGCCAGCGCCATCCTCGGCTCGGCCACCCGCGAGCGGCCGATCGCCGCCGCCGGATCGGCGCAGGCCGACGTGGTCGCCAACATCGCCATGACCAACGCCGGCGCCGCTGCGGCCGCGGCGGGCGCATCGGGCGAGCCGCTCGCCGAACTGGGCGTCGCCCCCTCCACCAGCAACAGTCAAGCGCCGCGCTGATGCGCCGCCGGGGAAATCCGGGGATTGCGCCTAAGCATCTGATTAGATGCATTTTATTGCCTTCGAGCAAGGCCGTGCCGCGTCGGTCGTGGGGTGCGCGCCCACCCGGCTAGGCGACGACGGGGCCGTTTCCCCGCTTTTCCCCAAAAATCCCGTTGCGTCCCCGGGGTGCTGTTGATACCAACAGCGTCAACGGGGCAGGCATCACCGGTTGCGTCCATCGCAACAGGCCGAACGGCGACGACGGGTCGTTTTTCGGAACGGTGAGCCGTGCGCGTCAGGGTGCGAGACGGCAGTGTCGGAAAGGGGCGATTATCAGGGAAGCGGACTTGCTCTTGTTGACGACAAGGGTCGCGTCGCCATCCCCAATGCGCTCCGCTCGACCTTGGCCGAAAATGCACCGCGACCCGACGGCAAGGACGGCGGCACGGTCATCATCGCCGCGCACGAGGACCAGCCCTGCCTGATCGCCTACGATCCTGCCTATCTCGCCGAGCTCAAGCGCGAGCTGAACGAGCGGGTCGCGCTGTCGCGCGGTCCCGACGGCAAGATCGACCACAATATCAAGCGCGGCGGAGCCAATGGCGAAGCCGTGCCGTTCGACGGATCGGGGCGCTTCATCATGCCGGGTTTTCCCCGTTTCTATGCCGGTATCGGGGCGCATGCCTTCTTCTGGGGCACGCTCGACTATATCGAGATCTGGGACCCCAAGACCTTGCTGTCGACGCCGAACATCGCGCCGCAGATGGTCGCCGCCTGCCGCTATTACTGCCAGGACAAGGGCATCGCGCTATGAGCGACGCTCCACACATTCCCGTGCTGCTCGACGAGGTCGTCGCGGCGCTCGCCCCCGCCCCGGGCGAGCGGATCGTCGACGCGACCTTCGGCGCCGGCGGCTATACGCGCGCCATCCTCGCCACCGGCGCGCAGGTCGTCGCCTTCGACCGCGACCCCGATGCGATCGCCGCGGGCCGCGCCGCGAACATCCCCGGCCTGACGCTCGTCCACAGTGACTTCTCGGCGCTGGAGGCGGCGCTCGACGCGCCGGTCGACGGGCTGACGATGGATATCGGCGTGTCGTCGATGCAGCTCGACCAGGCCGAGCGCGGCTTCTCCTTCCAGTCGGACGGCCCGCTCGACATGCGGATGAGCCAGGAGGGGGCGAGCGCCGCCGACTTCCTCAACACCGCCGACGAGGAAGCGATCGCCGACATCCTCTATCATTATGGCGACGAGCCCAAGTCGCGCCGCGTCGCACGCGCGATCGTCGCCGCGCGGCCGCTGACCCGCACGTCGGAACTGGCCAATGTCGTGCGCAAGGCGCTCGGCCATCGCCCGCACGACAAGAAGGATCCGGCGACGCGCACCTTCCAGGCGATTCGCATCCATGTGAACCGCGAGCTGGGCGAGCTCGCCGACGGCCTCGCCGCAGCCGAGCGCGTTTTGAAGCCGGGCGGTCGCTTGGCGATCGTCACCTTCCACAGTCTGGAGGATCGGCTGGTCAAGCGCTTCCTGCGCGACCGGTCGGGCAATGCGCCTGGCGGCTCGCGGCATCTGCCGCAGGCGGCGGCGGGCATCGCCCCGAGTTTCGAGGCCGTCGGCCGCGC
Organism: Sphingomonas sp. GW821-FHT04B01; assembly: GCF_059420425.1. Taxonomy (NCBI): domain Bacteria; kingdom Pseudomonadati; phylum Pseudomonadota; class Alphaproteobacteria; order Sphingomonadales; family Sphingomonadaceae; genus Sphingomonas; species Sphingomonas sp. GW821-FHT04B01. Next base: position 226,993 of record NZ_JBWKTR010000006.1, on the reverse strand, counting down.
GGTGCGCGCCGGCGAGGCCGAGGTCGCGCGCAATCCCCGCGCGCGCTCGGCGACGTTGCGGACCGCCCGGCGAACGGCGGCGCCCGCTTGGGGCAATGGCAATCTGGCGGAGGTGACATCATGACGGCGGCGTATCGGTTGAAGGGGATCGGGTGGTTCGGTGGCTGCGTCGCCATCGTCCTCGGCTTCTACCTGGTGTCGCTGCAGGTCGCGGCGGAGCGCAAGAAGCTCGAGTCGATGGATCGCAAGATCGATTCGGCGCAGCGCGACATCCGCGCGCTGGAGACCGAGTTCGAGACGCGCGCCAATCTCGCCCAGCTCGAAAAGTGGAACGGCGAGACGCTGGCGCTCGCCGCGCCGGTCGCCGGACAGTTCGTCACTGACGAGGGCGCGCTCGCCAGCCTCGACGTCAACCAGGTCGGCGTGACCGCGCCGGGGACCAAGCTGGCCGCGCTCGTCGTGCCGTCGCTCGCCACCGTCAACGTCGCCGCCCCCGCCGCCACGCCCGCGCCCGCCGTCGTCCAGGTCGCCGCCGCGCTGCCGACCGCCAAGCGCGCCGTCATCAAGGTCGCCGCGATCGAGAAGAGCGCGCCGATGCTCGCCAAGCTCAACGAGGCGGCGCGCGCCAAGGTCGCGGTCGCCAAGGTCCGGCCGCAGGCGGTGGCGATGCTCGACAAGAAGCTGCTGTCCGACACGACGCTCGGCGATATCCTCAGCAGCGCGCGCGCGGAGGCCCGCAAGCGTTGACCGTCATCGTCGCCCGGCCCGCACAGCAACGGCGCAACGCCACCCAGCGCCATGCGCTGGTGGCGACGTCGCATATGCGGCTAATGATGTTGCTGATGCTCTTCGCCGCGGCGGTGACGCTGGTCATCGGCCGGCTGGTGATGCTCGGCGTGATGTCGGGCGGCGAGGCGGAGGCGCGCGTCGCCGCGCTGGCCGCGCGCGGCGATATCGTCGATCGCAACGGCGCGCCGATGGCGCGGACGATCGACGCCTGGACGATCGCGGTCCACCCCAAGCAGATCATCGGCGACAAGATGGAGATCGCCAGCCGCCTCGCCGCGCTGATGCCCGATCGCGGCGATCAGGCGTGGTTCTACGGCCAGCTCACCCGCCCGGTCAGCTTCGTCTATCTCCAGCGCCGCGCCAGCCCGGCGCTGGTCGAACAGGTCAATGCTATCGGCGAGCCGGCATTGGTCTTCGCGCGCGAGACGCAGCGCCTCTATCCGCAATCGACGATGGCGAGCCATGCGCTCGGCTTCCTGTCGACCGACGGCCACGGCATGAGCGGCATGGAGCGCGTGCTCGACGAGCGGCTGCTCGACCCGACCAAGGCGGGCCAGCCGGTCGCGCTGTCGATCGACGTGCGCGTGCAGGCGGCGCTGGAAAGCGAACTCAGCCGTGCGATGAACACCTTCTCGGCGCGCGGCGCCGGCGGCATCGTGCTCGACGTCGCCACCGGCGAGGTGATCTCGATGGTGTCGCTGCCGACGTTCAATCCCAATCGCGTCGGCATGGCGGGCTCGGAAGAGCTGCGCAACATCACCACGCAGAGCGTGTTCGAGCTCGGCTCGACCTTCAAGCCGATCACCGTCGCCACCGCGATCGACACCGGCACGGTGACGCTCAACCGCAAGTTCGACGCGACGCACCCGCTCAAGGTCGGCGGCTTCACCATCCATGACGAGCGCGGCGATCCGCAGCGCTGGCTGTCGATGCCCGAAACGCTGATCTATTCGTCCAACATCGCCACCGCACGCATCGCCGACGAGATCGGGCCGCAGAAGATGCAGGCGATGTTCCGCAAACTGGGCTTCGACACCAAGCCCGACATCGAGCTGCGCGAAAAGGGGCGGCCGCTGATGCCGACCTATTGGGCGCGCACCACGACGATGACCACCGCCTACGGCCATGGCATCGCGGTGACGCCGCTGCATCTCGCCAGCGCCTATGCCGCACTGGTCAACGGCGGCATCTGGCGGCCGGCGACGCTGATGAAGGTCGCGCCGGGGCAGGCGCCGGTCGGCCGTCGCGTCATCAGCGAACAGACCAGCGCGCGGATGCGGCAGATGCTGCGGCTGATCGTGCTGCGCGGCACCGGCCGCAAGGGCGAGGCGCCGGGCTATCGCGTCGGCGGCAAGACCGGCACCGCCGAGGCGGCGGTGGCGGGCGGCTACGACCATTCGCGCAACGTCGCGACGTTCGCGGCGGCTTTCCCGATGGACGCACCGCGCTATGTGGTGCTTGCCATGCTCGATTCGCCCAAGGGTACGAAGGAAACCGGCGGCTGGAAGACCGCCGCGTGGAACGCCGCGCCCGTCGTCGGGCGGACGATCTCGCGCGTCGGCGCGATGCTCGGCGTCGTTCCCGACGAGCGGCAGGACATCGACGTGTCGGACCTGATGCCGTTGATCTGGCAGGACCCGACGCGCAAGCTGGCCAGCGGCAACTAAAGGGGGTGTAATGAGACTGGGCGCACTCACCGGCGGCGGCGAAGAGGCGATCGTCACCGGCTTCGCGATCGATCATCGCAAGGTCGCCCCCGGCACCGTCTTCGGCGCCTTTCAGGGCGCGCGCGTCAACGGCGAGGAGTATATCGCCGATGCCGTCCGCTCGGGCGCGATCGCGGTGGTGACGCGGCCCGGCGTGCCGGTCGAGGGCGCGGTGGCAATCGTCGACGACAATCCGCGCGAGCGGTTCGCGCGCGCCGCCGCGACCTTCTTCGCGCCCTTCCCGGAGGTCGCAATCGCGGTCACCGGCACCAACGGCAAGACCTCGACCGTCGAGATGACGCGGCAGCTCTGGCGGATGGCAGGCGCGCATGCCGCCTCGATCGGCACGCTCGGCGTCACCACCGCCGACGAGCGCGTGACGACCGGGTTGACCACGCCCGACGTTGTCACCTTCCTGTCCAACGTCGCCGGCCTCGCGCGCGAGGGGATCACGCACGTCGCCTTCGAGGCGTCGAGCCACGGCCTCGTCCAGTATCGCACCGAGGGGCTGAGCGTCGCCGCGGCGGCCTTCACCAATCTCAGCCGCGACCATCTCGATTATCACGGCGACATGGGCGCCTATCTGACCGCCAAGCTGCGCCTGTTTTCCGAAGTGCTGAGCCCCGAAGGCACCGCGGTGGTCTGGGCCGACGACGTGCATGCGGCGCGGGTGATCGACCTCGCGCAGGCGCGCGGCAACCGGCTGGTGACGGTTGGCGAGCGCGGATCGACGCTGCGGCTGGTCGGACGTGACCCGACCTTGCTGGGGCAGGGGCTGACGATCGAGGCGGAGGGGGAGACGCATCGCGTCACGCTGCCGCTGATCGGCGGCTATCAGGCGGCGAACGCGCTGGTCGCGGCGGGCCTCGTCATCGCGACCGGCGGCGACGTGGCGCGGACGATCGCCGATCTTGCGCGGCTGCAACCGGTACGCGGCCGGCTGGAGCGGGCGGCGATCGCGCGCAGCGGCGCGCCGGTCTATGTCGATTACGCGCATACCCCCGATGCGCTCGAAGCGGCGATCGCCGCGCTCAAGCCGCATGCCGGCGGCCGGCTGATCGTCGTGTTCGGCGCCGGCGGCGACCGCGATCCCGGCAAGCGCGAGACGATGGGGCAGGTCGCGCAGATGCAGGCCGACCTCGCCATCGTCACCGACGACAATCCGCGCACCGAGGATCCCGCGACAATCCGCGCCGCGATCCTCAAGGGTGCGACCAACGCGCGCGAGATCGGCGACCGCCGCGCGGCGATCGCCGCGGCGATCGCCGAGGCGGGGCCGCAGGATATCGTGCTGATCGCCGGCAAGGGCCACGAACAGGGCCAGATCGTCGGCGACATGGAATTGCCGTTCGACGATGTCAGCGTCGCGCGGGAGTATGCCGCGTGAGGCGGAACATCCGCCCAACCCACCCGTCACCCCGGACGTGTTCGAGGCCTCTACGAATAGCCGCATCGCGGGTAGATCAGCGTAGTGCTCCTGCGAAAGCAGGAGCCCAGAGCCAAGCAAAACAACGTCTTATGGCGTTAGCGACCCTGGGCTCCTGCTTTCGCAGGAGCACAGAAGGGCTTCTTGCAGAGGTCTTGACCTGTTCCGGGGTCCACCCGTCCGCGCGGACAGCACTCGGACAAACAACCGTTCTCCTCGCCGCAGAGTGGACCCCGGAACAAGTCCGGGGTGACGGGGCAGTGCAGCCATGACGGCGCCCCTCTGGACCGCAGCGGAAATCGCCGCCGCCACCGCAGGCACCGCCTCGACCGATTTCGCCGCCACCGGCGTCGCCTTCGACAGCCGCGAGGTCGGCCCCGGCGACCTGTTCGTCGCGCTGACCGGCGAGAGCACCGACGGCCACCGCTTCCTGCCGCAGGCGTTCGTTCAGGGCGCGGCGGGCGCGATCGTCTCGGACGCGACCGATCATCCGCACGTCCGCGTCGCCGACACCTTCGCCGCGCTCAACGACCTCGGCCGTGCCGCCCGCGCGCGCATGGCGGGAACGGTGATCGGCGTCACCGGCTCGGTCGGCAAGACCAGCGCCAAGGAGGCGCTGTTCGCCGCGCTCGACCGGTCGCTGCCCGGCGCGGTCCACCGCTCCGTGAAGAGCTACAACAATCATACCGGCGTGCCCCTGAGCCTCGCCCGCATGCCGCGCGACACGAGGATCGGCGTGTTCGAGATGGGCATGAACCATGCCGGCGAGCTCGCCGAACTGACCAAATTGGTGCGGCCGCATATCGCGATCGTCACCGCGATCGCACCGGCGCACACCGCCTTCTTTCCCGATGAAAGCGCGATCGCCGATGCCAAGGGCGAGATCTTCCGCGGGCTCGAACCCGGCGGCGTCGCGATCGTCCCCTATGACAGCCCGCATCGCGACCGCCTGATGGCCGCGGCGGCGCCTTATGCCGCGCGCACCGTCACGTTCGGCCTGACCAAGGGCGCCGACGTCCGCGCGATCGAGGCGATGCGCCTGCCGACCGGCGGCTCGTTCGTCACCGCCAAGATCGGCGAACGCGAACTGTCGTTCACTTTGTCGCAGCCGGGGATGCACTGGGTGTCGAACGCGCTTGCGGTGCTCGCCGCGGTCGATGCCGCCGGTGCCGATGTCGCCCGCGCCGGCCTCGCGCTTGCCGAGATGGGCGGCCTTGCCGGTCGTGGCGCGCGCTTCGTCGCGCCGGGCGACGTGCTGGTGATCGACGAAAGCTACAACGCCAATCCCGCCTCGATGCGCGCGACGCTCGCGGTGCTCGCCGAAGAGCCGGGCCGCCACCTCGCCGTGCTCGGCGAGATGCGCGAACTCGGCGACGCCTCCGACGCCTATCACGCCGATCTCGCCGGACCGGTGCTCGCCGCGCGGGTCGAAGCGGCCGTGCTGGTCGGCGAAGCGATGGCGCCGCTCGCCAAGGCCCTTGAGGGACGCACCCAAGTCATGCATGTGGCCGACGCCGCCGCCGCGCTCGGCCGGGTGAAGGCCCTGGCCCGCGCCGGGGATGCGGTGCTCGTCAAAGGGTCTAACGGTGTCGGGTTGTCGCGCGTGGTCGCGGGCCTGGGGGGCGGAAGGTAATGCTATATTGGATCGCCGAGCATCTGGGCTTCACCGGATTGCTGAACCTCATCCGCTACCAGTCTTTCCGGACCGGTGCGGCGGTCGCGACGGCGCTCTTCATCGGTCTCATCATCGGGCCGCGCTTCATTGGCTGGCTGCGCGTCCGCCAGGGCAAGGGGCAGCCGATCCGCGCTGACGGGCCGCAGACCCACCTCGCCAAGCGCGGGACGCCGACGATGGGCGGGCTGATGATCCTCACCGCGATGAGCCTCGCCATCCTGATCTGGATGGACCTCAGCAATCCCTATGTCTGGTCGTGCCTGTTCGTGACGCTCGGCTTCGGCGCGATCGGGTTCATGGACGATTACGACAAGGTCCGTAAGGCGAGCACCGCGGGCGTCTCGGGCCGCACGCGCCTCCTGCTCGAATTCGCCATCGCCGGCATCGCCTCGTGGATCATCATGGGGCAGAACGGCCCGCACCTCTATTTGCCGTTCACCGACCGGCTGTATCTCGACCTCGGCTATGCCTTTCCGCTCTTCGCCGCCTTCACCATCGTCGCCTTCGGCAATGCGGTGAACCTCACCGACGGGCTCGACGGGCTGGCGACGATGCCGGTCATCATCGCCAGCGTCGCCTTCATGCTGATCGTCTATCTCGCCGGCAACGTGAAGTTCGCCACCTATCTCGGCATCCCGCACGTGCCGGGGGCGGGCGAACTGGCGATCTTCTGCGGCGCGGTGATCGGCGCAGGGCTCGCCTTCCTGTGGTTCAACGCGCCCCCCGCGGCGGTGTTCATGGGCGATACCGGCAGCCTCGCACTCGGCGGCGCGCTCGGCACGATCGCCGTGGTCGCGCATCACGAGATCGTGCTCGGCATCGTCGGCGGCCTGTTCGTCGTCGAGGCGATGTCGGTGATCATCCAGGTGTTCTTCTACAAGCGCACCGGCAAGCGCGTCTTCCGCATGGCCCCGATTCACCATCATTTCGAACAGCTTGGCTGGAGCGAACCGACCGTCGTCATCCGCTTCTGGATCATCAGCCTCGTGCTGGCGCTCGCCGGCCTGTCGACGTTGAAGCTGCGGTGATTACCGCCAAGGCCTTTGCCGGGAAACGCTATGCGGTGCTCGGCCTCGCCCGCTCGGGCCTCGCGACGGTGCAGGCGCTCGCCGCCAGCGGCGGCTATGTCGTCGCCTGGGACATGAACGCCGCGGCGCGCGAACGGGTGACGCGGATCGACGGCGTCATCGTCCACGATCCGTTGCAGCTGGCGCTCGACGGCGCGGCGGGGCTGATCGTGTCGCCGGGGGTGCCGCTGAATGCGCATCCATTGGTCGATCATGCCCGCGCCGCGCAGGTGCCGGTGATCGGCGACATCGAATTGTTCGCACAGGCGCGCGGCGAGCTGCCGCCCCATCGCGTCGTCGGCATCACCGGCACCAACGGCAAATCGACCACCACCGCGCTGATCCACCATATCCTCAAGACCGCGGGCGTGCCGACGCTGATGGGCGGCAACATCGGCCTGCCGATCCTCGAACAGCAGCCGCTGCCGGCAGGCGGCGTCTATGTGCTCGAACTGTCGAGCTACCAGCTCGACCTGACGCAGAGCCTCGATTGCGACGTCGCGGTGCTGCTCAACATCACCCCCGATCATCTCGACCGTTACGACGGCTTCGAGGCCTATGCCGCCTCCAAGGCGCGGCTGTTCGCGATGCAGTCGCCGCAGCATGACGCGATCGTCGGCATCGGCGACGCCCCTTCGGCGCAGATCGCGCGCGGCCTGTCGGCGCGGGGCGAGCATCTGACCAAGATCGCGCCGGGCGTCTGTATGGACCAGTCGCGCTGGCCGGCGCTGCAAGGCCCGCACAACGCCCAGAACGCGCTCGCCGCGATCGCCGCGGTCAAGACGCTCGGCGTGTCGGAAGCGGATATCGATCGCGGCCTCGCCAGCTTCACCGGCCTGCCGCACCGGATGGAGACGGTGGCGGTCCGCGACGGCGTCACCTTCGTCGACGACAGCAAGGCGACCAATCCGGAAAGCGCCGCCCCCGCGCTCGGCGCGTTCGGCCGCATCCACTGGATCGTCGGCGGCAAGCGCAAGGGTGACGACCTCGACGCCTGCGCGCCCTATTTCGATCGCGTCGCCGCCGCCTATACCATCGGTGAGGCCGGCCCCTTGTTCGCTGACCTGCTCGCGGACCGCATCCCGTCGGTGACGCAAAGCGGCGACCTCGCCACGGCGGTCGCGCAGGCCGCCGTCGTGGCACGGCCCGGAGACACCGTGCTCTTGTCGCCGGCCTGTGCTAGCTTCGATCAGTTCCGCGATTACGAGGAGCGCGGTGCCGCGTTCCGCGCGGCGGTGGAGGCCCTCGCATGACCAGTGCCGGTATGACCGACGCCGACCGCGACACGCTGATCGCCAAGGTCAAGCGGCGCGGCGGGCGCGGCGATCGCTCGCCGCTCGGCACCTGGTTCTGGGACATCGACCGGATGCTGCTGCTGCTGACGCTGTTCCTGATCGCGATCGGCCTGATCGCGGTCGCGGCGGCGAGTCCGGCGACGGCGGTGCGCTATTCGGGCGAGCATCACAAATTCACGCCGCTCTATTATTTCTGGCGGCAGCTCATCTGGGTCGGCATCTCGCTGCCGGTGCTGTTCGGCGTGTCGATGCTGCCGGTGCCGCTCGCGCGGCGGCTGGCGCTCGGCGGCGCGGCGGTGCTCGTCGTCTGTCTCGCGCTGACCCCGTTCGTCGGCAACAGCATCAACGGCGCGCGGCGCTGGATCGGCTATGGCTTCGCGCAATTCCAGCCGTCCGAATTCCTGAAACCTTTGTTCATCGTGACGGTGGCGTGGCTGCTGTCGCTCAAGGCCAAGGACCCCGAGCTGCCGACCGTGCTCATCACCGGCGCGATGACTGGGCTGATCGCGGTGCTGCTGATGCTCCAGCCCGATTTCGGGCAGACGGTGATCTTTTGCACCGTCTGGATGGCGCTGCTGATGATCGCCGGTACGCCGATGCGCATCCTCGGCGGGATCATCGCGATGGTGCCGGTCGGGCTGGTCGCGGCGTACATGTTCTACGGCACCGCGCGCAATCGCATCGACGCCTTCCTGTTCCCGAGCGTCGAGGGCGAGGGGGCGAGCGACCATTTCCAGACCAACGCCGCACACGCCACGATCACCAGCGGCGGCTGGACCGGCACCGGTCCCGGCGGCGGCACGGTCAAGTTCGGCCTGCCCGAGGCGCACACCGATTATATCTATTCGGTGATCGGCGAGGAATTCGGCCTGATCGCCTGCGCGATCATCGCGATCGTCTTCCTCGCGATCGTCGTGCGCGTCTTCGTCAAGCTGCTCGACGAGCAGGACGAGTTCAAATTGCTTGCCGCTTCGGGGCTTGCGGTGCAATTCGGCGCACAGGCTCTGGTGTCGATGGCGGTCAACACCGGCCTCGCACCGTCGAAGGGGATGACGCTGCCGTTCATCAGCTATGGCGGTTCGTCGATGATCGCGCTGTCGATCGGCATGGGGCTGCTGCTCGCGTTCACGCGGCGCAACCCGTTCCTGACGCGCAGCCCGTATGTGGTGAGATGGGGATCGAATTGAGCAAGCATTACGTCCTCGCCGCCGGTGGTACGGGGGGGCATATGGTCCCCGCCGCGGCGCTGGCCGAGGAACTGACCCGGCGCGGCCATCGCGTCGCCCTCATCAGCGACCAGCGCGGCGTCCGCTTTCCCGGCCTCTTCGACGGCATCCAGACGCACGTCCTGCCCGCCGGCCGCTTCCAGGCGAAACGCCCGCAGGGCTGGCCCTCGGCGGTGCGCGAGATGCTGCGCGGCCGGGCGATGGCGCGCGAATTGTACCGCACGTTCAAGCCCGCCGCGGTGATCGGCTTCGGCGGCTATCCGGCGATGCCGGCGCTGCTCGCCGCCTTCGCCGACAAGATCCCGACCGCGGTGCACGAACAGAATGCGGTGCTCGGCCGCGTCAACCGGCTCGTCGCCGGTCGCGTCGATGCGATCGCCACCTCCTATGCGACGACCGAGCGGCTGGCGGTGAAGCATGAGGGCAAGGTCCATCTCGTCGGCAATCCGGTGCGCGACGCGGTATTGGCGCTGCGTACGCGGCCCTATCCGTTGCTCGAGGAGGACGGCATCTTCCGCGTCCTCGTCACCGGCGGCAGCCAGGGCGCGAGCATCCTCAGCCAGGTGGTGCCCGACGGGCTTGCCATGCTGCCGATCACCTTCCGCCGCCGGCTGCAGGTGACGCATCAGGCGCGGATCGAGGATATCGACGCGGTGCGCGCGCAATATGCCGAACATCAGATCCCGGCCGAACTTGCCACCTATCTGCCCGACATGCCCGAACAGCTCGCCTGGGCGCATCTGGTCATCGCCCGCGCCGGCGCCTCGACGATCGCCGAGCTCACCGCGGCGGGCCGCCCGGCGATCCTCGTGCCGCTGCCCGGCGCGACCGACGACCATCAGACCGCCAATGCCCGCGAGATCACCAGGGCCGGCGGTGCGCGCACCATCCCGCAGCCCGAATTCACCGCGGTGGAGCTGGCCAAGCAGATGCAGAAGCTCGGCCTCGATCCGGTCGCGCTCGAAAATGCCGCGACCCGCGCCCAGAGCGTCGGCCGCCCGCATGCGGTGCGCGACCTCGCCGATCTGGTCGAAAGCCTCGATTCCCCCGTCTCGCGCCTGCCGGTCGGCAAGGCCGCCCCGCACAAGGAGGCGTTCGCATGATCCGTGGCGTCGCGACCGATATCGGCCCGATCCATTTCGTCGGCATCGGCGGCATCGGCATGTCGGGCATCGCCGAGGTGATGAAGAACCTCGGCTATACCGTGCAGGGCTCCGACGTCGCCGAGGGCTATGTCGTGCAGGGGCTGCGCGACAAGGGCATCGCGGTGACGATCGGCCATGCCGCCGCCAACGTCGCCGACGCGGCGGTGGTGGTCACCTCGACCGCGATCACCCGCACCAATCCGGAGGTCGAGGCGGCGCTGGAACGGCGCATCCCCGTCGTCCGGCGCGCCGAGATGCTCGCCGAGCTGATGCGCCTCAAATCGACCGTCGCGGTCGCCGGCACGCACGGCAAGACGACGACGACCTCGATGGTCGCCGCGCTGCTCGACGCGGGCGGGATCGACCCGACCGTCATCAACGGCGGCATCATCAACAGCTACGGCTCGAACGCGCGTCTCGGCGCGAGCGACTGGATGGTGGTCGAGGCGGACGAGAGCGACGGCAGCTTCCTGCGCCTCGACGGCACGATCGCGGTGGTCACCAACATCGATCCCGAGCATCTCGACCATTACGGCTCGTTCGACGCGGTCAAGGACGCCTTCGTCGAGTTCGTCGAAAACGTGCCCTTCTACGGCGCGGCGCTGCTCTGCCTCGATCATCCCGAGGTGCAGAACGTGCTGCCGCGCGTCCGCGACCGCCGCGTCGTCACCTATGGCTTCTCGGCGCAGGCGGATATCCGCGGCGTCGACGTCACGCCGGTGCCGGGTGGCAACCGCTTCGACTGTGTCGTGCGCGAGCGCGACGGCACCACCCGCTCGATCGAGGGGATCGAGCTGCCGATGCCCGGTCGCCACAACGTCCAGAACGCGCTCGCCGCGATCGGCGTCGCGCTCGAACTCGGCATCCCCGATGCGACGATCCAGCAGGGGTTCTCCGCCTTCGGCGGCGTCAAGCGGCGCTTCACCAAGGTCGGCGAGGTCGCGGTCGACGGCGGCTTCGTCACGATCATCGACGATTACGGCCATCATCCGGTCGAGATCCGTGCCGTGCTCGCCGCCGCACGTGAGGGCGCGCGCGGCCGGGTGATCGCGGTCGTCCAGCCGCACCGCTATTCGCGGCTCGGCAATCTGATGGAGGATTTCCAGACCGCGTTCAACGACGCCGATCGCGTGCTCGTCACCCCGGTCTACGCCGCGGGCGAGGCGCCGGTCGAGGGCGTCGACGCGCAGGCGCTGGTCGACGGACTCAAGCGTCGCGGCCATCGCTCGGCGACGACGATCGTCGATGCCGATGCGCTGGCGGACGAACTGGTGGCGACGATCCAGCCGGACGACATGATCGTCTGCCTCGGCGCGGGCGACATCACCAAATGGGCGGCGGGGCTGGCCACGGCGATCGGAGAACGGCGATGAACGACTGGTTCGATGCGGGACTGAAGCTGCAGAAGCAGATGCTCGATGCGCAGCGCAAGTCGCTCGAGGCGGGCGGCCATGCCGTCGGTGCCGGCGAGGCGATGGTCCAGGCGCAGGAGGCGACGCGCAAGGCCGCCGAGGCCAATCTCGCCGCAATCCAGGCGTGGACGCGACTATGGGGTGTCGGCCCTTGGTGACTGCGGGGGGCATCGATCTGCCGGCCGTGCGCGGGCGCCTGACCCAGGGCGCGCCGCTGGCGCCGCTCGTCTGGTTCAAGTCGGGCGGCACCGCGCAATGGCTGTTCGAGCCCAAGGACGCCGACGATCTCGCGGATTTCCTCCGCGATCTCGACCTGGCGGTGCCGGTGATGGCGCTCGGCCTCGGCTCGAACATGATCGTCCGCGACGGCGGTGTACCCGGCGTGGTCGTGCGTCTCGGCAAGGCGTTCGCGCAGGTCGAGCGGATCGATGCGACGACCTTGCGCTGCGGCGGCGGGGCGAGCGGCATCCTCGTCTCCTCGACCGCGCGCGATGCGGGGATCGGCGGCGTCGAATTCCTCCGCTCGATTCCCGGCACGGTCGGCGGTTTCGTGCGGATGAACGGCGGCGCCTATGGCCGCGAGGTCAAGGACGTGCTGGTCGATTGCGACGTCGTGCTGCGCTCGGGCGAGCGCCGGACGCTCGCCGTCGCGGACCTCGGCTATACCTATCGCCACAGCGCGCTGCCCGCGGGCGCGGTGGTGATCGCCGCGACCTTCCGCGGCCATGCCGCCGAGCCCGCCGCGATCGGCGCGGAGATGGACCGGATCGCCGCCGAGCGCGAGGCGTCGCAGCCGCTGCGTTCGAAGACCGGCGGCTCGACCTTCAAGAATCCCGCCGGCCACAAGGCATGGGCGCTGATCGACGCCGCCGGCTGCCGCGGCCTGACCCGAGGCGATGCGCAGGTGTCGGAGAAACATTGTAATTTCCTGCTCAACCTCGGGTCGGCCACCTCGGCGGAGATCGAGGCGCTGGGCGAAGAGGTACGCGACAAGGTGAAGGCGCAGTCTGGCGTGACATTGGAATGGGAAATCCAGCGGGTCGGGGTGGCGAAGTGATGGCGTTGGTTCATGGGGCTCGGTCGGTTCCCTCGAAAGGTTCGTCACCCCGGACTCGTTCCGGGGTCCACCGGGCCACAAGCGAATGGTCTCGCCTCAAGCCCCGCTCCTCGCCGCGGAGTGGACCCCGGAACGAGTCCGGGGTGACGGTGCGTGCGGGGAAGGGCATTGCCCCATGCAAATGGTCATCGCGGGTGGCGAAGTGATGCACATCGCGGTTCTCATGGGCGGCTGGTCCGCCGAACGCCCCGTGTCGCTGCAATCCGGCAACGGCTGCGCCGACGCGCTCGAATCGCTCGGTCATCGCGTCACCCGGATCGACATGGATCACGACGTCGCCGCGCGCCTCGCGGAGGCCAGGCCCGATCTCGTCTTCAACGCGCTGCACGGCTCGCCGGGCGAGGATGGCAGCGTGCAGGGCATGCTCGACCTGATGGGCATCCCCTATACGCATTCGGGCCTCGCCACCTCGGTCATAGCGATCGACAAGGTGCTGACCAAACAGGTGCTCGTCCCCGCCGGCGTGCCGATGCCCGGCGGCCGCATCGTCAAATCCGCCGAGATCCACGAGCGCGACCCGCTCCAGCGCCCCTATGTGCTCAAGCCGATCAACGAGGGCTCGTCGGTCGGCGTCGCGATCGTCACCGACGACGGCAATTATGGCAATCCGATCGGCCGCGACGTCGAGGGACCGTGGCAGAGGTTCGAGGAACTGCTCGCCGAGCCCTATGTCCGCGGCCGCGAGCTGACCACCGCGGTGCTCGGTGAGCGCGCGCTCGGCGTCACCGAGCTGAAGCCCAAGAACGGCTGGTACGACTTCGACGCCAAATATACCGACGGGCTCACCGAACACGTCTGCCCGGCGGACATCCCCGACCAGATCGCCGACGCCTGCAAGAGCCTCGCGCTCGAGGCGCATCGCCTGCTCGGCTGCAAGGGCGCATCGCGCTCCGACTTCCGCTGGGACGACGAGCGCGGCGTCGACGGCCTGTTCCTGCTCGAGGTCAACACCCAGCCCGGCATGACGCCCTTGAGCCTCGTTCCCGAACAGGCGCGCCATATCGGCATGAGCTATGCCGAGCTGGTCCAGGCGATCGTCGACGAGGCGCTGCGCGACCCGGCGTTCAACGGCCGGCCCGCGAAGGATCACCGGGGATGAGCCGGACGATCAAGCGCGGGCCGCCGCCCAAGCGGCCGACCGGGCGGCGCCGGCAGCCGGTGCGCAAGGTGTCGCTGTTCGAGCGCGCGGTCTCCGCGGTGCCGGTCAGCGAGGAGACGATCCGCAAGGCGGCGACCTGGACGATCACCGGCGGCGGCATCGCGCTGGCGCTCGCCGCGGTGACGTGGATCGGCATCCCCGGCATGATCGGCGCCGCCATCGCCGAAGGCGCGGGGCAGGCGGGCTTCCGCGTCGAGCAGATCGAGGTGACCGGGCTCAAGCGGATGGACCGGATGAGCGTCTATGCGGTCGCGCTCGACCAGCAGAGCCGCGCGATGCCGCTCGTCGATTTGGAGGCGGTGCGCCAGAAGCTGCTCCGCTACGGCTGGATCGCCGACGCGCACGTCTCGCGCCGGCTGCCCGACACGCTGCTGGTCGATATCGTCGAGCGCAGCCCGGCGGCGGTGTGGCAGGACAATGGCCAGCTCACCCTGATCGACAAGGACGGCGTGCTGCTCGAACCCGTCCGGCCCGATGCGATCCCCGATCTGCCTTTGGTCATCGGCCCCGGCGCCGACCGTCAGGAGGCGGGCTATCAGGCGTTGCTCGCCGCCGCGCCTGCGCTGAAACCGCGCGTCAAGGCGGCGACCTGGATCGGCAACCGCCGCTGGGACCTGACCTTCGACAGCGGTGAGACGCTGGCGCTGCCCGAGGACGGTGCGCCGGCAGCGCTGCTGAAATTCGCCGAACTCGATGGCGCACGGCCGCTGCTCGGGCGCGGCTGGATCCGTTTCGACATGCGCGATCCGAGCAAATTGGTGGCGCGAAAGCCGGGGGCGAGCATGGCGCACAACGTGCCGGACCCGAGCGAGGTGGCGACACCGTCGACCGATACGACCAACATGCGAGCGGGGGCTGAGGGCTGATGGCGAAGGTTGCACCGGAAGGATTGATCACGGCGCTCGATATCGGGTCGTCGAAGGTCTCGGCGATGATCGCGCAGAAGGGCGACGGCGGCGAGCTGATCGTGCTCGGCACCGGCCAGCGCGAGAGCCGCGGCGTCAAGCGCGGCTATATCGCCGACATGGCCGCGACCGAGGCGGCGGTGCGCGAGGCGGTCGAACAGGCGGAGCGGATCGCCGGCATCAACATCGAGAACGTCTGGGTCGGCTTCTCCGCCGGCGGGCTGGTCAGCGACGTCGCCGAGGTCGAATTCGAGCTCGGCGGCCACCGCGTCGAACAGCAGGATATCGACGCCCTGCTCGCCGCCGGGCGCAATTCGATCGACCCGCAGGGGCGGATGGTGCTCCACGCCCAGCCCGCGCTCTACACGCTCGACGGGCTGACCGGCGTCAAGAAGCCGCTCGGGCTGCATGCCGACCGGCTCGGCGTGCACATCCACGTCGTCGCCGCCGATGGCTCGCCGGTGCGCAACCTCGATCTGTGCGTCCGCTCGGCGCACCTCGAGGTCAAGTCGATCATCGCCGCGCCGGTCGCGACCGGGCTCGCCTGCCTGTCCGACGAGGAGCGCGAACTGGGTGTCGCGCTGGTCGAGCTGGGGGCGGGGATCACCAACGTCTCGCTGTTCGCGGGCGGCATGCTCGTCGGCCTGTGCTCGATCCCGATGGGCGGGCAGGATATTACCGACGATATCGCCAGCGCCTTCGGCACCCGCCGCGCGCAGGCGGAGCGGATGAAATGCTTCCACGGCTCGGCCAATGCCTCCCCGCGCGACAATCACGAGATGATCCCGGTGATGCCGATCGCCGCCGAGGACGACGTCCATGGCGGGATGCAGATCACCAAGGCGCAGCTCATCGGCATCGTCCGCCAGCGGCTCGAGCATCAGATGGACGAGATCCGCAAGTCGCTCGCCCAGCTGAAGTTCGAAGGTCCGGTCGGGCGGCAGGTGGTGCTCACCGGCGGCGGCGCGGAATTGAAGGGCATCGCCGATTACGCGCAGCAGGCGCTCGGCCGCTCGGTGCGCATCGGCCGGCCGCGCGGCCTGACCGCTCTGCCGGAGGCGCATGGCGGGCCGGCGTTCGCGACGCTGGCGGGCCTCGCTTTCTACGCCGCAGCCGATCCGATCGACCTGCGCGGGGTGGCGCCGCAGCAAACCACGGTTCATCGGCAGCGTGGCATGGGCATGATGCGCAAGCTGATCCAGGCCGCGCGCGCGAATTATTGAGGGCCGATGACGACGGTTGCGCGTTTTCTGTGGCACCGCATGAGTCGTTGAGGCAAAAGGTTAAATCAGTGTCCCGGCGCGTTTACCCGGATGGGGCGGAGAAAGTTACGTCATGAGCATCGAATTCATCACTCCCGAGGTCGACGAACTGACCCCCCGTATCGCCGTGATCGGTGTCGGTGGCGCCGGCGGCAACGCCATCGCCAACATGATGCGCGCCGACGTGCAGGGCGTCGACTTCCTCGTCGCCAATACCGATGCGCAGGCGCTCAAGTCGTCGATCGCGCCGCATCGCATCCAGCTCGGTGCCAAGATCACCCAGGGCCTCGGCGCCGGTTCGCGTCCCGAGATCGGCCGCGCCGCGGCGGAAGAGACGATCGACGATCTCGCCAAGCGGCTCGAGGGCGCGCACATGTGCTTCATCGCTGCCGGCATGGGCGGCGGCACCGGCACGGGGGCCGCGCCGGTGATCGCCAAGGCGGCGCGCGACATGGGGATCCTCACCGTCGGCGTGGTGACCAAGCCGTTCAGCTTCGAGGGCAACCGTCGCGCCAAGAGCGCCGACGGCGGCATCGAGGAGCTGCAAAAGTATGTCGATACGCTGATCGTCATCCCCAACCAGAATCTGTTCCTGATCGCCAACGCCAATACGACGTTCAAGGAAGCGTTCGAGATGGCGGACGAGGTCCTGCAGCAGGGCGTCCGCGGCATCACCGACCTGATGGTCATGCCCGGCCTCATCAACCTCGACTTCGCCGACGTCCGTTCGGTGATGCAGGAGATGGGCAAGGCGATGATGGGCACCGGCGAAGCGTCGGGCGACAATCGCGCGCTCGAGGCGGCGCAGAAGGCGATCGCCAACCCGCTGCTCGACGGCGTCAGCATGCAGGGCGCCAAGGGCGTCATCATCTCGATCACCGGCGGCGACGACATGCGCCTGCTCGAAGTCGACGAGGCCGCGAATCATATCCGCGATCTGGTCGATCCCGATGCCAACATCATCTGGGGCTCGGCGTTCAATCCCGAGCTGGAAGGCCGCATCCGCGTGTCGGTGGTCGCCACCGGCATCGATTCGGACGCCAAGCCCGGCGCCGCCGCACCTGCGCCCGAGGCCGCCAAGTCGTTCAGCTTCGGCATGGGCCGCAAGACCGACGACAGCACCTCGTTCCGCCCGACCGGCGCGACGACGTCCGAGCCCACGCCTGCGCCGGCCGCAGCGCCTGCACCCGCCGCGCCGGCCGCACCGCTCGATCTCCAGCCCACCGATGCGGTGAAGCCGGACGCGCGCGCCGCCGCGAGCGACGACGAACTGGTGCTCGGCGCCGAGACGATCGTTCCCGCCGCGCCGCAGCCGCAGCCGCAGCCGCAGCCACGCGCATATGGCGAGGAATCCTATGCCGCACCGGCGCGCACGCCGGCGCCGGATGCCGCGGCCGGTCGCCGCCCGTGGATCGCACCGGGCAGCGAGGCCGCCGCGCCCGACGCCGCACCGCAGCCGCGCGTCAAGCTCGGTGGCACGTTGTTCGAGCGCATGTCCAACGCCGCGCGCGGCCCGGCGCGCGACGAGGCGCCCGAAGACGGCAAGGACCCGATCGACATCCCGCGCTTCCTCCACCGCCAGAACAACCAGTAACGCTAAATTCCTCCCTCGCGGAGCGGGGGAGGGGGACCGCCCGGCGCAGCCGGGTGGTGGAGGGGTCGTGCCCGCATACGACGCGGCTCGCCGTATCCTCCCCCTCCGTCAGTGCTTCGCACTGCCACCTCCCCCTGGCGGGGGAGGAATATAGTTTTCTCCCATCCGAGCTTCCCCCACCGATGTTCGTCGCCGTTCAGCCTCCGTTCGCCGCGCGTCGCGTCATCGGACATTGCCGGTTCAGGAGCGCTCGGCTCTAGTCGCCGCGATCTCATGCGATTTTCGTTATCCCCCTTTCTGGCGCCCGCCGCGCTCCTGTTGGCGACCGCGCCTGCCGCTTTGTTCGCGCAGGAGGTGGTGCAGGCGCTGCCCGGCACCACCGACGCCGACCGGCTCGCCGAACAGATGCGCGCGCTCGCGTCCAATCCGCGCGATCTCAACGCGCTGATCGCCGCCGCCGACCTGTCGCTGTCGCTCGGCGATCTCAGCGGTGCCGCCTCGCTCTACGCGCGTGCCGAGAAGGTGTCGGCGGGCGATCCGCGCATCAAGGCGGGCGAGGGCGCCATTCTGGTCCGCTCCGAGCGCCCCGGCGAGGCATTGCGCTATTTTTCGCAGGCCGAGGCCGCCGGCGCCGACGTGCGTCGCTTCGCCGGCGATCGCGGGCTCGCCTATGACCTGATCGGCCAGCAGGAGCGCGCCCAGCGCGACTATCGCCTCGCGCTCAAGACCGATCCCGACGACGAGATCGTCCGCCGCTACGCGCTGTCGCTCGGCATCTCGGGCAAGCGCGAACAGGCGCTCGAACAGCTCGACCCGCTGCTTCGCAAGACCGATCGCAGCGCCTGGCGCATCCGTGCCTTCATCCTCGCGATGGGGGGCGATCAGGCCGGCGCCGAGAAGATCGCGACCACCATGCTGCCGCCCGGCATGGCGCAGGGCCTGATTCCGTTCTTCCGCCGGTTGCCGGCGCTGCCCGCCGCCGACCGGGCGTTCGCGGTGCATTTCGGCGAGGTCCACACCACGCCGGAACGGCTCGCCGATTCGCGCCTCGCGCCGATCCTGCCGCAACTCGCGCCCGAGCCGGCACCCGTCGCGCTCGCCGCAGTGCAGCCCGTCGAACAGCCCGGCAAGAAGGACCGCCGCCGGCGCGGCAATCGCGATGGCGTCGCGCTCGCGTCGACCACGCGAACCGTGGCGGCACAGCCGTCCACCGCCACCCGGACGCCGACGCCCGCGCCGACCTATCAGCAGGCGACCGCGGCGCTCGCCCGCGTCCAGCCGCTGCCGTCGCAGCCGCAGGGCGCGCCGGTGACGCTGGCCAGCACGCCGACGTCGGTGCCCACGCCGACACCAACCCCGGCGCCGACACCCGCCCCGGTGACCGCATCCGCAGTGCCGCCGGTCCGGACGACTACCCCGACGGTGACGCAAGCCGCGCCCGTACAACTCGCATCCGTGCAGCCGCGCCCGTCGTTACCCGCCACGAGCGTCCCGACGCCAACGCCGGCGCCAACGCCAACGCCCACGTTCGGCGCGACGGGATCGACGCGGCCTGCCGCGACCCCGGCGCCCGCACCCGGCTTCACCGCCGCACCGGCGCAACCCGTCGCGGCGGCGCCCGCCACCGCTGCGCCGACGCCCGGCTTCACCGCCGTCGCGCCGTCGCCGGTCAATCCGCCCGCCACGGTGACGCCGAGCCAGCCCGCGGTCACCGCGACCGCCACCCCGCCGGCCAGTTACAGCGCGCCGCCGTCGCGCGCCGAGGCGGACAGCGTGCTCGCACGCATCGTCGCCGGCCTGTCGATCCCGGCGTCCGAACTGGGCGTGGCCGAGCCGGTCAAACCCGCGCCGCTCGCCGCGATTCCGCCCGCCGACACCGCCGCGCGAGTCATCGCCGAGGCGAAGGCCAAGGAAGCGCGCGACGCCGCGGCCGAGAAGGCGCTGGCGATTCAGGCCGCCGCCGAGAAGCGCGCCGCCGACCGCAAGGCCGCAACCGACAAGAAGGCGCTCGCCGCCAAGAAGCTCGCCGATGCGAAGAAGCTCGCCGACGCCAAGGAGGCCGCCGAAGAGAAGAAGGCCGCCGCCGAGGAAAAGCGCCTCGCCCGCGCCAATCCGGAACGGATCTGGGTGCAGGTCGCCGGCGGCGCGAACGAGAACGATCTGCCCAAGGCCTATGCCGCGGTAAAGGCGAAGGCGCCGACGGTGTTCGGCAGCCGCAGCGCGTGGTCGACGCCGCTGCGCGCCACCAACCGCGTGCTCGTCGGCCCGTTCAAGACCGACGCCGAGGCGCGCAGCTTCGTCAACCAGCTCAAGAAGGAAGGCGTGTCGACCTTCACCTTCACCAGCGACGCCGGCCAGGCGGTCACCAGGCTGTCGGCCGGCAAAAGCAAGTGAGCGCACGCGCGCCCTGGGCATCCGACCCGGCACGCAGCAAAGGTCGCCGTTACGAGGAACAGACCGGGACCACGCGCGGCCCGCGCGACGATTTCCAGCGCGACCGCGACCGTATCATTCATTCGATCAGCTTCCGCCGCCTGCGCCACAAGACACAGGTGTTCATGGCGCCCGATGGCGACCATTTCCGCGTCCGCCTGACCCACAGCCTCGAAGTCGCGCAGATCGGCCGCACCATCGCGCGCGTGCTCGGCCTCAACGAGGATCTTACCGAGGCGCTGTGCCTCGCGCACGACATCGGCCATCCGCCGTTCGGCCACGCCGGCGAGGATGCGCTCAAGATCGCGCTCGCCGATGCCGGCGGCTTCGATCACAACGGCCATACGTTGCGCGCGCTGACGCTGATCGAGCGGCCCTATCCGCGCTGGAACGGGCTCAACCTGACCTGGGAGACGCTGGAGGGGCTCGCCAAGCACAACGGCCCGGTCCGCCACCCCGGCTGGGCGCTGCGCGAGGCGGATGCGCAATTCCCGCTCGATCTGACCAGCCATGCCAGCCTCGAAGCGCAGGTCGCGGCGATCGCCGACGACATCGCCTATGACAACCACGATATCGACGACGGCCTGCGTGCCGGGCTGCTGACGCTCGACCAGTTGCTCGCGGTGCCGATCGTCGCGCGCGGCTGGCAGGGGGCCTGCGCGCGCTTCCCCGACGTCGCGCCCAAGCGGCTGGCGAGCGAATTGGTGCGCAGCCAGATCGGCACGATGGTCAACGACCTGATCGAGGAGACGCGCCGTCGCATCGCCGCGTCGGGCGTGACCTGCGCCGACGACGTGCGCGCGGCGGGGGAGGCGCTCTGCGGCTTCTCGCCGGCGATGCGCGAGGAGGAGCGCGACCTCAAGCGCTTCATGTACGCCAATCTCTACCACCATCCGCGCCAGCTCGAAGCGGCCGACACCGCGCACGGCATCGTCACCGGCCTGTTCGCGGCCTATCGCGCCGACCCCGCCGCGATGACCGCCGAATGGGCCGAGGACGTGCCGCACGACGAACCCGGCCGCAGCCGCCACATCGCCGATTTCATCGCCGGCATGACCGACCGCTATGCCATCGCCCGCTATCGCGAACTGGTCGGCGCCATCGAGCTGCCCGAGGGGTTTTAGGGAAGGGCGCGCCGAACGGGATGGGGGCTGAAGATCGCGCGCTCACAACATCCCGTGGCCCACCGGGTCACGGAAATGCAGTCCCTCCCGGAACAAGTCGACACCTCTGTAACGCTCCACCAGTGCTCCTGCGGACGCAGGAGTCCAGGGTTCCGAACGCCGTCAGCCGTTGCTCTGCTTGGCCCTGGGTTCCTGCGTTCGCAGGAACACTGCGCGGGTTGCTTGGCGCAACGAACCTTCGCGAAGGTTGTGCAGCGATCCGGGGTTGCCGGCAGGGCAACCCCGACAAGACCTCACCGCGACGCCAGCCGCGTCGGGTTCACCGCGCCGCGCGCATCGGCGGTGCGGAACGACACCGGCACGCCGTTGGCGGCGCCGGTCACGCGGCTGCCGTGCACGACGAAGCGGAAGCTGTCGCCGCCCGGAAAGCGGCGGCCGCGGATGACGTGGCGGTCCGCCGACGCGTCGGTCGTCGTATAGACGTAAGTCGATCCCTCATGCTGGAACGTCCGTTCGCCGTCGCGCGCCATCGCGCCGGTCGGGATGAGGGCGGCCGCCGTGACGGCCAGAATAGCAACAGTCTTGCGCATGATCGCCTCCCGCAAAGTGCATCGAGCCCGATCAGGTCCCCTCCCGCCTGTGTCGCCGTTTTTATATTGCGATGCAGCATCATTGCCGAATGCAAATCCATATCGAACCGATTGTCATGCGTGCAATCGCGCCGATGCAGCCGGCATAGTTCTGCGACATTTCGGACCTATCCTGCGCGTCCGGGAGCGAGGAGCGTCGGATGTCGGAAGCTGCCATCGCATTGAACAGGTTCGGTTTAGGGGCTCGTGCGGACGAGTCGCCGCCGGCCGATCCGCGCAACTGGCTGACGGCGCAGCTCGCCGCCTACCAAGCGAACCCGGCCCCGATCGCCGCCGCGCCGACCAGCGCCAAGGTCGCTGCCGACCTTGCCGCCTATCAGGCGGTGCAACGCCAGATCCGCCAGATGCCGGCGCCGACTCCGGCCCTCGCGCCGCCCCCGCCGCCGATCGTGCCGCCCGCCGCGCCACCCGCCCCGCAACGCGACGCCAAGCAACAGGCACGCGACACCGCCCAGCGCGCCGCGCAGCAGGATTACGTCGACCTCGTCGGCGCGCGCACCGCGGTCGCGATCGCCACGCCGACCCCCTTCGCCGAGCGGCTCGTCTGGTTCTGGTCGAATCACTTCGCCGTCTCCGCCGACAAGCTCGAACTCACCGGCCTGTCGGGCACGCTGGAGATGGAGGCGATCCGCCCGCATGTGATGGGCCGCTTCGCCGACATGCTGTTCGCGGTCGAACGCCATCCGGCGATGCTGCTGTATCTCGATCAGGCGGTGTCGGTCGGCCCAGACAGTCCGGTCGGCGCCAAAGCCGCCGCGCGCGGCCAGCGCCGGATTGGGCTCAACGAGAATCTGGCGCGCGAGATCATGGAGCTGCACACGCTCGGCGTCCGCACCGGCTATACCCAGACGGACGTCACCGAATTCGCCCGCGCGATGACCGGCTGGACGGTCGGTGTGATCGGCGGCGGCCCGGCCGCGCGTTTCGTCGCCGACCGGCCGCCGGGCAGCTTCGCCTTCGTCCCCGACATCCATCAGCCCGGCGCGCGCACGATCCTCGGCAAGACCTATCCGCCGGGCGAGGAGGATCAGGCGCGCGCCGCGCTCGCCGATTTCGCCGTCCACCCCGCAACCGCGCGTCATGTCGCCACCAAGCTCGCCCGCCATTTCGCCGACGACGCGCCGCCGCCGGCGATGGTCGCGCGGCTGGAGACGGCGTTCCGCCGCTCGAACGGCGACCTGCCCACCGTCTATCGCGCGTTGATCGCCTCGCCCGAGGCGTGGCGGCCGGCGCCGGCCAAGTTCAAGACGCCGTGGGAATGGACCGTCTCCACCTATCGCGCGCTCGGCCTCGCCGACGTCAAGCCGCAGGCGGTGCAGGGCCTGCTCAACCAATTGGGCCAGCCGCTGTGGAAGCCCGGCCAGCCCATCGGTTACGACGACACCGCGCCGAGCTGGGCCGGTCCCGATGCGGTGATGCGCCGCGTCGAGGCGGCGGAGCGCTTCGCCGCCCGCTCGGGCGCGACGATCGACGCGCGCGCACTCGCGCCGCGGCTGTTCCCCGACGCGGTCTCGCCCGCCACCACGCAGGCGCTCGCCCGCGCCGAAAGCCCCGGGCAGGCGCTCGCGCTGCTGCTCGTCTCCCCCGAAATGATGCGGAGGTAAGATCATGGATCGTCGCTCCTTCCTCGCCGCCGGCGGCCTCGGCCTGCTCGGCAGCTTCGCGCCGCGCATGGCCTTCGCCAGGGCGGCGACCGCCAAGCGCTTCGTCTTCATCATCCAGCGTGGCGCCGCCGACGGGCTCGGCACGATCGGCGCGACCGGCGATCCCGCCTTCGTCGGCGCGCGCGGCGACCTCGCCGCCGATCTCACCGCCGGGACCAAGCTCGATGCGATGTTCGCGCTCCACCCGGCGATGGCCAACGCCGCCGCGATCTACGGCAAGGGACAGGCGCTGTTCGCGCATGCGATCGCCTCGCCCTATCGCGACCGCTCGCATTTCGACGGCCAGAACGTGCTAGAGACCGGCGGCACGGGCGCCTATCAGCTCAAGGACGGCTGGATGAACCGCCTGCTCGGCGTCGTCCCCACCGACGACGCCAAGGCTATCGCGATCGCCGCCACCGTGCCGATGGCGTTGCGCGGCCGCCGCGAGGTGGCGAGCTACGCGCCCTCGTCGCTGCCCGACGCCTCGGACGACCTGCTCGCTCGGGTAACGCAGCTTTATCAAGGCGATGCGCAACTGCACGGCCTGTGGAACGAGGCGATGGAGACGCGCCAGCTGACCGGCGACCTCACCCGCGACAACGGCCGCAACGCCGCCGCGACCGGTGCGCTGGCGGCGCGGCTGCTCGCGCCGGCGAACGGCGCGCGGATCGCGACGATCGAGACCGGCGGCTGGGACACCCACGCCGGCCAGCGCGGCCGCCTCGCGACGCAGCTCAAGGGGCTCGACGCGATGCTCGGCGCGCTTCAGACGGGGCTAGGCCCGGTATGGGATGATACGTTGGTGCTCGTCGCCACCGAGTTCGGCCGCACCGTCGCGATCAACGGCACCGGCGGCACCGACCACGGCACCGGCACCGCGGCGATGCTGTTCGGCGGCGCGGTCCGCGGCGGCCGCGTCCTCGCCGACTGGCCCGGCCTTGCCTCCGCCAGCCTCTACGAGGCACGCGACCTCAAGCCGACGACGCCGCTCGACGCCTTCATCGGCGGCGCGGTCGCCGACCATTTCGCGGTCGAGCCGCCCCGCGCGATGGCCGCGCTCTTCCCGGCGAGCGCGAAGACGGCGGCGATCGAGGGACTGCTTCGGGTGTGAGGGGCCTGCTGTCCTACAGACACCTCCTCTGCTAGACCCGTCATCGAACGTGGCGCGCTGATCGATCAGAGCAGAAACGGAAACGATCACCCCAGATCGTTTCCATTAAGGTGTCCATCTTGTCCATGTCGTCCAACACGCCATGGTGCAGTGCAGCTATTTGAACCCACCCCGCTTGTGAGCTAGAGCAGGGGACTTTCGCCGAACGGACGCTCATGACGCTTTACACCCGCTTCGCCGCGCATGTCGCCGCGGCTCTCGATACCCTCGTCGCCGCCGGCACGTTGCCGGCCGATCTCGATCGCAAGAACGTGACGGTCGAGCCGCCGCGCGACGCCAGTCACGGCGACCTCGCCACCAATGCCGCGATGGTTCTCGCCAAGCCGGCCAAGCTCAACCCGCGCGCGCTCGGCGAGGCGCTCGCCGCCGAACTGGCGAAGCTGGACGAGGTCGCCGAGGCGAGCGTCGCCGGCCCCGGCTTCATCAACCTGCGCCTTACCGACGCCGCATGGCGCGACGAACTCGCGCAGATCCAGGCGGCCGGCGCCGATTACGGCCGTTCGACGCAGGGGCAGGGGATCAGCGTCAACGTCGAATACGTTTCCGCCAATCCGACCGGTCCGATGCATATGGGCCATTGCCGCGGCGCGGTGGTCGGCGATGCGCTCGCCGCCTTGCTCGAATTCGCCGGCCACAAGGTCATCCGCGAATATTACGTCAACGATGCGGGTGGTCAGGTCGACGTGCTCGCCCGCTCGGCGCACCTGCGCTACCGCGAGGCGCTCGGCGAGACGATCGCGATCCCCGAGGGCTTGTACCCGGGCGATTATCTCGTCCCCGTCGGCAAGGACCTCGCCGCGGAATTCGGTGACCGCTACGTCGGCGCGCCGGAAGGCGAATGGCTGGCGCTGTTCCGCACCCGTGCGGTCGCGGCGATGCTGGTGATGATCCGCGCGGATCTGGCGCTGCTCGGCATCCATCACGACCTGTTTTCGTCGGAAGCCGAGTTGCAGGCCGCGGGCAAGCCCGAGGCGGCCGAGGCGGAGCTGCGGTCGCGTGGCCTCGTCTACGACGGCGTGCTCGAAGCCCCGAAGGGCGAAACGCCCGAGGATTGGGAGCCGGTCGAGCTGCCGCTGTTCCGCTCGACGCAGTTCGGCGACGATCAGGACCGGCCGATCAAAAAGTCGAATGGCCAATGGACCTATTTCGGCGCCGACCTCGCCTACCACTTCCAAAAGAGCCAGTCGGCCGACCAGCTCATCGACATCTGGGGCGCCGACCATGCCGGCACCGTCAAGCGCATCCAGGCCGCGGTCGCCGCGCTGACCGGCGGCAAGACGCGCTTCGACGTCAAGCTCGTCCAGATGGTTCGGCTGCTGCGCGGCGGCGAGCCGGTCAAGATGTCGAAGCGCGCCGGCAATTTCGTCACGCTCGCCGACGTGGTGCGCGAGGTCGGCAAGGACGTCGTCCGCTTCACGATGCTGACCCGCCGCTCCGACGCGCAGATGGATTTCGACTTCGCCAAGGTGGTCGAGGCGTCGAAGGACAATCCGGTCTTCTACGTCCAATACGCCCACGCCCGCGTCGCCTCGCTGCACCGCCGCGCCGAGGAAGCGGGGATCGCGGCCCGCGCCGCCGATCTGTCCCGGCTTGATACGGAAGAGCTGGCGCTGGTGAAGCTCGCCGCGCAATTCCCGCGCATCGTCGAGACCGCTGCGACGGCGCGTGAACCGCATAGAATTGCGTTCTATCTGTATGACTTAGCTGCCGCCTTTCACGCTCTGTGGAATGTCGGCAACGACCGGCCCGACCGCCGCTTCCTGGTGGTCGACGATCATGATGCCACCGCGGCGCGTCTGTTCTTGGCGACGGCGGTCGCACAGATTATCCGTAACGGGCTGAGCATCATGGGTGTGGTCGCGGTTTCGGAGATGAAGTGATGGGGGACGGACTGGATCTGCGCGACGAGGACCGCCTGCCGTGGCTCGAAACCGTCGAGCCCGATGAGGAACAGGGCGCGCCGATCGGCAAGACGATCGCGCTGGTCGTCGTCGGCCTCGCTGTGCTCGCGCTGATCATCTTCGGCATCTACAAGCTGCAGACCCGCGCGACCGCCGATGGACAACTCATCGCTGCGCAGGACGGCGACTATAAGGTCAAGCCCGACGAGCCCGGCGGCCTCAAGGTCAAGGGCGAGGGCGATGCCGCGATCGCGACCAGCGCGGGCAAGGCGGGCAATGGCTCGATCGATCTCAACGCGGTGCCGGAAAAGCCGATCGACGGTCATCGCGTCGCGCCGGCCGCAAAGGCCGCCGGCCCCGGCGGCAGCAACGCCGTCGCGCAGGTGCCGGCATCGAGCGGCAAGCTCGTCGCCGCGCAGCCGGTCAGCGTCCAGCGCAAACCCGCCGCGACCGGCGCCAGCGGCTCGCTGGTCCAGCTCGGCGCCTATCCCAGCGAGGCGCTGGCGAACAGCGCATGGGACGGTTTCTCCAAGCGATTCAGCTATTTGGCGCCGCTCGGCAAGTCGGTACAATCGGTCGCCACCGGCGGCCGCACGCTCTACCGCCTGCGCGTCAACGCCGGCAGCGCCAATCAGGCCGCCGACATCTGCGGCCGCCTGCGCGTCGCCGGCGAAAGCTGCTTCGTCGCGAGCTGAGGGGGGGGAGCACTCTTCGCCCATCCACGCCGTCACCCCGGACTGGTTCCGGGGTCCACTCCGCGGCGAGGGGAACGGCTCGGGGCGGAAGCGATACCCCTGCGGCCCGGTGGACCCCGGAACAAGTCCGGGGTGACGAATCTGTCGGGCGAACCGAAGGAACCTCATCACGGCCCCCTTCGACAACGGTCTTGCGCCGCCGGGGAGGACTTAGGTGGCCAACCCTCGCATCTTGCGCGCACCCGCGCTAACCGTGCCGCATGAAGCCCGTCATCTTCGGCATCGCCGGCCTCGCCCTCACCCCCGACGAACGTGCCTTCTTCGCCGAGGCTGACCCCGCCGGCTACATCCTCTTCAAGCGCAACATCCGCGATCGGGAACAGGTCCGCGCGCTCACCGACGCGCTCCGCGACCTCTCCGGCCGCGCCGACCTGCCGATCCTGATCGACCAGGAGGGCGGCCGCGTTGCCCGCATGGGGCCGCCCGAATGGCCCGCCTTTCCCGCCGGCCCGGCCTTCGCCGCACTCTACGAGACCGCGCCGATGTCGGCGATCCAGGCGATGCGCGCCAACGGCCAAGCCCTCGGCCTGATGCTCGCCGAGGTCGGCATCACCGTCGATTGCGCCCCGATCATCGACGTCGCGCAGCCCGACACCACCGAGGCGATCAGCTGCCGCACCTATGGTGCCGAGCCGATGCAGGTTGCCGCGCTCGGCCGCGCGATGCTGGAGGGGCTGGCGGCCGGCGGCGTCGTCGGCGTCGTCAAGCATATGCCCGGCCACGGCCGCGCGCAGGTCGACAGCCATCATCTCCTCCCCACCGTCACCGCCGACGCCGCGGCGCTGGAAGTCGATCTCGAACCCTTCCGCACGCTGGCGCAGGCGCCGATGGGGATGACCTCGCACATCGTCTTCGAGGCCTGGGATCGCGAGCGCCCCGCGACCCTCTCCCCGATCGTGATCAAACAGGTGATCCGCGGCGCGATCGGTTTCGACGGGCTGCTGATGACCGACGACATCGACATGAAGGCGCTGTCCGGCACCGCGGGCGAGAAGGCCGCAGGCGCGATCGCCGCGGGCTGCGACCTCGTCCTCGATTGCTGGGCGCGGATAGACGAGATGGTCGAGATCGCCGGCAGGCTCGGTCCGATCGGCGATGCCGCGCGCGCACGCCTCGACCGCGCGATGGCGAGCGTCGGCGCACCGACGGGCGATTTCGACGCGCTGATCGCGCAACGCGACGCGTTTCTCGCTTTGGTCTGATGGCCGAACCCGAACAGCTCACGCTCGATCTGGAAGGGTGGGAGGGGCCGCTCGACCTGCTGCTGACGCTGGCGCGCGCGCAGAAGGTCGACCTGCGCAAACTGTCGATCCTCGCGCTCGTCGAGCAATATCTGCGCTACATCCAGCAACGCCAGACGCTGCAACTGGAGGTCGCTGCCGATTATCTCGTGATGGCGGCGTGGCTCGCCTATCTGAAGTCGGCGCTGCTGCTGCCGCGCGACCCGGAGCAGGAGCCCGACCCCGAGGAACTCGCGCTGCGCCTGCAATTGCGGCTCGAACGGCTCGCCGCGGTGCGCGAGGCGGGTGCGCGGCTGATGGCGCGCGACCGGCTGGGCCGCGACGTCTTCCTGCGGCGCGCGCCGGAGGGGCTGCGGACGATCCGCCATGCCCGCTGGCAGGCGGAGATCTACGACCTCATCGCGGCCTATGGCCGGGTCAGCGCACGCACCCGCCCGGTGATGCACGTCGTCGCCGATCGCGAGGTGATGACACTGGAAGCGGCGCTGGAGCGCGTGTCGCGTCTGATCGGCGTGCACCTCGACTGGACGACGCTGGAGAGCTTCCTGCCCGACGGATCGGGGCGGTTGCGCAAGTCGGCGCTCGCCTCGTCCTTCCTCGCCGCACTCGAACTCGCCAAACAGGGCAGGGTGGAATTGCGCCAGTCGGCGCCGTTCGCGCCGCTGTATCTCAGGGCGCTGCAATGACGCCCCCCGACGACGCGATGCGCGCGGTGGAGGCGCTGCTGTTCGCCGCGGCCGAGCCGCTCGGCGTCGATTCGATCCGCGCCTATGTCGGCAACGTCGATGTGCGCGCGGTGCTCGCCCGGCTCGAACGCGATTATGCCGGCCGCGGCATCGCTCTGGTCCGCCGCGGCGAGCGCTGGCATTTCGAGACCGCGCCCGATCTTGCGCATCTGCTCCGTCGCGATCGCGAGGAGGTGCGCCGTCTTAGCCGCGCCGGCATCGAGACGCTGGCGATCATCGCCTATCACGAACCCGTCACCCGCGCCGAGATCGAGGCGATCCGCGGCGTCGCCACCGCCAAGGGGACGCTGGACGTGCTGATGGAGGCCGGGTGGGTGCGCCCGGCGGGGCGGCGCGAGCTGCCGGGCCGACCGCTGCTCTATGCGACGACGCCGGGCTTTCTCGATCATTTCGGCCTCGAAAGCCGTCGCGACCTGCCGGGGATCGACGACCTGCGCGCCGCCGGCCTGCTCGATCCCGTCGACCTTGCGCTCGAGGAAGCTTTGGAGGTGGCAAAGGACTCCGATAGCGATTAGATAAGAAGACATTCTAGGAGATACGCCATGGGCAGCTTCAGCCCGATCCATCTGCTCGTTCTTGCCGTCGTCGCGATTCTGCTGCTCGGCGGCGGCCGATTCTCCAACCTGATGGGCGACGTCGCCAAGGGTGTGAAGAATTTCAAGAAGGGCATGGCCGAACACGACGACGACGTCCCCGCCAAGCCGGCACCGCGGATCGAAGCACAAAAGGCCGCCGAGCCCGCGTTCGATCGCGACGGCGAGCGCGTCCGCGACGACCGTTAAGCCGCCCTCGATCCGCTGACAGCGTTACATGTTCGATATCGCGCCGTCCGAATTCCTGCTGGTCGCCTTCGTGGCGCTGGTGGTGATCGGACCCAAGGACCTGCCGAAGGCGATGCGGGTCGTCGGCTATTGGGTCGGCAAGGCGCGCGGTGTCGCGCGCTCCTTCCGCCAGGGTTTCGACAATATGGTCCGCGAGGCGGAGCTGGAAGAAATGGAGAAGCGGTGGGCCGCGGAGAATGCGCGGATCATGGCCGAGCATCCGGTGTCGTCGGAGGCGGAATCGGTTGCCGCCGCCGAACCGGTCGCGGCGGCCGATCCGGCGGGGCAGGCCGAGCCTGATGCGCCGGTGATGGTCGAAAAGCCGGTCGTCATGCCGGCACCCGAGCACAAGCCGGCGCCGCATCCGGATACCACGCCATCATGAGCGGCATGGATATCGAGGACGAGGTCGACGCCAGCCGCGCGCCGCTGCTCGACCATCTCATCGAATTGCGCCGGCGCCTGCTCTATTGCATCGCCGCGCTCGTCGTCGCGTTCGGCCTGAGCTATTGGTTCGCGGAGGATATCTTCGCCTTCCTCGTCCAGCCGCTGCTGTCGGCCGGGCAGAAGACGGTGATCTACACGCAGATCTTCGAGGCGTTCTTCGTCAAGGTGAAGGTCGCCTTCTTCGCCGCGATGATGATCGCCTTTCCGGTGATCGCCAACCAGCTCTGGCAGTTCGTCGCGCCCGGCCTGTACCGCAAGGAGAAGCGCGCGCTGCTGCCCTTCATCCTCGCGACCCCGATCCTGTTCATCAGCGGCGCCGCACTCGCTTATTATATGGCGATCCCGATGGCGCTGCATTTCCTGCTGAGCTTCCAGGGCAACGTCGGCGGCGTCCATCAGGAAGCGTTGCCGGCGATCGGTAACTATCTGTCCTTCGTGATGCAGTTCCTCTTCGCGTTCGGCATCGCGTTCCTGCTGCCGGTGTTGCTGATGCTGCTCGAACGGGCCGGCATCATCACGCGCAAGCAGCTGATCGGCGCACGGCGCTATGCGATCGTCGGCGCGACGGCGATCGCCGCGGTGCTGACCCCGCCAGACCTGATGAGCCAGGTGCTGCTCGCCGTGCCGTTGATCCTGCTGTACGAGGTCGCGATCATCGGCATCTGGTTCACCGAACGCAAGCGGTTGAAGGTCGCGGGCACCGACATCGTCGAGGCGTAACCCGCTTCCCCATCGGGGAGGCAGACAAACACCTCACACAAAAAAGCCTCCGCTCGCAGGAGCGGAGGCTTTTCCGACCACGTGAGGTGGAAGCTTACTTGGCGTCGTCGGCGGTCTTGGCGACCGTGCTGCCGGCCGACTTCACGTCCTTGCCGACGCCTTCGACCGTGTTGCATGCGCTGACCATGAGCGCACCCGCGACGACGACCAATCCGAGAACCTTACGCATAGAACCTCCTGGGCTTGAATAGCGCTAGGGGAATGATCGGGCGGCGTATTCGTTCCGGACCCGGAACTCTCGACCTGCCATGATACGGTAAGATTGAATCGATAAGGCCCGGAAACATTCACCGGGGGGGGGAGGGTGAGTGTTTCCGGGCCTATGTCGTGGACCGCGAGAGCGGGGGGGCATAAGGTCGCGATCCGTATTGCATAACCCGGCCTCGGATCGTTGGTTCCGTGCAAAAGCGACCGGGTTTGAAATTATTTTCGTTCAGTCGCGGCCCAGCACGGCGATGGCGATTTCATAGGCGCCGGTCATCGGATCGTGGTGCAGCGGCGCCCGCAATTGGCGCGACAGACCCTCGATCACCCGGCCGTAGCGGGTCGACAGCAGGGTCTCCAGCGTCTCGCTCGCGACGAAGGCGCGCGAGACGACGCGGAGCTTCGCCTTGGCATCGTCGTCGCCGGGCTTCACCGCGACGCGGATCTGCGCGGCACGGTCGCAATTCATCGCCAGCTCGATCGTCTCGGTCACGAGAAAGGCGACCGCCACCGCGACGTCCTGATTGACGAGATAGGGGTCGACGTCGAGCGCGATCGACAGGCTGGTCGCGCCTTCGGGTGCGGTGGCGCGGATGTTCGATGCCAGTTCGCCGATCACCGCACGCAGGTTGAGCCCGCGATTGTCCTCCATCTCGGCGAAATGGTTGCGGTGGACGACGGCGAGCGCGTCGACGCGACGCTGGATCGAGGCATAGGCCGCGGTCGCATCGGGGCTCGGCGCGCCGCGCGCATGAAAATTGATCAGGCTGGAGATGACCTGGAGGTTGTTCTTGACGCGATGGTGGACCTCGCGCGTCAATTTGGTCTGCCGCACCACCGCCTCGGCAAGGCCGGCCTCGTGCAGCGCGACGGTACGGCTGATCGCGCGGAAGGTGTCGCCGAGCTCGCGGATCTCCTGCGCCGGCAACGGTCCGAGCTGGCCCGGATCGATCACTTCGCCCGGCGTGTAGGAGGCGACGCTGGCGCGCAGCAGGCGCAGCGGGCGGATCAGCAGCCGGTCGACGATGAACCATGCCAATCCCGCCGCCGCCGCCCACATCAACAGCGGCAGCATCAGCGCGACGAGGAAGGACGAGGTGATCGGCGCGCTGCGCGTGCTCGTCCGCAGCGTCAGGCCGCCGAGGCCGAGGTCGGTCTCGACGGTCTCGACGCGATCGAGCGGGCCGAGGTCGGGAATGCTGGCGAGGTCGAGCGACGTGTCGTCGTGCACCAGCGCGCTGGCGAGCGGCACGGCGCGGCTGGTCGGCGTGGCGAGCCGGGCAAGGAAGGGACGGGGAAAGAACACGCGCGCGCTCGGCCCACGGCGCGGGCCGGCAACCGACAGGATCAGGCCCTTGTCGGGAACGATCGCCGCGCCGACCGCGGTGCTGGTGTCGATCGAGACGTTGCTGTCGAGCGGTTCGCCGCACAACAGCCGGCCGTTGCGATCGACGATCGAGAAGCGCGTGCCCGTCGTCGCCTGTTGCGCGAACACACCCTGCGCCCGCGCACAACTCGGCGCATCGCCGGCATCGGCCTGGAGCGCATTCACCGCGACGCGCAACGCGGTCATGTCGCCGATGAGCTCGATGGCGATGCTGCGCGCACTCTCGTTGGCGGCGATACGCAGCCGCGCCCGCGCCTCGGCATCCGCGGTCCGTCCGGTCTGCAGCGTCGCCCCGATCGCGATCAGCGCCAGCAACAGCAATGCTATGCTGAGCGTGATGAACAGCTTGGCGCCCGTCGGCAAACGCGAAAGCGCCGACACCGGGGCCATTGCCGCGCGTCGGGTGGAGGATGCCGCGGCGAAGGGTGTGGCCATGCCCTCTGCTAGGCGAGCTTGTTCAGCAGGTCGAGCATTTCGTCGGGAACGCTTTCATCAATCGTCCGCTGGTACGCGGAGCGAAGTGCCGCGCCCATGTCGCGATCCTTGCTCTGAACCTTGGCAGGAGACTTTTTGGAAGACGTTTTCGTGTCCTTGTCGCTGGGCAGTTCCAACATGTCCCCCTGGGTGGCCCGGTCCTACCGGGCAATCGACGCACAATGAATGATAGCCGCAAATCAGGAGCGGCTGACCCATTCGATCGGCGATGAAACCAAATTAGCCTTCGATGGTTCCATCGTCGCGCGAAATTTCCGCGGGCCCACGGGTCGGTCGGGTTCTTCGACAAACATCGTTGCAAAGCGGCGGGCGCCCGCACAGATCAGGCACCCGTTCGATATTTCAGATCCCGGACATCCGGGCAGTTCTTCAGGGAGTGATCACCACCCATGTCGCTTGGACAGCAACTCGCACCGCATCTTCCCTTCCTGCGGCGCTACGGCCGGGCCCTGACCGGCAGCCAGCAGCAGGGCGACAAATACGTCCGCGCCACGCTGGAGGCGATCGTCGCGGCGCCGGATCAATTCCCGCGCGACGTCGATCCGCGCCTCGGCCTGTATCGTATGTTCCAGGGCATCTGGGCCTCGGCCAATGCCGATGGCGAGGAGCAGACCTCGCAGAGCGACGCCGAGGGGACCGAGGCGGTCGCCCGTGCCCGTCTCGCCCGCATGACGCCGCTGTCGCGTCAGGCGCTGTTGCTGACCGCGATGGAGGGTTTCACCCCCGAGGACGCCGCCTATCTGATCGAGGTCGACACCAGCGAGGTCGAGACCCTGGTCGCCGAGGCGCTGGCCGAGATCGAGAAGCAGACCCGCGCGCGCGTGCTGATCATCGAGGACGAGCCGATCATCGCGATGGACATCGAGACGATCGTCCGCGACCTCGGTCATGAGGTGACCGGCGTCGCCGTGACCCGCGACGAGGCGGTCGCGCTGGCGATGGAGGATCGCCCCGGTCTGGTGCTCGCCGACATCCAGCTCGCCGACGACAGCTCGGGCATCGATGCGGTGAAGGACATCCTCGCGGAGTTCGAAGTGCCGGTGATCTTCATCACCGCCTTCCCGGAGCGTCTGCTCACCGGCGAGCGTCCCGAGCCGACCTTCCTGATCACCAAGCCGTTCCAGCGTTCGACGGTAAAGGCCGCGATCAGCCAGGCGCTGTTCTTCGATCAGGCGACGATCCCCAACGCGCTCGCGTGACGGCACGCCGACGCGTCGTTTCGATCCGGAACGGCGCGTCGGCATCGCCAGATCATCGCCGGACTGCGGTAAAGTCGAATAAAGTTACGGACCCAAAACGGATGTCGTGTGTTTGACGTCCATGGCTGATCCGAACGAACCCGTCCATGTCACCACCACCGAGGCGCGGGCGGGCGCGACCCCGGGCGTCACCCGATACGTTCTGGGTGTCTCGCTCGTGCTGGTCATCGCGATCTTCGCCTTTCTGATCCTGCGATAATTCGACCGAGCCCGTCTCACTGGCATTTGCCGGCGCGGACCCTTATCTTGCTGCCCGAGGCGGCAATGATGTCCCCGGCTTTGAACGGAATTGCATGACCCAGCCTGCTACGCGTGACGACGATTACGAAGACGACGACGCTCCCGTAGCGCCGGTCGAGCACGTTGCTCTGTCCGACCCCGAATTCAAGAAACAGCTGGCGCAGGTCATCCCGCATCTGCGTGCCTTCGGTCGCTCGCTGTCCGGCAGCCGCGACCTCGCCGACGACCTCGTCCAGGAAACGTTGCTCAAGGCATGGGCAGCGCGCCAGCGTTTCCAGGCCGGCACCAACATGCGTGCCTGGACCTTCATCATCCTGCGCAACCTCTATCTGTCGCAGATGCGCCGCGCGCGGTTCAAGGGCGAGTGGGACGATCTCGTCGCCGATCGTATCCTCGCCGCACCCGCGAGCCAGGACCGCCACGTCGAACTGGGCGACATGCAGCGCGCGCTGCTGCATCTGCCGCAGCCGCAGCGCGAGGCGCTGATCCTCGTCGGCGCCGGCGGCTTCGCTTATGAAGAGGCGGCGGAAATCTGTCAGGTGGCGGTCGGTACGATCAAGAGCCGCGTCGCGCGCGGCCGCGTCGCGCTGGAGACGATCCTGACCGAAGGATCGCTGCCGTCGCGTCGCGAGCACGAGACGGACGTCAACAAGACCGCGCTCGACACGATCATGGGCGAGGTCGACGAACTCAGCCGGGGGCATTGAGCTTCCGCGGGTCGCTGCCCGCTTTCGTTCTATCGCATTGTACGGCCTCGCGTTTCACGCGGGGCCGTTTGTCATTGATCTGCAACCGGATAGTCACCGGCGTGACGCGTAAAGCGACCACCGCGCCCTAAGGCCAACGAGCCAAAGGGAAATTCCATGACACTCCGTTCGATGTTGCTGACCGGCGCGACCGCGCTCGCTTTGTGTGCCGGGCACGCGGCCGCCGCGCAGACCGTGACCCCCGCGGCGGCGCTCCCCGGCGAAGACGGCGGCAGTGCCGCGCCGGCGCAGACGGCTGCCACCGACGATGCGTCCGACGGCGAGATCGTCGTCCGCGGTACCGCGACGCGATCGGTGACGCAGATCTCCGGCAACGAAATCCAGAAGATCCTGCCCGGTCTCAGCCCGCTGAAGGCGTTGCAGACTCTACCCGGCGTCACCTTCTTGACCGCCGACCCCTGGGGCAACAACGAGCAGAACATCTCGCTGTTCATCCACGGCTTCAACGCGCAGCAACTTGGCTATACGCTGGACGGCGTGCCGCTCGGCGATCAGCAATACGGCAATTACAACGGCTTGAGCCCGCAACGCGCGATCATCTCCGAAGATGTCGGGCGGGTCGTGCTCGCCTCGGGCGCGGGCGATCTCGGCACCGCCTCGACCAGCAACCTCGGCGGCGCGATCGACACCTTCTCCAGCGATCCGCGCGACCGCTTCGGCGTCACGCTGCAACAGGTGGTCGGCAGCTACGACACCTCGCGCACTTATGGTCGGATCGACAGCGGCGATCTCGGCGACGGCACGCGCCTCTACGTCTCGGGCGTGCGTCACGATGCACGCGCCTGGGACTTCAACGGCAAGCAGGGCGGCTATCAGGCCAACGGCAAGATCGTCCACGACGACGCGACCGGCAAACTGACCGCCTTCTTCTCCTATTCGGACAAGACCGAGCCGAACGAGGATGCGACATCGATCGTCGTCCGCCCGGCGACCGCGACCACCGCCGCCGTCGATAACCGCGGTGTCGCGCCTTATACCCGGCCGTTCTTCTACCCGAATTTCGCCGCCGCCCGCGCCTATTACGGCTCGGCCGAATATGCCGCGGTCAACGCCGCGCCGGGGTCCAACTATCGCAATTACTACAGCGATGCGCAGCGCACCGATTATCTCGGCTACGTCAAATACGACTGGCACGCCGCCCCCGGCCTGACCTGGTCGAACCAGGGCTATTTCCACCATAACGACGGCGTCGGCGTCGTCGCCGGGCCGATCACCGCGGCGGGGCTGCCGCTGCTCTTCTCCTATTATTATCCCGGTGCAGCGGGCAGCAGCCCGAATTCGGCGACCAATCTGGCGCGACTCAGCACCATCTTCGGCGGTTCGGGGCTGGCGACGCGGACCACCGAATATCGCATCGACCGCGTTGGCGCGATCTCGACTCTGGTCGGCGAGATCGGCAACCACCGGATCGAGATCGGCGGCTGGTACGAGCATCAGAGCTCGTCCGCCTATCGCCGCTGGTATGCGCTCGACGTTAACAACCCGTCCTCGCCGTACACGCGCCCGCTCGATCAGGCACAGCCGCTGATCACCCAATATGGCAGCGAGATCCGCGTCGAAGAGATCCAGACGCACATCCAGGATGCGTGGCAGATCGTGCCGAGCGTCACCCTGCAGGCGGGGTTCAAGAGCACCTTCCAGAAAGCGCGTCAGACGATGCCGGTCCAGCCGATTCCCGGCTCCTTCACCGGTTCGCGCGAATTTCCGGTCGGCAGGCTCAACACCAACAAGGTCTTCCTGCCGCAGGTCGGCGGCCTGTGGGACGTCACCGGCCACGAACAATTGTTCTTCAACATCCAGCAGAACATCCGCCAGTTCCAGACCAGCGCCGCCGCCGGCCTGTCGCCGTTCGCGCTCGGCAGCCAGACGCTGTTCGAATTCTTCAAGGACAACACCAAGCCCGAGACGAGCTGGACCTACGAAGCGGGCGCCCGCACCCGCCGCACGCTCGACGCCGGTCCGCTGACCGGCTTCGAGGGGCAGATCAGCTACTATCACGTCGATTTCAGCAATCGCCTGCTCGCGGTGAGCCCGACCGCGACGATCACCGCGATCCAGAGCGGCGCGCCGATCATCAACAACGTCGGCAGCGTCAAGACCGACGGCGTCGACATCGCCGGCACGTTCCGCTTCGGCGACGTCTTCTCGCTGTACGATGCGCTGTCGTACAACAATTCGCGCTACAGCGACGATTATCTGACCGGCGCCGGGGCCGCGCAGGCGACCGTCGCGACCGCGGGCAAGAAGGTGCCGGGTTCGCCCGACTGGCTCAACAAGACGGTGGCGACGCTGCGCACCGATGGCGTCGAGGTGCAATTGATCGGTGACTATATCGGCCGCCGTTACGCCACCTATACCAACGATCTCAGCGTGAAGGGTTATCTGCAGCTCTCGGGTCGGATCGGCTTCGACATGCCGCTCAGCGGGCAGGGGATCGCCAAGAAGCTGGGGGTCAGCCTCAACGTCACCAACCTGACCAACAAGCGCGCGGAATCGACGCTCAGCATCGGCGCGGCCTCGGGCACCTACAATTTCTTCCCGGTCGCACCGCGACAGGTATTCGCGACGATCAGCGCCGGATTCTGATCGGCGGCGGTGTTGACCCGGCACCACGCCGACAGGTAAAGAGGGAATGGGCGGTCCGTGCAGGGCCGCCCTTTCTCGTTTCGAGATGAGGAGATGCCCCGTGACCATTACCGCCCTGATGCCCGTCTATCCGCGGTGCGGGGTGCGTCCGGTCCGAGGCGAGGGCTGTTATCTCTTCAGTGAGGACGGCAGCCGCTATCTCGACATGGCAGCGGGCATCGCGGTCAATGCGCTCGGCCACGGCCATCCGCATCTCGTCAAGACGATCGCCGAACAGGCGGCGACGCTGATGCACGTCAGCAACCTCTACGGTTCGCCGCAAGGCGAGGCGCTGGCCGAGCGGATCGTCGCCAACAGCTTCGCCGACACGGTGTTCTTCACCAACTCGGGCACCGAGGCGGTGGAATGCGCGATCAAGACCGCGCGCCGCTTCCATTATGCCGCCGGCAATCCCGAGCGCAGCAAGATCATCACCTTCAACAACGCCTTCCACGGGCGGACGATGGGGGCGATCTCGGCGACCAACCAGCCCAAGATGCGCGACGGCTTCGAGCCCCTGCTGCCCGGTTTCGCTTATGCGCCGTTCAACGATCTCGACGCCGCGCTGGCGCTGATCGACGACACCACCGCGGGCTTCATGGTCGAGACGATCCAGGGCGAGGGCGGCGTGTCGGTCGGCACACCCGAATTCATCACCGGCCTGCGCAAGGCGTGTGACGAGCACGGCCTGTTGCTGATCCTCGACGAGGTCCAGTGCGGCTATGGCCGGACCGGCAAAATGTGGGCGTATGAGCATTACGGCATCGAGCCCGATATCATGGCGGTCGCCAAGGGGATCGGCGCGGGCTTCCCGCTCGGTGCCTGCCTCGCCACCGAGCGCGCGGCGAGCGGCATGGTGATCGGCACGCACGGTTCGACCTATGGCGGCAATCCGCTGGCGATGGCGGCGGGGCAGGCGGTGCTCGACGTAATGCTGGAGGAGGGTTTCCTCGCCAATGTCGAGGCGATGGGCGAGCGGCTGCGCAGCGCGCTCGAACAGCTCATCCCCAACCACGATCACGTCTTCGAGAGCGTGCGCGGCAAGGGGCTGATGCTCGGCCTCAAGCTGAAGGCCGGAGTCGAGCCGCGCGAGTTCGTCGCGCATGCCCGCGACAATCACGGGCTGCTGCTGGTCGCGGCGGGCGAGAACGTCGTCCGCATCCTGCCGCCGCTGGTGATCGAGGACGCCCATGTCGCCGAATGTATCGACAAGCTGAGCGCCGCTGCGCGGGTCTTCGTACCGGCCAGCGACGATTGATCTAGTCCTCCCCCGCTAGGGGGAGGGGACCGGCGCAGCCGGTGGAGGGGGAGGACGGCGGGCGGCTCGTTGGGGAAGCGCCCCCTCCACCACGGCCCGACGGCCGCGGTCCCGCTCTCCGCTGCGCGAGGGAGGACTATAATGCGTCATTTTCTGAACCTGTCCGATGCCGGCGCCGATGGCGTCGCCGCGATGCTCGCCGATGCGATCGACCGCAAGGCGGCGCGTGCCGGTTTCCCCAAGGGCCGCGCCGACGCCGACGCGCCGCTCGCCGGCCATGTGCTGGCGATGATCTTCGAGAAGAATTCGACGCGTACCCGCGTCAGCTTCGACATGGCGATCCGGCAACTGGGCGGGACCTCGATCGTCATGGATGCAGGCTCGATGCAGCTCGGTCGCGGCGAGAGCATCGCCGACACCGCGCGCGTGCTGTCGGGCTATGTCGACGCGATCATGATCCGCACCGACGATCACGCCAAGGTCGAGGACATGGCCCGCTACGCCAGCGTGCCCGTCATCAACGGCCTGACCGACCAGTCGCATCCCTGCCAGATCATGGCCGATCTCCAGACGATCCTCGAGGACGGCAAGGCGTTGCCCGGTCTCAAGCTGGCGTGGCTCGGCGACGGCAACAACGTGCTCGCCTCGCTGATCGAGGCAGCCGGGCTGATGCAGTTCGACGTCACCGCCGCCTGTCCGCAGGGCTTCATGCCGGCCGAGGCCGATGTCGTGCGCGGGCAGGGCCGCGCCCGCGTCGTCGCCTCGCCGCAGGAAGCGGTGGAGGGTGCCGACGTCATCGTCACCGACACGTGGATCTCGATGGGCCAGGCGCATGCCGAGACCAAGCTTGCCGCGATGATGCCCTATCAGGTCGACGAGGCCCTGATGGCGCGCGCCAAGCCCGATGCGCGCTTCCTCCACTGCCTGCCTGCGCATCGTGGCGAAGAGGTGGTCGATGCGGTGATCGACGGGCCGCAGTCGCTGATCTGGCAGGAAGCGGAGAACCGCCTCCACGCCCAGAAAGCGGTGCTGCGCTGGGTCTTCGGCCAGATCGGCTGATCCGGGGGCGTGGCGAACGGGGGGGGGGGCGGTGGGTAACTTGACCCATCCACCGCGCCATCCCATTTCCTGCCGATGCAACAATCCCCCATCGATATCGATCGCGCGCTCGGGTTCGCGATTCCCTCCCGCTCGGCGCGCGGACGGGTCGTAAGGCTCGGTCCCGCGCTCGACGCCGTCCTCGCATCACATGCCTATCCCCCCGCAATCGAAGCCCTCCTCGCCGAGGCGCTGACCCTGGCGGCGTTGATCGGCTCGACGCTCAAGGACCCGACTGCGCAGCTCACCATGCAGACGCGGACCGAGAATGGCGTCGTCCAGCTGCTCGTCTGCGACTATCGGGGCGGGGAAGTGCGCGGGTATATCGATTTCGACTCCGAGAAGCTCGCCGCGTCGCCGGAGCAGCCGACGCTGTTCGCGCTGTTCGGTCAGGGCTATCTCGCGATCACCTTCGACCTCGCGGCGACCGGCGAGCGCTATCAGGGCATCGTCCCGCTCGACGGCGAGACGCTGGCCGAGGCGGCGCAGAGCTATTTCGTCCAGTCCGAGCAGATCCCCAGCCTCGTCCGGGTCGGCATCGCCCGCGACGGCGAGCGCACGGTTGCCGGTGGCCTGTTCCTCCAGCATCTGCCCGAAGGCGAGGTCGGTCGCGAGCGGCTGCACACCCAGCTCGACCATCCCGAATGGGAGCATGTCGAGGCGCTCGGCCAGACGATGGGCGTCGACGAACTCGCCGATCCCGCATTGTCGCTGGAGACTTTGGTCTGGCGGCTGTTCAACGAGGAGCCCGACGTGCGCGTGCTCGCCTCGACGCCGCTGTCGCGCGGCTGCCGCTGCACCGGTGATTATATCGCGAGCGTGCTGGCCAAATTCTCGCTGGAGGAACGGCGCGAGATGGCGGACGAACGCGGGTTCATCCAGGTCGATTGCGCCTTCTGCGCGACCAAATTCCCGGTCCCGGCCGAGGCCGATCCGGTCGCCTGAGCTAAAGGGCGGGAGGGATATCCGCCGGGCATCTTAATCTCCTTTTAATACCGGTCGCTTAGCCATGCGGTGTGCCTGTTCATGACCGGCACGCTTTTCTCCCAGAGGAGCGATCGCTTCTCTCTCCTTCAAGGGCCGCCTTACCCGCGGCCCTTTTCTTTTGCGCCGCTTTGGCCTAGCGCCGGGGGGATCATGACCATGCAAAACGTAGGGCCTCTCGCCGTCGTGCTCGTCTCCGGCGGGCTCGATTCGATGATCTCCGCCGCCAGCGCACGCGAAGCGGGCTATCGCCTGCTCGCGCTGTCGATCGACTATAACCAGCGCCATCGCGTCGAGCTGGCCGCGGCACGGCGCGTCGCGACGACGCTGGGGGCGGAGCGGCATATCGTGTTGCCGCTCGACCTGTCGGCGTTCGGCGGCTCGGCGCTCACCGCCGACGTCGACGTGCCCAAGGACGGCGTCGGCGAGGGGATTCCGGTCACCTATGTGCCGGCGCGCAACACGATCTTCCTCAGCCTCGCGCTCGGCTGGGCGGAAGCGGCGGGATCGCGCGACCTGTTCATCGGCGTCAACGCGCTCGATTATTCGGGCTATCCCGATTGCCGCCCCGAATTCATCCACGCCTTCGAAGGACTGGCGGAGATCGCCACCAAGGCGGGCGTCGAGGGCGAACCATTCAAGATCCACGCGCCGCTGCAGCATATGACCAAGGCCGACATCGTCCGCGAGGGCCAGCGGCTGGGCGTCGACATGGGGATCAGCTGGTCGTGCTACGATCCGGCACCGGGCGGGGTCCATTGCGGTACCTGCGACAGCTGCCGGCTGCGCTCCAAGGGATTCGAGGAAGCGGGCATAGCCGATCCGACGGTCTACGCCGTTCGGCCCTGATCGCATGAGCTATGCCGTCAAGGAGATGTTCCTGACCCTGCAGGGTGAGGGGGTGAATGCGGGGCGGCGGGCGGTATTCGTGCGCTTCGCCGGGTGCAATCTGTGGAGCGGGCGCGAGCAGGATCGGGCCACGGCGGTCTGCCGGTTCTGCGACACCGATTTCGTCGGGGTCGACGGGCTGGGCGGCGGCAAGTTCGCCGACGCTGCGAACCTGGTCGCGGCGGTCGCGGGCTTCTGGGGTGCGGGGCAGAGCGACCGCTTCGTCGTCCTCACCGGGGGCGAGCCGATGTTGCAGATCGACGATGCGCTGGTCGAGGCGCTGCACGACGCCGGTTTCCGTATCGCGATCGAGACCAA
This sequence comes from Sphingomonas sp. GW821-FHT04B01, assembly GCF_059420425.1. NCBI lineage: Bacteria > Pseudomonadati > Pseudomonadota > Alphaproteobacteria > Sphingomonadales > Sphingomonadaceae > Sphingomonas > Sphingomonas sp. GW821-FHT04B01. Next base: position 183,977 of record NZ_JBWKTR010000006.1, on the reverse strand, counting down.
CGGTACGCTGCCGGTGCATCCGGGGATCGACTGGGTGTGCGTCAGTCCCAAGGCGGGCAGCGTCGTGGTGCAACGCTCGGGCGACGAGCTGAAGCTGGTCTGGCCGCAGGCGGGGACCGATATCGCCGAGGTCGAGAGCTGGGATTTCGCCAACCGCCTGTTGCAGCCGATGGACGATGCCCGTGGTGTTGCGAACATCGAGGAGGCGATCGCGGTGGTGATGGAGCGCCCGCAATGGCGGCTGTCGTTGCAGACGCACAAGCTGCTGGGGCTGCGCTAGGAACTTCCAAAAGCATCAAATCCCCCCGGAGCGGATCCGGGGGGATGTGCCGTCAGCGCTGCGCGGTTTCCGCGGCTGCCGTCACGGTGGGCGCCGTCGCGGCCGTCGTGGCGGCAGGCACCGCTGCCGTTCCCGTCGGGCTCGCCGGCGGCCAAGCGAAGACGCCGCACTTCTTGGCTACCCATTCGCCCTTCTTGTTCCAGCAGATCGTGTCGAGACGCGGCTGCGAAGCATAGTCGCGGCCGAGATAGCGCTGGAAATGCTGTTCGCCATAGGGCGTCAGGCTGTTGCGCAGCTCACGGACGCGATCCATCGCGAACGATCCGAACCCGCCGCGCGGCACGAAGGTCGCGTCGCGGCCGATGCCGCTCGCCGTCTGGCAGAAGCCGAACTGCGCCGCGACGGTCGCATAGCCCGAATAGGTCCGCGTGCCGAACTGGTCGAGCGCCGCCTGGCCCGCCTTGGGCGCCTTGTTGACGCGCATGAAATATTTGGTGAGCGTGTCGAACGAATTCTTCAGCTCGGCCTCATGGTCCTTCAGCACCGCATTGTAATTGGGCACGGTGAGCAGGGTCGGTTCGAACTGGCATTGCAGCGCGGCGACGTTGAGCGCAGCGCGGACGCTCCACGCCATCGCCGCGCGCAGCTCCGCCTCGGTCGCGCCGGGCAGCGGCTGGCCGAGGCCGTCCTCATGCCCCTTGACCGCCTCGCCGCGGAAATCGTGCGAGCGCAGGTAGAATTGTGCCGAAGCCGGCGCTGCCGCCGCCAGGCCGATCGCGGCGCCGCCAAGCGCCAGCGCGATACGCAACACGGTCATCTTTCGTCATCCCCACGGAAAGCTATTATCGGGCGATTCTAGACGGTTTCGCGGGCCGACCCAATCCCCGATCGCGCCAATCCACGATAAAATCGGATGAAATGCGCCAGAACGTGGGAACCAAAAGAAAAGGCCGCCCGGTTGCCCGGACGGCCGTTTCACCACCGTAATATCCCTGACGGGAGATTACATTGCGTTGGTGGTCATCGTGTCGTTCGACATCATGGTGTCGTTCGACATCATCGTGTCGTTCGCCATCATGCCACCGTTCGACGCGCCGTCGACGGCGGTCATGTTGTCGCTCATGGTGCCCATGTCGTCGGTGGTGTTCATGTCGGTGACCATCGTGTTGTCGGTGGTCGTTTCGGTCTTCGGGCCACAGGCCGAAACCGCAAGAGCGGCGCCGGCGATCAGCGAGCCGGTCAGGACCTTGGAGATGAGTGCACGCATTGGAAGCTCCCTAGAATAGGATTTGGACGGCTTGCTGGCCCTTTAATACCCAAATCGCAGTGGACATTAATCGCATAACGCCCAGCCCTCAAGCCTCGAATTCTGTCCGGCGCGTTTATGCCGGACAAGACAGGGACCGGAGGAATGCCGGAGCGCTCAACGCAAGAGCATCGTCGAAGGTTGCCAGACGATCGTCACGGCCCAGATCGGCGAGGCTGGTCACGGCGAAATCGGGCAGTCCACACGGTACGATGCCGTTGAAATGGCTGAGGTCGGGTGCGACGTTGACCGCGAGGCCATGCAGCGTGATCCAGCGCCGCACGCGAACGCCGATCGCGCCGATTTTCGCCTCCGCGCCACCGTCGCGCGTCCAGATGCCGACCCGCCCCTCGGCGCGGAAGGCGGTGACGCCGAGTTCGGCGAGCGCCGCGATCACCCAGCCCTCGACGCCATGGACGAAGCAGCGCACGTCGCGGCCGCGCTTGCCGAGATCGAGCACCAGATAGACGATCCGCTGGCCCGGGCCGTGATAGGTGTATTTGCCGCCGCGTCCGGTCGCGACCACCGGAAAGCGCGCATCGATCAGATCACCGGGCGAGGCGCTGGTGCCGGCGGTGTAGATCGGCGGATGTTCGAGCAGCCAGATCAGCTCGCGCGCCTCGCCCGCCAGCACCGCCTCGGCGCGCGCCTCCATCGCCGCCAGTGCCTCGTCATAAGGCGTCAGGCCCGGCGATACCCGCCATTCGATACCATCGATCTCGGTCATGCCGGTGCATGTGTGCCAGAGACCGGGCGCTTGCAAGTTGGCGAGTGGCCAAGCCGGGGCGCTTGGGCTAACCGATCGCAAACGCGGGCGAAGGGGTGCCGGATGGTCAAGATGGGCAATGTGTGGGACCGCAGCGTCGAGGTGCTGAACGGACGCGGCGGCATGCTCGCCGGCATCGCGGCGCTCACCCTGTTCCTGCCGGCGGTGATCAACGCGGCGTGGACCGGCTTCGCCACTCCCTCGACCGCCACCGCAGTGATCGGCATGCTGCTCGTTATCGTTACGGCGATCGTCGCAGTGTGGGGGCAGCTCGCGATGATCGCCGCCTCGACCGATCCCGCGACCGACCGGACGGCGGCGATGCGACAGGCCAGTGCGCGCCTGCCTGCCGCATTGCTCGTCGCTTTGGTGTTGGCGGTGGTGATGATCGTGGCGTTCCTGCCGTCGATCGCTTTGCTGCTGCGCGCCGGCTTCGACTATCGGTCGCTTGCCGCGGGCACCGCGACGGCGCCGACCGATCCGGGCGCCGCGGGGCTTGCCGGCCTCTATGCACTGGCGATTGGGCTGGCGTTGCTGTTCGTCGGCGCGCGGCTGCTGCCGCTCTATGCAGTGGTGCTGGAGGAGCGGCTGGCCGTCGCCGCGATCGCCCGATGCTGGCGGCTGACCCGTCGCCACACCTGGCGGCTGGTCGGCACGGTGCTGTTGTTCGTCGTCGTGCTGATGATCGCCACTTGGGCGGCGCAATCGGTCAGCGGGCTGATCTTTCGCCTGATTCTCGGCGGCAACGCGCAGGCGACGGTCGCGCTGCTCGCCGCCGCGGTGGCGCAGGCAGTGTCGGCGGCGCTGACGCTGGTGGCGATCGTCTTCTCCGCGCAACTCTACGTGGCGCTGGTCGCCCGCGAGCGGATGCTGCGCGACAAGGCCGCGCGCGGCGAGGTCCAGGCGTGAGGCTGACGCTCGCCGCCTTGCTGAGCGATGCCTGGGCGATGTTTCGCCGCGACGCCGACCTGCTGTTGCGGATCGCCGGCCTGTTCTTCTTCGTGCCGACTTATGCATTGCTGCTGCTCACCGCGCCGCTGCCGATGCCCGACGACACGATCGTCGATACGCAGGCGCGGGCACAGGCGTGGATGACCGCGCTCGACGGCTGGGTCGGCGATTACGGGCTCGGTTCGGTCGGCGCCTATGCTATCACCTATCTGGGCCTCGCGGTCCTCTTCTGCCTGTTCCTCGATGCCGAGCGGCCGACGCTCGGCGTGGCGATCCAGCGCGCGGCGCGGCGCTTCCCGCGCTTCATCCTCGCGATGGTGGTGGTGTCGATTCCGGCGGGGGCGGGGATGTACGTGCTGCTGCTGCCCGGCCTGTGGCTGATGAGCCGCTTCATGCTGGCCGGCCCGGTGCTGTTCGCCGAGCCGCAGACCGGCGCGATGCAGGCGGTCGGCGCGTCGTGGCGGATGACGCGGCGCGGGCAATTGGGGCTGCTCGGCGCGATCGTCACCATCTATCTCGCCGCGATCCTGGCGGGGCAGCCGTTCATGCTGCTGTCGCATTATCTGGGCGGCGAGGGCGGCGGCAATCCGCTCGGCATCGCGATCGCAGATGCCTGTGCCGCCGGCGTCGCGATGCTGACGCAGCTCGCCGGCGGACTGGTGGCGATCGTCGCCTATCGCCGGCTGTCGGCGATATCCGCGGCGTAGGCAGCTAAGACCGACATTCCGTAACTCCTCCCCCGCAGGGGCAGGGCTATCGCATATCACTGCGGTGACGAGGCTCGATCGGTTTCCTTATCAGATTCGTCACCCCGGACTTGTTCCGGGGTCCACCGGGCCGCGAGGGAACGGTGTCGAATCAAGCCTTTCTCCTCGCCGCAGGGTGGACCCCGGAACAAGTCCGGGGTGACGGGGTGGGTTAGGAAGGCGACAGGGTCGCACAAGCGTCCATATGCGATAGCCCTGCCCTGGCAGGGGAGGAATGCTCAACACCCTAAACGTCGATCCGCGCTACGCCAGATACGGTATGTGCGCGCCGGCATCGATCGGCAGCAGACCGAGCGCGCGCGGGTCGGGGAAGGTCTCGATCGTCCGCCGTACCGCGACGAAGCCTTGCGCCCGGTAGAAGTTGAGCGCCGAGGGGTGGTCGAGCGTGCAGGTATGCACCCAGACCCGGGTGACGCCCGGGGCCCAGGCGCGTGCCATCGCCTCGGCCATCAGCCAGCGGCCATGGCCCTTGCCGGCGAGTTCGGGCACCAGCCCGAAATACGATAGTTCGCAGGCGCCGGCATGGCGGACATCGAGTTCGACGAAGCCGATCTCGACCCCCGCCGGATCGACCGCGGCATAGACCTGCACTTGCGGATCGTGGACGATCGCGGTCAGCGCCGCATCGTCCATCGCGAGCCGCGAATACCACAGCCACGGCCCGCCGACGCGGCGGAACAGCAGCCGGTATTTGTCGGGCTCCGGCCGCTCCCAGCGCACCAGCCGCAGGGGCGAGGCGGGCAGCGGACGCAGCGGCGGCCGGCGCGTCATCTCCAGCGTGGTGACGATCGTCGCCAGCTCGCCGGGCGCGACCGGCGTCAGTCCCATGTCGCCACCGGCGGCAGGCTCATCAGGATCGCGTCGATATTGCCGCCGGTCTTGAGGCCGAACAGCGTGCCGCGGTCGTAGACGAGGTTGAACTCGGCATAGCGGCCGCGCCACGCGCGCTGCTGCGCCAGCTCCGCCGCGCCGAACGGCTCGGCCATCCGCCGCCGGACGAGGCGCGGGTAGACGTCGAGGAACGCCTCGCCCACCGCCTGGGTGAAGGCGAGTTTGGCGGCGAAATCGCCTTCGAGGTGGTCGTAGAAGATGCCGCCGACGCCGCGGTGGACCTGCCGGTGCGGGATGTAGAAATAGTCGTCCGCCCATGCCTTGAAGCGCGGGTAATAGGCCGGGTCGTGCGCGTCGCAGGCGGCGCGGAACGTCGCGTGGAAGTCTTCGGTGTCCTGCGCGACCGGCAGCGGCGGGTTGAGGTCCGCACCGCCGCCGAACCAGCGTTTGGTGGTGACGAGGAAGCGCGTGTTCATATGCACCGCGGGCACGTGCGGATTGGCCATGTGCGCGACGAGGCTGATCCCGGTGGCGAAGAAGCGCGGATCGTCGCCGGCGCCGTGGATCGACTTGCCGAACTCGCCGTCGAGCAGTCCGCCGACGGTCGAGACGTTGACGCCGACCTTCTCGAACACCTTGCCCTTCATGACGCCGCGCACGCCGCCGCCGCCGGGCGCGCCGGAGGGATCGGTGCGGTCCCACGCGATATAGTCGAACGCCGCATCCGAGCCAGCCTCGCGCTCGATCGCCTCGAAGGCGGTGCAGATGCGGGTGCGCAAGGATTCGAACCAGGTGCGGGCGGCGGTCTGTTCGGCGTCGAGGGTCAGCATGGCGGGCTTGTGGCAAGCGCCGGTCGCGAAGTCGAGCGCTGGTCATCGCGGCCTATCGCTGGCAAGCCGCTGCCATGAACCGATCGACGCGCAAATCCTTGTTTCGCGGGCTGCGCGTGACCGCGGTCAGCTCCGCCTTCGTCTGCGCGTTCGTCTGGGCGGCGGGTTACTTCGATCGCGATCCGGTCCACGTCTATCCGGCGGTGCCGCCGGCGGCGCGGATCGCGGTGGTCAACGTCTCGGGGGACATGGGGCTGCGCTTCCTGCTCGGCGCCTCGACCTCGCGCGGGCTGACCGAACATCATGTCCCGGTGGTCGGCATCTCCACCCCTGCGGTGTTCCGCCGGCGCCGTACCCGCGCCGAGGTCGACGCGTTCATGGCCGACGTCGTCCGTACCGCGCTCGCCCGTACCGGCGTCGCGCGGGTGGTGGTGATGGGGCAATCCTATGGCGCCGACATCGTCCAGACCGGGCTTTCCCGTTTGCCGGCCGATCTGCGCCCGAAGGTGGCGGCGATCGTCCTCGTCCTGCCGGGCGATTCGGTCTATTTCCGCGCCGACCCCACCGGCTGGTCGTACGGCGATTCGCCCGACAGCGTCGGCGTGACCACCGCCAACACGCTGACCTGGGCGCCGCTCACCTGCATCTATGGCGTCGAGGAAGACGACAGCCTCTGCCCGCTGCTGCGCGTGCCGGGGGCGCGGGTGATCGGCATGCCGGGCGGGCACAACATCCATCACGACGAGGCCGGGCTGCTGCGCCACGTGCTGGGGGCGGTGAGGGCGGTGAGGGCGGTGACGCCCTGAATTTGATTCACGCGAAGACGCGAAGACGCGACGAGAAGAAGAATGGGTTCGCGCAGAGACGCAGAGACGCAGAGACGCAGAGATGGCCCGTGCGGCGCAGCCTTTTACCCCCGACGACACGGACGATTGGACCTCGTGTGCCGTGACGTCACCCCGACCGCCACCTCTCTGCGCCTCTGCGCCTCTGCCCGAACCAACCTTCTTCTTATCTTCGCGTCTTCGCGTGGATCAAACCGAAGGAAAGCCACCCGTCTGCCGCAGCGCTTCAGCAGCGACGATCCCCGCCGATACCGACAGATTGAGCGAGCGCAGCGGCGGCGCCATCGGGATGACGACCCGCGCGTCGGCCCGTGCGTGCACGTCCTCCGGCACGCCTGCGCTCTCGCGGCCGAACAGCAATACGTCGCCGGCCGCGAAGGCGAAGGCGGGCAGGGGCGTCGCGCCGCGCGTCGTCGACAGGACCAGCCGGCCGCCGAGCTGCGCGAGGAACGCCGTCCAGTCGGCGTGGCGGGTGATCGAGACGTGGTCGATATAGTCCATCGCCGCGCGTGCGACGCGCTTGTCGTCCCATTGGAAGCCCATCGGTTCGATCAGGTCGAGGCCGATGCCGAAGCAGGCGCAGGTGCGCATCACCGCGCCGACATTGCCGGCGATGTCGGGCTGATACAAAGCGATGCGCAGGCCGGTCGTCATGGCCCGGCGTCTTAGCGGCGCACGCGGCTGCGGTAAAATGCTGTTGGCAAAGCGTCGGCCCGCCGTCTATCAGTTCCCCGGCTCGCCGTGGGGACGGTAGGGTTCGGTGGCGCGGCACGACCGGTTCCTCCGCAATAATGATGGACGAGGGCAGAGACGAATGGCGACTGACAGCATGGTACCACCCGGTGAATCGCCGGAACCGTTCCACGAGGAAGTCCACGATCCCCGCCGTCGCGATTTCATCAATATCGCCGCCGTTTCGTTCGCTGGGGTCGGCGCGCTGGCGATCGTGCTGCCGCTGATCAACCAGATGAACCCCTCGGCCGACGTGCTCGCCCAGTCGACCACCGAGGTCGATCTGTCGAAGATCGCGCCGGGACAGGCGATCAAGTCGCAGTTCCGCAAGCAGCCTCTGTTTGTCCGCAACCTCACCCCCGCCGAAATCGCCGAGGCCAACAAGGTCGACGTCGCGAGCCTGCGCGATCCGCAGACGCTCGCCGAGCGGACCAAGCCCGGCAAGGAAAACTGGCTCATCACGCTGGGCGTCTGCACCCATCTCGGCTGCGTGCCGCTCGGGGCGGGCGAGGGCGAGAACAAGGGGCCGTTCGGCGGCTATTTCTGCCCGTGTCACGGCTCGGCCTATGACACCGCGGCGCGTATCAGACAGGGACCGGCACCCAAGAACCTCGCCGTCCCCGACTATACGTTCAATTCCGATACCGCCGTAACGGTCGGCTGAGGGAGATCCGGATCATGAGCTTTCCCTGGGCCAAACATTACGAACCGAAGCAGCCGCTGATGCGCTGGCTGGACGAGAAGCTGCCGCTGCCGCGCCTCGTCTACAATGCCGTCGGTGCGGGCTATCCGGTGCCGCGCAACCTCAATTACTTCTGGAACTTCGGCGTGCTCGCTGGCGCCGCATTGGCGATCCAGATCATCACCGGCGTCGTGCTGGCGATGCATTATGCCGCCAATGCCGGCGTCGCCTTCGGCTCGGTCGAGAGCATCATGCGCGACGTCAACGCCGGCTGGTTCCTGCGCTATGCGCATGCCAACGGCGCGTCGATGTTCCTGCTCGTCGTCTACATCCATATCGGCCGCGGCCTCTATTATGGCTCGTACAAGGCGCCGCGCGAGATGGTGTGGCTGCTCGGCGTCGTCATCTTCCTGCTGATGATGGCGACCGCGTTCATGGGCTATGTGCTCCCCTGGGGGCAGATGAGCTTCTGGGGCGCGCAGGTCATCACCGGTTTCTTCTCGGCGATACCGTTGGTCGGCGAGACGATCCGCATCTGGCTGCTCGGCGGCTTCGCGCCGGACAATGCCGCGCTCAACCGCTTCTTCTCGCTCCACTATCTGCTGCCGTTCGTCACCGCGGGCGTCATCATCCTGCACATTTGGGCGCTCCACATTCCGGGATCGAACAACCCGACCGGCGTCGAAGTGAAGGGCGAGCAGGATACCGTGCCGTTCCATCCCTATTACACCGCCAAGGATGCGGTTGGGCTCGGCGTGTTCCTGCTGATCTTCGCGGCGCTGATCTTCTTCAGCCCCAACATGCTCGGCCATCCGGACAATTACATCGAGGCGAACCCGCTCTCGACGCCCGCGCATATCGTGCCGGAATGGTATTTCCTGCCCTTCTACGCGATCCTCAAGAGCTTCACCGCGGACTTCATCCTGCCGGCCAAGCTGTGGGGCGTGCTGGCGATGTTCGGCTCGATCCTACTGCTGTTCTTCCTGCCGTGGCTGGACAGTTCGCCGGTGCGCTCGGCCAATTACCGGCCGAAGTATCGCGCCTTCCTCGCCATCCTCCTCGTCGACGTGCTGGTGCTCGGCTATGTCGGCGGCGCGGAGGCCAATGCGCGCAACGTCATCCTCGGCCAGCTCGCCTCGGCCTATTATTTCGCGCACTTCCTGATCATCCTGCCGTGGGTCGCGCGCTCCGAGCGTCCGCGCCCGCTGCCGAACTCGATCACCGAGGCGGTGCTGGCGAAGCAGGGCGGCACCAGCCCGGTCAAAACCGCGGCGCACGCCTGAACCGACTGGGGGACAACAGAACATCATGCCTCGCATCATCGCCTCGCTGGTCGGCGCCGCCTTCGTCTTCGTGCTCGCGATCGCGCTCTTCGGCACCGCCAAGACCGCGATCCAGGACCCGGCGCCGGAAAGCGCCGAGCACGTCTTCCACCTCCATCCGGAGAACATCCACCTGCCGTCGAACGGCTTCTTCGGGAAGTTCGACAACCAGCAGCTCCAGCGCGGCTTCCAGGTCTACAAGGAGGTCTGCTCGGCCTGCCACAGCCTGAAGTATGTCGCCTTCCGCGACCTGACCAAGATCGGCTATTCCGAGCCCGAGGTGAAGGCGATCGCCAACCAATGGGTGATCGAGCAGCCGAACATCAACCCGGAGACGGGCGAGCCGGCGACGCGCAAGAACGTGCCGTCGGACCATTTCCCGTCGCCCTTCGCCAATGAGATCGCGGCGCGCGCGGCGAACAACAATGCGCTGCCGCCCGATCTGTCGCTGATGACCAAGGCGCGTGAGGACGGCTCCAACTACATCCATGCGCTGCTCACCGGCTATCGCGCGCAGCCGGCGGCGCTGGTCAAGGAGTTCCCGGGGTCGAAGACGCCGCAGGGGCTGCACTACAATCCGTATTTCGCGAACCTCAACATCGCGATGCCGCCGCCGCTGACCTCGGACGGTCAGGTGACCTATTCGGACGGCACCAAGGCGACCAAGGACCAGATGGCGCGCGACGTCGCCGCCTTCCTGACCTGGACCGCGGAGCCCAACCTCAATGCGCGCCATGCGGCGGGTGTGGCCGCGGGGATCTTCCTGCTGATCTTCTGCTTCCTCGCCTGGGGCGCGTATCAGAACGTCTGGCGCGACGTGAAGCATTGATCCGGCCCGCCACGGCGAGGTTGGAAAGGGGAGTGCCGCGAGGCGCTCCCCTTTTGTTTTACGGGTCCTCGCTCGCATCCGTCGGTGTGCCGGGAAGGAATGATAGCCGCGCATTGACCCCGCCGATGCATCCCCGCACAGCACGTGGATGAACGACGACCTCAAGGCCCTGATCCGCACCATCCCGGACTTTCCCAAGCCCGGCATCCAGTTCCGCGACATCACCACGCTTCTGCTCGACCCCGCCGGCTTCGCGACGACGATCGAGCGGATGGTCGCGGCGACGGTTGGGCCGGTCGATCTCGTCGCGGGAATTGAGGCGCGCGGCTTCCTGTTCGCGGCGGCGCTGGCAATGCCGCTCAACGCCGGCGTGTTGCTGATCCGCAAGGACGGCAAATTGCCGGGTGCGACGATCGCCGAGGATTATGCGCTGGAATATGGCGAGGATCGGATCGTCATGCACGAGGATGCGCTGGTGCCCGGCCAGCGCGTGCTGCTCGTCGACGATCTCATCGCCACCGGCGGCACCGCGCGCGCCGCCGTGCGGCTGCTGCGCAAGGCGGGGGCGCAGCTGACGCAGGCGCAGTTCGTCGTCGACCTGCCCGATCTCGGTGGCGCCGACGCGCTGCGCGCGGAGAATATCCAAGTAGATTCGCTGGTTACGTTCGCCGGTCATTAACCGTTCAGCCGGAACCTGCGATGACCTGCCCTCGTTGAGCGACGAGTCGGCGCGTCTTTGCCCCATGCTCGCGCCCGTTTTTTGGGAGAGCAGCATGTTGCTCAAGCGTTTGGCCCTGATCGGCCTCCTCTTCGGTGCCGGGGTCGCGACCTCTGCTTGTACGGATGGCTACGGCTATAGCGGCGTCAACGTCGGCTATGGCAGCGGCGGCTATTACGACGGCGGCTATGGTGGATACGGCGGATATGGCGGTGGCTATGGCTACGGCGGCTATCCGAGCTACTTCGGCTGGTACGGCGACTATTATTATCCGGGCACCGGCATCTACGTCTACGATCAGTATCGCCGGCCGTATCGCTGGAACGACGGCCAGCGCCGCTATTGGGAGCAGCGCCGCAACGGCTGGCGCGGCGATCGCAACTTCCGCAACGACTGGAACGGCTTCGATCGCAATCGTGGGGACGGCTTCCGCGGTGATCGCGGTCCGGGCTTCCGTGGCGACCGCGGTCCAGGCTTCCGTGGCGACCGGACGCCCGGCGTTCGCGGCGACGGCATCCGCGGGGACGGCTTCCGCGGCGACCGTGGCAATTGGCGCGGCAATCGTCCGAATGTCTCCGGCACGCCGCAAGCTGCGGTACCACAGGCGGTCGCACCGGCCGCCGGTGGCCAACCGCGTGGCTGGGGCGGCGGCAATCGCGGCGGCGGCCCGCGCGGCGGTGGTCCGCGTGGCGGCGGCGGCTGGCGCGGGCGGCGGTGATCCCGGCAATGGCGGTCGCTCCGGCGACCGTCAGCGTGCGCGCGTCTCGATCAACCCGTTCGACACGAAGGTCATGACCACCACGTCGTCCTGATTGAGAACCGTCATCCGGCTCTTGTAGATGCCCATCTCCGGCCGGCTCGCCGAGCGGCGCTTCTCCAGCACCTCGGTCTCGCAGCGTAGGCGGTCGCCGGGATAGACCGGCGTCCGCCAGCGCAATTCGTCGATCCCCGGCGAGCCCAGCCCGGCCTGCTCGTTCGCCTTGAGATGCGCGACCAGCATCGCCATCGTCATCGCGCAGGTATGCCAGCCGCTCGCCGACAATCGACCGAAGTGCGTTGCGGCGGCGGCCTCGTCGGAGAGGTGGAAGGGCTGCGGATCATATTTCTCGGCGAAGGCGATGACCTCCTCGCGCGTTACCGGATAATCGCCGAAGCGCGCCGTCGCGCCGACCTCGATATCCTCGAAATATTGCACCGCATCCTCCTATCGTTTGAGCACCGGTCTAAACGGTGCGTCGTCGCCGTCCAGACCCACGCCGGCAGGCAGGCCGATCAGGTCGCGCAGCAGCGGGGCGACGTCGGTATTGTCGAAGCTCGCCAGACGCTTGCCGCCGACGAACGCCGGACCGTTAGCGAGGAACAGCGCCGCCATGTCGGGCGCGCGATTGTCATAGCCGTGCGCGCCGCCGCGGAAGGCGGTGGCCGGCGCGGACTTGAGGATCAGCCAGCCCGTCTCGGCGAGGCAGACGTAAGGCGGGATGCGCGGATTGGTGCCGTAGCGAAAGCGCGCCGGCACCGCGCCTTTGCGCCAGCAGGTCATATGCGGATGCGGCTTGAGCAGCGCCGCTTCCAGCGCCGCCTCGCGGCCGGGGACGGGATAGAAGGTCGCATAGGGGCCGCTTTCGGACAGCAGGCGATAGTCCGCGGGATCGGCGATGCGGTCGAGCGCGATGGTGCGCGCGCTGTCGGTCGCCGCCATGCCGTGATCGGCGACGATGACGAGATTGGCGGGCTGTCGCAGGTCGCGCAGCCCCTGGACCAGCCGGCCGATCTGGACGTCGACGTCGGCGACCGCCTGCGTCGTCGCCGCGGCCTGCGGACCGTTGGCGTGGCCGGCGCTGTCGACGGTGTCGAAATAGAGCGTGAGGAAGCGCGGCCGCGTCGCGGCGGGCCGGCGCAGCCAGTCGATCACCGCGTCGACGCGCTGTGCGCCGGTCACCGCCTGGTTGAACTGCTGCCAGTCCTCGGGGCGGGTGGCGTTGGCGACCGCGCCATGGCTGTTGGGGACGATCGTGCCGCCCCAGCCGACGTTGGCGCCCGGCCAGAACATCGTCGCGGTTCGCACCCCCGCCTTTTCGGCGGTGACCCAGATCGGCTCGGCGGCGTTCCACCAGAAGGGATCGTCGCTCGCCATGGTGAAGGTCTCACCGGGACGCGCCGGGTCCTCCATCCGGTTGCCGACGATGCCGTGGTGATCGGGGACCTTACCCGTCACCAACGTCCAGTGGTTGGGGAAGGTGACCGACGGGAAGGACGGCCGCATCGATGCGCTGATGCCGCCCGCCGCCAACGCCGACAGATTGGGCGTCACCCCGCGGTTGAGATAATCGGGGCGGAAGCCGTCGATCGAGACGAGGATCGTCACCGGCGCGGTCTGCATCCGCGGCAGCGGCGCGGGCGACAGGCTGGCGGATGCTGGCGACGGCGCCGGCTGCGTCACGGGCGACAAAGCGGGGGGCGGGTAGGGCAAGGCGCAGCCGGCAAGCGACAGCGTGGCGGCGGCGAGGGGAATCAGTCTCACAGGCGGATCGTCCCGGACGTGGAGGGCGCGCGTCCTCTACGCGGGACAGGGGTGCTGCCACAACCGAAACTGCGGAGGGATGTCGCCTATAAGCGTTCGTATGGAGGGGGCGTGTTCTGAGGCCCGCCCCGTCACCCCGGCCTTGCGCCGGGGTCCCGCTTCTTCGGGCGGCTGGCAGAAGCGGGATGCCGGATCAGGTCCGGCATGACGGGAATGGGGGGCGTTATGCCAGCTCAATCTTGTCCTGCCCGTCGGCGCGGATCGGGGTCAGACGTTGAAGCGGAACAGCAGTACGTCGCCGTCGTGGACGACATATTCCTTGCCTTCCTGGCGCAGCTTGCCGGTGTCGCGGGCGCCGGCCTCGCCCTTGCAGGCGATGTAGTCGGCGAAGGCGATCGTCTCGGCGCGGATGAAGCCGCGTTCGAAATCGGTGTGAATCTCGCCCGCCGCCTGTGGTGCCTTGGCGCCGGCATGGACGGTCCAGGCGCGTGCTTCCTTCGGTCCGACGGTGAAGAAGGTCAGCAGATTGAGGAGCTTGTAGCCGGCGGTGATGACGCGGGCGAGTCCGGTCTCCTGCAAGCCCAGCTCGGCGAGGAATTCGGCGCGATCCTCGACCGGCATCGTCGCGATCTCGGCCTCGATCGCGGCGGAGACGACCACCGCCTCGGCGCCCTCGGCCTTGGCCTTCTCGAACACCTTGGCCGACAGATCGTTGCCGTTTGCCGCGTCGCCTTCGTCGACGTTGCAGACGTAGAGCACCGGCTTGGCGGTGATGAGCTGCGCCTGCGCGAAGACGCGCGCTTCCTCGGCATCCTTGGGCTGGGTCAGCCGCGCCGGCTTGCCTTCGCGCAGCAACTCGAGCGCCTGGCCGAGCACCGCGGCGCCGATCTTGGCCTCCTTGTCGCCCTGCTGGCCCTTCTTGACGAGGTTGGGCACGCGCTTTTCGAGGCTTTCGAGGTCGGAGAGCATCAGCTCGGTCTCGACCGTCTCGGCGTCGGCGATCGGATCGACCTTGCCCTCGACGTGGGTGACGTCGCCGTCTGTGAAGCAGCGCAGCACGTGGACGATCGCGTCGACCTCGCGGATGTTGCCGAGGAACTGGTTGCCGAGCCCTTCGCCTTTCGACGCGCCGCGGACCAGCCCGGCGATGTCGACGAAGGCGAGCTGCGTCTCGATGATCTTGGCCGAGCCGGCGATCTTGGCGAGCTGGTCGAGCCGCGGATCGGGGACGGCGACGTTGCCGACGTTCGGCTCGATCGTGCAGAACGGATAATTGGCCGCCTGCGCCGCTGCCGTTTCGGTCAAAGCGTTGAAGAGGGTGGACTTGCCGACGTTGGGCAGGCCGACGATGCCGCAGCGGAAACCCATGATGCGCTCTATTCTGATGGGGGGAAAGCGCGCGCCTTACCGTCCGCCGCCCGGTTTGACCAGATGGCGGGTAGCCGCGGCAGTTCGTCGCTGGCTTCGGCGCGCGTTAAGAAATAGACCATTTTGAACATGTATCTCGAATGAATGCAGGATGGTGGATCGACATGGGCGGCAGGCCGGCGGCGGACGCGCGACGCGGGAGGCATTGCGACGCGGATCATTGGGGTGATCGGAGCATTGGCTGCGTCGTGGCTGGCGTCGTCCGTCGCAGCCCAGTCGCTGCCGAATGCGGCGGCGGGTGGGGAGGCGCGATGGGCGCTCCAGCCGCTGGCGCTCGGTAGCGAGGTCGAGCACGATGCCCGGCTTACCGGCAACCTGCGGCTGCGCGTTACCACCATCGTCACGGCACCCGGTCCGCGCGAGAAGCGGCATCAACGGCTCGGCAGTTCGATGCTCGAATTCTACCCGGTCGAGGCGAGCGGCTTTCACCTGTCGGCGGGGACGCGGATGTACGATCCGCGCGCCGGCGAGCAAGGGACCGATCGCGGCCTGGTCGGTGCGCCGCGCCAGCGCAACGTGCCCGGCAGCCGCGCCGGTCTGCGTCGGACGCCGACGCTGACCTTCGGCTATACCGGCGCGCTTGCCGATCGCACCCGGATCGGCGTCGAGATCGGCGCGATGAAGGGCAGCGCCTATGCCAGCGCGACCGATGCGACGCGTCGGCTGCGCGGCGAGCGCGGTGCGGGCAATCCGGTCAACCCGATGGTGCATCTGGTGGTGGGGCGGCGGTTCTGACGCGGTGCGGTTATCCCCGAAGGGCTCGCCCCGGCAGGAACACGGCGGGGATGAGCGGCGCAGCCTTT
Organism: Sphingomonas sp. GW821-FHT04B01; assembly: GCF_059420425.1. Taxonomy (NCBI): domain Bacteria; kingdom Pseudomonadati; phylum Pseudomonadota; class Alphaproteobacteria; order Sphingomonadales; family Sphingomonadaceae; genus Sphingomonas; species Sphingomonas sp. GW821-FHT04B01. The sequence goes on along the minus strand of NZ_JBWKTR010000006.1, from coordinate 168,366 downwards.
CTCGGCGGTCGCGAACACGGTAGGCGGCGGTGATGTTGCCGCCTTTGCCTGCCGCCGATCTGCTTCCCGCTTTCGCGCCGTGGTTCGACGTCGCCGGGCTGGCGGTGTTCGCCGTCTCGGGTGCCCTCGCGGCGGCGAAGCGCGGGCAGACCGCGGTGACGCTCGCCTTCTTCGCGCTGATCACCGGGGTCGGCGGCGGCACGGTGCGCGACCTGCTGATCGATGCGCCGGTATTCTGGGTCCATGATCCCCGCGCGGCGACGGTCTGCCTGCTGATGGCGGCGCTGGTCTGGGTGACGCCGGAGCGGTGGTGGAAGGATGGCGCGCTCGCCTGGTTCGATGCGGTCGGCCTCGCCGCTTATGCGGTCTATGGCGCGGCCAAGGCGATCGGCTACGGCGTGCCGCCGGTGCCGGCGGCGTTGATGGGGGTGGTGACCGCCTGCGTTGGCGGCATCATCCGCGACGTGCTCGCAGGCGAGCCGTCGATCCTGATGCGGCCGGAATTGTACGTCACCGCGGCGGCGCTGTCGTCGGCCCTGTACGTGGCGCTGGGGCTGATCGGACTGGCCGGCGCGCCGGCGGCGATCATCGCCGCGGCGGCGGGCTTCGGCCTGCGCGCCTTCGCGATCCGCTTCCGGCTGGCGCTGCCGGCGTATCGCCGCCGCGACGACGATGGGCGCGAGAGCGCCTGATCGAGACCGTGTTGGACGACATGGACAAGATGGACACCTTAACGGAAACGATCCGGGGTTATCGTTTCCGTTTTTGCTGTGATCTCGACGATGGCAAAGAGCGCGAGTCGGATCGGTATCAGCGAGGCGGCGAATAGGACAGGGCGAGACCTTCGCAAAACGGCCCCAGTGCTCCTGCGGAGGCAGGAGCACTGGGGTTTCGATCGCCGTATGACGTTGTTTTGCTTGGCTCTAGGCTCCTGCTTGCGCAGGAGCATGGGGTTGCTCCACAGGCGATGCGGACTTTCTTGGATGCCTTGCTTCGTCAGGAGACGGCGTGCCGCTTAGACCCGCCTAGCCGCGTACGACGCCGGTATCGGCGAAGCGCTTCGGTTCGGCCGGCGGCGCGGTAGGTTCGGCCAGCGCGCATTGCCAATAGCCGACGTCGATCCACTGGCCGTGCTTGTGGCCGATCGCGCGGAACACGCCGGCACGGCGGAAGCCGACCTGCTCGTGCAGCGTGATCGAGGCGCTGTTGGGCAGCGCGATGCGCCCGATCGCCTGGGTGAAGCCCTGCGCACGCAGCGTGTCGATCAATCCCTCGTACAGCAGCCGGCCGACGCCCTGACGCTGCGCGACGTCGGCGACGTAGATCGTCGTCTCCACCGCCCAGCGATAGGCCTCGCGCTCCGAGAAGCGCGTCGCATAGGCATAGCCGAGCACGCCGCCGGTCGCCTCGCCGGTCGTCGCGACGATCCACGGATAGAGGCCGGCGGACGACGCCATCCGCGTCCGCATCGCGCGCGTATCGGGCACCTCGGTCTCGAACGACACCGTGCCGGCGAGCACGTGTGGCGCATAGATCGCCGCGACCGCCGCGGCGTCGTCCGGCGTCGCGGGGCGAAGCGCGATCATCTCACAGCCCGACGCGTGCGAGGATCAGGTCGAGCAGCCGCGCGTCCGACCCGGCGGTGTCGCTCGGCCCGAGGCCGCCGCATTCGAGGCAGCGCGCCTGCACCGACCCCGCGGTGGCGAGCCGCTTGACGTCGCCGAGCGCCTGCGCGAGCAGCCCGCGCCGCTCCGCCGCGATCCGCGCGAAGACGTCGCCGCCCTGCGCCGTCTCGCTTGCGTCGTCGTCGTCCTTGTCGGCGAAGCTGGCGGCGATCTGCGCGGCGAAGCCGGGCGCCTTCTCCAGATATTCGGCATGGACCTTGGCGGGATCGAGCTTGGCGCGCTTCGCCGCCTCCGCCACCGCGTCCTGCAAGCCGCCGAAGCGATCGACCAGCTTGAGCTGGCGCGCGGTGCCGCCGTCCCAGACGCGGCCCTGCGCGATCTCGTCGACGCGCTGTGGCGTCATCCCGCGCGACTGCGCGACGCGGGCGAGGAACTGGCGATAGCCGTTCTCGATACCCGCCTGCAGGATGGTGTCGAGCTGCGGCGTGGTGCCGGCATAGACGTCGGGCTGGCCCGACAGCGGCGTCGACTTCACGCCGTCGGCGGTGACGCCGATCTTGGCGAGCGTCTTCTCGAAGGTCGGGATGATGCCGAAGATGCCGATCGAGCCGGTGATCGTCCCCGGCTCGGCGAAGATCACGTCGCCCGGCGTCGATACCCAATAGCCGCCCGACGCGGCGAGCCCGCCCATCGACACGACGACCGGCAGCCCCTTCTTCTTCGCCTCGAGGATGGCGAGCCGGATCCGTTCGGAGGCGAGCACCGAGCCGCCCGGCGAATCGACGCGCACGACCAGTGCCTTGAGGTTCTTCTTGGCGAGGCCGTTGAGGATCAGCTTGGCGATCGTATCGCCATGCGCGCTGCCCGGTCCGCCCTCGCCGTCGACGATGTCGCCGGCGACGGTGATCACGCCGATATTGTCGCCCGTCTTCGACAGCGGATTGGCGCCGACCCAGGCGTCGTATTTGATCGTGTTGAAGGTGCCGGCCGGCTTGCTGGCGTCGCTGCCGACCAGCGCGGCGACGCGGCGGCCGAAGGCGACGCGGTCGCCGAGCGTGTCGACGAGGTTCGATGCGAGATTGGCCTTGGCGATATCGCCGTTGGCGGCGACGATCATCCGGTCGGGGCTGGCGAGGAACGCGCCGACCTGCGCCTTGGGCCGCGCCTTGGCGATCGCCTCGCGCCACTGGCCGAACAACGCGCCGAGCAGCTGCTGGCTCGCCTCGCGCGCCTCCGGGCTCTGGTCGGCGCGGGTATAGGGTTCGACGAAGCTCTTGAACTTGCCGACGCGATAGACGTGGGTGTTGACCCCGAGCTTGTCGATCAGGCCCTTGTAATAGAGCTGGCTGCCGCCGGGGCCGGTGAAGATCGTGCCGCCGAGCGGGTTGACCCAGATCTCGCTCGCATTGGCGGCGAGGCGATAGCCGGCATCGGTATAAGCGGTGGCGTAGGCGAGCACCGGCTTTTTGGTGTCGCGGAAGCGGCAGATCGCCTCGGCGACCTCGTTGAGCGTCGCCGGATAGCCGCCGCCGAACCGGTCGAGGTCGAGGACGAGCGCCTTGACCCGGTCGTCGGTGCGCGCGGCGTCGATCGCGCGGAGCACGTCGCGGGCGCGATACTGGCGCGGCATCGCCTGGCCGGAGAGCGCGGCGAACGGCGCCTGTTCCTCGGGCTGTTCGACGATCGTCCCGTCGAGGTCGAGCACCAGCGCGCCGGGGACGATCGCCTTCGACCCCGGCCGCGCATTGAGCGCCGCGAACAGCAGACCGAAGAACAACAGCATCGCGATCAGGACGAGACCGTCCTTGATCGCCACCAGCAGCTTCCATGCGCCCCGTACCAGCTTCACGCGTCGCTCCTTCTATTCCCGTGCAGCGCTAGAGCAGCGGCGCGTGCCGCGCAACGGTCCGTATTAGGGCGACAATACAGGGAGGCGGCCGTCGCATCATGCGCGCCGGGTTGGATCGATATTTGTCGTCCTAGCGCAATTCCTCCCCCGCGAGGGGCAGGGCTATCGCAAATGGTCGCGCTGATGAGGTTCGATTGGCTCGATCATCCGATTCGTCACCCCGGACTCGTTCCGGGGTCCACCGAGCCGCGAGAGAATGGTCAAGCCTCTCTCCTCGCCGCGGGGTGGACCCCGGAACAAGTCCGGGGTGACGGGGTGGGCTTGAGTTCAGCGGGCTCGCACGAACGGCCATAGGCGATAACCCTTCCTCCGACGGGGGGGATTCGACCGGATGTCCATGCCACCTAAATGCCCGTGCCGCGTCTCCGGTCTCCGGGCCGCGCCTATGATACGAGGACTTCCTTGAGGGATCTGCCGTATCCATGAGCACCATCTTTCCCAACAGCATGGCGAAGCTGCGCGACGACGGGACCGGGAACGGCGTCGACGTCGTCATGCGGACGAAGGACCGGCCCGCTCTGCTCGGACGGGCGCTGGCGAGCGTGGTGAATCAGCGGCATGCGAACTGGCACCTTTATCTGATCAACGACGGCGGCGAGGCCGCGCCGGTCGACGCGCTGGTGGCGGTCTTCGCCGAGCCGCTCGCCGGACGCATCACCGTCATCCACAATCCCGCCAGCCTGGGCGTCGCCGCGACGGCCAACATCGGCGTGGCTGCAGGAGACGCGCCGTTCGTCGTACTGCACGACGATGACGACAGCTGGGACCCCGCCTTTCTAAGCGCCGGAACCGCCTTCCTGCTTGCGCCGCATAACCGGCGGTTCGGCGCGCTGCTGACCAAATGGAACCGGGTAGAGGAGACGTTCGATGGCACGACGGCTGTCATGCTCCGGGCCAGCGTGCACGGTTACGATGGAGACGTGATCGACATCCTCGACGTCATCCGAACCCCGCAGATCCCGCCGATCGCATTGTTATGGCGGCGGAGCGTGGCGCAGGAGGCGGGCTTTTTCAATGCGGAACTGCCGGTGCTGGAAGATTGGGACCTCAACCTGCGCGCGCTGCAACTCGGCGATATCGCGCTGTCGCCACAAGCGCTCGCCAATTATCACATCCGGGTGTCGGCCGACGCGGGCGATTACGCCAATACCGTCACCGATGGTCTCCCGACCCACTTCCGTTATAACATCTTGTACCGCAACAGCCTGTTGCGGGCCTATCTCGACAAGGACCCGGCGCGGATCGGGCTGGTCGCCGCATTGCTCAAGAACGGCGAACTGGCGCGCCAGCAGATCGAGGCGGTGCAGATCGCCTCGCATCGCGTACTGTCGGGCAACCAGCATCACCTCAACACGCGGCTCGACGGCATCGAGGCGGAGGTGCGCGAAGCGAGGGCGCTGCTCGAGAAGATCTGGGGGGCAATCACGCAGACCGCCTGAGCGGGCGGGTGGCGGCTTGCCGCGGCGGCGGATCGCCGCGATGACGGGCGTTCCACGGTATCGGAATCCACCTGCTCATGTCGTCCGCCATCCAGCCGCCGCGGTTCGGGTTCGAAGGTCCGGTGAAACGGTCGATGACGATCGCCGGCCATCAGACCTCGATCAGTCTCGAACCGGCGTTCTGGCAGGCGCTGGAAGCGGCGGCGGTCGCGCAGGCGCTGCCGCTGTCGGCGCTGGTCGCGCAGATCGACGTGCTGCGCATCGCCGCCGACGAGCCGCCCAATCTGGCGAGCGCAATCCGCAGCTGGCTGTTCGCGCAGGCACAGATCGAGACGGGTGATCACGATCAGTGAGAATGCCACGCAATACCGTTGACAGTGCGAACGACTCTCAATAGCGAGCCCCCAAGAAAAAGCAGGGGGTCTCAATGTCCAAATCGTCCGTTTCGTTCCTGGCCTTGTCGTGCGTCGGCGCGTTCCACACGCTGCCCTCTTATGCCGAGGACGCAACGAAACCGACGCCGACCCCGGTCTCCGACCCCGACCAGCGCCGCGATCCCGACGACATCCTCGTCAATGGCGAGCGTGTCCGGCGCAGCGACGATCCCAAGGCGGTCGCGCCGCTGATCGACACACCGCGCTCGATCGTGCTGATCCCCAAGGAAGTGATCCAGCAGACCGGATCGATCAGCCTGCAGGACGCGCTGCGCACCGTGCCGGGGATCACCTTCGGCGCCGCGGAGGGCGGCAATCCGCTCGGCGACCGGCCGTTCATCCGCGGCTTCGATACGCAGGGCAGCATCTATGTCGACGGTGTCCGCGATCTCGGCGCGCAAAGCCGCGAAGTGTTCGCCACCGAGACGATCCAGATCGTCCGCGGCTCGGATTCGACGCTCGGCGGACGTGGCTCGGCGGGCGGCACGATCAACATCATCTCCAAGCTGCCGCAGCTCGACGATTTCGGCAGCGTCACCGGCAGCTACGGCAATGCCGACTTCAAGCGCGTCACCGCCGACCTCAACCTCAAGCTCGGCGACATGGCGGCGTTCCGCATCGAGGGGCTGTGGCACGATCAGGACATCGCCGGCCGCGATGCGCTCTACGCGCGCCGCTGGGGCGTCGCGCCGTCGGTGACGCTCGGTCTCGGCACGGCGACGCGGCTGACCGCGAGCTATTATTATCTCGAAAGCCACGAGCTGCCCGATGCGGGCATCCCCTATCTCTATACGATCGGCAATGCGCCGGGGACGGGGACGATCGCCTCGCGGCCGGCGCTCGGCACGATCACGACGCGCGGCGGCCAGACCGGCTATGTCGACCGTTCGGTGTTCTACGGCCTGACCGACCGCGATTTCCGCGACACCAAGACGCATCAGGCGACGCTGCGCGCCGAGCATGATTTCGGCGGCATCACGCTGCGCAACACCGCGCGCTTCACGCACACCGACCAGAATTACATCATGTCGATGCCCGACGACAGCCAGGGCAACGTCTATGGCACGACCGCGACGAACCCGACGACGGGTGCGGCAGGGTTGCGCGGCGACCGGACCAGCGGCGGCTATGTGTGGCGGCGCTCGAACACGCGTTTCGGCTATACCGAGTCAATCATCAACCAGACCGATCTGTACGGCACGTTCAAGACCGGCAGCATCGAGCATAGTTTCGCCGCGGGGACCGAATTCGCCTGGGAGAAGGCGCGCCGCGGGACCTATGTGCTGGCCAACGGCTCGACCGTGGCGCCGCGCTGCAACAACAGCTCGCTCGCCCGCTACAATTGCACCAGCCTGTTCACGCCCAACCCCAACGATCCCTGGGTGAATTACGTCAACGATACGTCGACGGTGCGGACGCCGATCGTCCGCGGTGCGCTCGCGGCGCAGACGCAGAACGACGCCAATACGCGCGCGGCCTATGCCTTCGATTCGATCACGCTGCTGCCCGAGCTGATCCTCAACCTCGGCCTGCGCTACGATCGCTTCTCGTCGACGACGCGGCTGCCCGGAGCGACGCAATTCCAGATCAAGCGCACCGACGAACTCTTCAACTGGCAGGCGGGGCTCGTCTTCAAGCCGACGCCGGACACCAGCCTCTATGCGAGCTACGCCACCGCGGCGACGCCGCCCAACAGCCTGCTCGGCGAAGGGCGCGAGGACAATGCGCTGCCCACCACGGCGCAGACCGCAGCGATCGTCGATCTGCTCAAGCCGCAGAAGACCAAATCCTACGAGGTCGGTGCCAAGGCGACCTTGCTCGGCGAGAAGCTGCTGCTGACCGCGGCGGCGTTCCAGACGCAGATCGACAATGCCCGCGTCACCGGGCCGAACAATACCGTCGAGTTCATCGGTGAATCGCGTATCCGCGGTATCGAGCTGGGCGCGACGGGGACGATCCTGCCGGGCTGGACGGTGTTCGGCGGCTATACGCACCTCGACCCCAAGGTGATCGACGGCGGCTCGACGATCCTCGGCGGCGTTCCGGTCCCCTCGGTCAACACCGGCCGGCAGATGCCGCAGACGACGCGCAACAGCTTCACCGCGACGACCAACGTCACCTTGTGGGACCGGCTCGAGGTCGGCGGCACCGCCATCTATATGGGCAAGCAAATTGCCGGCTATTCGGACGATCGCAGCGCGACGCAGCTCGTCGCGACCAAGCTGCTCGTCCGTCAGGCGCCCGCCTATTGGCGCTTCGATGCGCGCGCGAGCGTCAAGCTGACGCCCAACGTCGATCTCAGCGTCAATGCGCAGAACCTGACCGACAAGGTGTATTACAGCCAGCTCTACACCACCCATTTCGCGCAGGTCGCGGCGGGGCGGACGGTGTTCGGCACGGTCGCCGTGCGCTTCTGATGGCAGCGGTGGCGCTCGCCGCGGACGAGGCCGCGCTGGTGCGGCGTGCGGCCGAGGCGGGCCTGCCCAACGCGCAGGCGATGTTCGGTCAGATGCTGCTCGACGGCAATGGCGTCGCGGCGGACCCCGCCGCGGCGCTCGGCTGGTTCGTCAAGGCGGCGGCGCAACAGCATCTGATGGCGCTCAACATGGTCGGGCGCTGCTACGACCTCGGCTGGGGGACCGCGGTCGACAAGGCGCGCGCGGCGGAATGCTATCGCGTCGCCGCGGAACGCGGGCTCGACTGGGCGATGTACAATTATGCGACGCTGCTCGCGCTCGGCGAGGGCGTCGCGGAGGACAAGGCGGCGGCGCTCGATTGGCTCGAACGGGCGGCGGCGCTGGGCAATGTTAAGGCGGTCAATTTCGTCGGCAGCTTCGCCGAGGACGGCTGGGTCGCCCCGCGCGATATGGCGAAGGCAGCGCGCTGCTACGAACGCGCCGCGGCGGGCGGCGATTTCCGCGGCTGTTTCAACCATGCGCGAATGCTGGCAGACACCGGGCGGATGGACGAAGCCTTACACTGGATCGGCCGCGCCGGCGCGCTCGGCAATGCACGCTTCGTCGGGCAGGTGCGCGACTGGCTCGCCGCCTGCCCGCATGCCGCGTTGCGTAGCCGCGGTCCGGCGGCGCTGGCGGGGACGCGCGCATGCTGATCGCGATCCCCGACCTGCTCGATGCGGCCGCGGTGGCGACGCTGCGCGCGACGATCGACGCGGCGGACTGGGCCGATGGCAATGCCACCTCGGGCCACCAGTCCGCGCTCGCCAAGCGCAACGAGCAACTGCCCGAGGATAGCGCGGCGGCGCGGGCAGGGGGGGCGATGGTGCTCGACGCGCTCGCCGCGTCGCCGCTGTTCGTCGCGGCGGCGCTGCCGCTCAAGGTGTTTCCGCCGCTGTTCAACCGCTACGGGCCGGGCGCGACCTTCGGCACGCATGTCGACAGTGCGATCCGTATCCGCCGCGGCAGCGACTTCCGCATCCGCTCCGATCTGTCGGCGACGCTCTTCCTCAGCGACCCCGCCGATTACGATGGTGGCGAACTGGTGATCGAGGACCAGTTCGGCACGCAGACCGTCAAGCTGCCCGCGGGCCATATGGTCCTCTATCCCGCGTCGAGCCTGCATCGCGTGACGCCGGTGACGCGCGGGGTGCGCGTCGCGTCCTTCCTCTGGATCCAGTCGATGGTCCGCGACGACGGTGCGCGGCGGATGCTGTTCGGACTCGACGAGGGCGTGCAGGCGGCGACCGCGGCGATGGGCGCGGATGCGCCGGCCGTGGTCAAGCTGACCGGCGTGTACCACAACCTGCTCCGCCGCTGGGCGGAGGTGTAGGGGCGCCTCCCCCAAGTCCGTCAGCCCCACCTTCGCGGGGATGACATCGTTAATTGTAAGGCGTCCGGCAGATTGACCTCCCCCCGGCACGCATGCGACGCCGCGCCAATGGGTTGGAGCGAGCGATGACGAAACTGGCGTGGCGCAGGACGTGGTTCCAGATCCACAAATGGATCGGCCTGTTGCTGGCGATCCTCATCATCCCGCTGTCGCTGTCCGGCGCGGCGCTCGTCTGGCACGACGCGCTCGACCGGATCGTCCATCCCGCGCGTTATCAGATCAGCGGCGCCACGCTGCGGACGCCCGAGACCTATGCCGCCGCGGCGCAGGCGGCGCTCAAGCCCGGCGAGCGGATCGCCCAGATCACCATGCCGGAGGGCAAGGGGCCGGTGACGGTCGCCGCCGCGCCCGCCACCGTCGATCCCGACCGCCGCGGGCCGCCGCCGCGCATGATGATCTACCTCGATCCGCCGACCGCGCGCGTGCTCGACGTCGCCGAGCGCAACGCCGGGCTGGTGCGCTTCCTGCACGTGCTGCACGGCAGTTTGCAGGTGCCGGGGATCGGGCGGACGATCGTCGGCTGGATCGGCGTTGCGATGATGGTGTCGAGTTTCACCGGGCTGTGGCTGTGGTGGCCGACGGTGGGCGCCTTTACCAAGGGGCTGCGCTGGCGGCGGCATCGCAACGCCGACACCAATATCCATCATATGGCAGGCTTCTGTATCGCCTTGCCGCTGTTCGTGCTGTCGCTGACCGGCGCGTGGATCAGCTTCCCGGCGGTGTTCGGCGGCCAGCGCGCGTCGGATCGCGGCGCGCAGCGGGCGGTGCCGCTCGCCGAGCCGGGGCAGCCGCTCGATCTGGTCGTCGCGCGCGCGGCGAGTGTGCGGCGCGGCGCGCTCCGCAGCATCGCCTGGCCGACCAGCGCGACCGCGGACTGGACGGTGACCTATGCCGGCGGCCATGTCGTCAAGGTGGCGGACGACAATGGCGTCGCGGTCGCGGCACCGGCGCGGCGGCCGGGCGGTTTGTCGCTGACGATGCGCCGCATCCACGACGGCGAGGGGATGGGGATCGTCTGGCAGATCGTGATCTTCCTCGGCGGCATCGCGCCGGCGGTGCTCGCGGTGACGGGCGTAATCATGTGGTGGCGCGCGCGCGAATGGCGGGCGAAGGCGCGGCGTTCCTAAATTCCTCCCCGGCACGGGGAGGGGGACCAGCGAAGCTGGTGGAGGGGGGCTTCCATATCGCGCAACGCCTGTGGAAGCCCCCCTCCGTCACCGCTGCGCGGTGCCACCTCCCCGTACCGGGGAGGATTACCGCCCCAGTAGCACCCGTGCCTGACCGGCGATCTGCGCGAGCATCGCCGCATTGGGTTGCGCCGCGTGACGGGCGCGGTCGATCACCGCCTTGAACTGGCCGACGCGCGCCGCATTTGCCGCGAGCCAGTCGTTCACCGCGCCGCGCGGATCCGCGCCGCCGCTGCGCGCGAGGAATTCCAGCCGCTGCTGCTGGAACTCGCGCGACAGGCCGGCGAGTAGCAGCCGCTCCCACGGGTCGCTCGACACGATCCGCGCCGCGCTCGCCTGCGCCCAGTCGAGCCCCAGCGCCTGACCGAGATGGGTGAACGCCCGCGTCAGCTCGATCTCGTCGAGGCCGAGCCGCTCGCCGAGCGCCGCCAGCCCAACCGCGCCGTCGAGGTCGAACAGCCGCACGACGCGCCGCGCCAGATCGGCGGGCGCGCCCGCCGCCTCGAGCTGCGCGGCAATGCGCGCGCTCTGCGCGCTCGCCTCTTCGAGCAGCAGCGAGGCGGTCTGGCGTTCGAGCTGGGCGATGCCGGTGCCGAGCCGGTCGAGCACCGCCCCCGGCAACGTCCCCGGCGCCGCGGCGCGCAAGAGGTCGGCGATATGCGAGCGCGTCGCCACCGCGACCTCGTTGAACAGCGCGATACGCGCGCCTTCCGAAATGTCGGCGTGCTCGATCTCCGCCCATAGCGCGTCGAGGCCGAACAGCCGCTCGGCGACGACGAACATCGCCGCGATATCGGCGACCGTGGCGCCTTCCTCCTCGGCAAGCTCGAACGGGAACAGGATGCCGAGCCGGTTGACGATGCGGTTGGCGAGCTTGGTCGCGACGATCTGCGCGCGCAGCCGGTGGTCGTCGATCGCCTGCGCATAGTCGCGCCGCATCGCCGCCGGGAAGGCAGCGTGCAGATCGGGCCTGAGCTCGTCGGCCATCGCCAGCGGCGCATGTTCGATGCCGTCCTGCAACGCCAGCTTGGCGGTGGCGAGCAGCACCGCCAGTTCGGGACGGGTCAGGCCATGGCCTTCCTGCCCGCGACGCAACAGGTCCTCGTTGCCCGCCAGCCCCTCGACCGCGCGGTCGAGCCGCCCGCTGCCCTCGAAGATCTCGATGACGCGGACATAGCTGGGGATCGCCGCCGCGCCGTCCGCCTCGGCGATCGACAGCGCCAGCGTCTGCAGGCGGTTGTCCTCGAGCACCAGATGCGCGACGTCGTCGGTCATGCTGGCGAGCAGCGCGTTGCGCTCCTCGAAGCCGAGCCGGCCCTCGTTCATCTCGCGGTTGAGCGCGATCTTGATGTTGACCTCGTTATCCGAACAATCGACGCCTGCCGAATTGTCGATGAAGTCGGTGTTGATCCGCCCGCCCCGGGTCGAGAAAGCGATGCGCGCCGCCTGCGTCACGCCGAGATTGGCGCCTTCGCCGATCGCGGTGACGCGCAATTCCTCGGCATTGACGCGCAGACGGTCGTTGGCGGGATCGCCGACCGCGACGTTGTTCTCCGCCGCCGCCTTCACATAGGTGCCGATGCCGCCGAACCAGAGCAGGTCGGCGGGCGCCTTGAGGATCGCCGAGATCAGCGCGGCGGGATCGAGCTGCGTCGCAGTGATGCCGAGCGCGGCCTGCGCCTGCGGCGACAGCTTGATGACCTTCTCGCTGCGCGCCCAGACGCCGCCGCCCTCGCTGATGAGGCCGGCGTCATAATCCGCCCAGCTCGACCGCGGCAGCGCGAACATGCGCGCGCGCTCGTCCCAGCTCGCCGCCGGGTCGGGATCGGGATCGATGAAGATATGGCGGTGATCGAACGCCGCGACGATCTTGAGCGTCTTGGACAGCAGCATGCCGTTGCCGAAGACGTCGCCCGACATGTCGCCGCAGCCGACGACGGTAATCGGCTGCGTCTGCACGTCCAGCCCGCGCTCGGCGAAATGGCGCTGTACCGACACCCAAGCGCCCTTGGCGGTGATGCCCATCGCCTTGTGGTCGTAACCAACGCTGCCGCCGCTGGCGAAGGCGTCGCCCAGCCAGAAGTCGCGCTCCAGCGCCAGCGCATTGGCGACGTCGCTGAACGTCGCGGTGCCCTTGTCGGCGGCGACGACGAAATAGGGGTCCTCGCCGTCGAGCACCTGCACACCCTCGGGATGGACGACGCGACCTTCGACGATATTGTCGGTGATCGACAGCAAGGAGCGGATGAAGATCCGGTAGCTCTCGGTCCCTTCCGCCAGCCAGGCGTCGCGATCGACCGCGGGCGAGGGGAGCTGCTTGGGGTAGAAGCCGCCCTTGGCGCCGGTCGGCACGATCACCGCATTCTTGACGCGCTGCGCCTTCATCAGCCCGAGGATCTCGGTGCGGAAGTCGTCGCGCCGGTCCGACCAGCGCAGGCCGCCGCGTGCGACCGGGCCGGCGCGCAGATGGATGCCCTCGACGCGGGGGGAATAGACCCAGACCTCGCGCCACGGCACCGGTGCCGGCAGGCCGGGGATGAGATGGCTGTCGAGCTTGAACGCCAGCGCTTCCGCCGCGGCGGGGGAGAAGGCGTTGGTGCGCAGGCAGGCGGCGATCAGGTTGCGATAGGCGCGCAGGATGCGATCGTCGTCGATCGCCGACACCGCGTCGAGGCCGCGCTCGATCGCCGCGTCGCAGGCTTCCACGTCGCCCGGTCGCGCGGGATCGTGCGCGGCCTTGAAGCGCGCGATCAGCGCCTTGGTCAGCTTCGGCGCGCGACGCAGCGCGTCGACCACCGTGGTCAGGCCATAGGGCAGGCCCGCCTGGCGCAGATAGCGGAACCAGGCGCGCAGCAGCACCACCGATCGCGGCGACAGGCCGACGTCGACGATCAGCCGGTTGAACGCGTCATTCTCCGCCGCGCCCTCCAGCGCCGCGGCGATCGCGCCTTCCAGCACCGCGGCGTCGTCCGCATCGTCATTGGCGTCGGTCTCGACGACGAAGTCGTGGACGAAGGTATTGGCATCCTCGCGCAGCCGCGTCGGCAGCTCGCCGATCACGCGGAAGCCGAAATTCTCCAGGACCGGCACCGCGTCGGACAGCGCCAGCGCGCCGCCGAGCTTGTAGATTTTGAGCTGGCGATCCTCGCCCGGCACCATCGGGAAGATGCGCACCGACCGCGCATCGGGATCGTCGAGCGTCGCGACGCGCAGGATGTCGGCGGCGGCTTCGGCCGGGCTGCTGACGTTGCGGTAATTCGGCGGGAAGGCGTTGGCCCAGCGCAGCGCGAGCCGCGCCGCGCGCGCCGCCGGCACGCGCTCGGCGAGCGCCGCCTCGACGTCCGACACCCAGCCGCGCACCATCCGGCGCAGCCGTTCGGCGAGCGGTTCGGTGTCGGGCATGCGGCCGTCGCCGCGCAGGTCGATCGTATAGCGCAGCAAGGCGACGACGCCGTCGTCGAGGCTGATCGACCAGTTGAGCACGCTGCCGTTCGATGCCTCGGTCAGCATCTGTGCGATCTGCACGCGGCGCGCGGTGGTGAGGTCGTCGCGCGGCAGCCAAGCGAAGGCGAACAGATGCCGCCCAAGCGCCGAGCGCACCAGCACCAGCGCCGGCCGCGGCCGGTCGGCGAGGCTCATCGCGGTCAGCACCACCTCCTCGAGCGCCGGCGCGGGGAAGGCGACGACGAGATCGTGGGGCAAAGCGGTCAGCGCGTGGGTCAGCGCCTTGCCGGCATGGCCCTTTGGATCGAAGCCGAACTTCGCCTCGAGCGCCGACAGGCGCGCGCGCAGCACCGGCACGTCGCGCGGGCGGACGCTGAGCGCGGCGCTGGTCCACAGACCCGCGTGGATCGACAGTCCGGCCACGGTGCTCCCGTCCATCACCGGCACGATGACGAGATCGAGCGGCACGGCGCGATGCACGGTCGAGATCAGGCTCGACTTGAGCAGCAGCGGCGCCTCATTGCCCTCCTCGAACCATTGGATCGCGAGACTGCGGCTGGCCTCGGCGAGCACCGGTGTCTGGTGCGGGTTGCGCGCGAGGCCGAGCGCCTCGCCGGCGCTGCCGTCGCGCCGCCAGATCTGGTGGCCGAGCAGGGTGAACTGGCCGTCGAGGAACCATTGCAGCAGCGCCGCGCCCTCGCCCTGCGGCAGCGCCGCCTCGTCGCGCGCCATCGCCCGCTGGAGCAACGGCCAGTCGGTCACGGCAGCACGCACGTCGGCGAGCACCGCGGTGAGTTCTTCGATCAGCCCGCGCCGGTCGCGCGCATCGGCGCGCTCCAACTCGATATAGATCATCGATTCGGGCGCGCCCGCACCGCCGATATCGGTCATCGTGCCGTCGGCGTCGCGCGTCACGCGGACGACGGGGTGGATGACGCGATCGATGTCGAGGTCCAGCTCGCCGATCGCGGCGGCGATCGAATCGACCAGAAAGGGCATGTCGTCGTTGACGATCGCGAGTCGCATTCGTCGCCGCACGTCGTCGGAGGCGATCGGTTCGAGCGCGACGGCGGGCTTGCCCGATTCGCGCTTGGCGGCGGTCTGCGCGACGAACGCGGCGGCGGCGGCGCGTTCGGCGTCGCCGAAGCCCGTCAGCTCTCCCGGTAGCGCGCCCTTGGTCAGCCGGGCGGCGAGCGCCTCGGCCATGCTCTGGTTCTGGTCGGCCATGCGTCGCCTATGCTCCTGCAATCCAAGGACCTCAAGGCTTGCCGCAGTGCGAAAATAACGCGTGCGAGCAACTTTATGTGTGGTAGCTTTATAGGACACCACAGAGGTGGATGGGGGGTGCTTGATGAGAACGCCGACGATACTGTGCTGCGCGGCCGCGATCCTCGCTGCGCCGGCGATGGCGAAGGATACGGGCAGAGACGTCGAGGTACGGGTCGGTGCGCCACTCGCGCGCGCGGCGTTGCCTAAGCCGGGGACGCAGCGTTACCTGCGCTATCTCGTCAAGGACGGCCATCGCACCGCGATCGACATCTGGTCGCGGACGGTCAGCTTCGAGACACGCGACGGGCGCCGGCTTGTCCGCGTCGCGCAGCTCTGGGACGGGGCGGGGCCGAACGGCAGCGTGCGCCGCGAGGACAGTCTGATGGAGGCGGGGACGATGCGCCCGATCGAACAGGTCCGCACCATTGTGCGTGACGGCGTGACGAAGACCGCCGCCTATCGCTTCGACGGCGCGCGCGTGACGGGCATCGCCGATCGCGCCGGCAACGACGCCAGGGACTTCGCGATCGCGGGCAGCGCGCCGCTGTTCAATTTCGTGCCCGACAGCGAATGGTTCCAACAACTGCCGATGGCGGCGGGGATCAGCTTCGTCGCCAGCCTCTACGATCCCGGATCGGGCAAGCCCGATCGCTATCGCTTCACCATCGCCGGTGCGGCGCGGATCGCCGGCCCCGACGGCAAGCCGGTCGACTGCTGGCTGATGACCACCGACTATAACGCGCCCGAGCACGGACTGACGCGGATGTGGTTCGCCAAGCGCACGCAGGTGATGATCCGGCAGGAGGGCGATGCCGGCCCGCGCGGCCATTTCGTCAAGACGTTGCTACCGCCCGAAGCGGGCGACTAGGCGTCGGGCAGGCGGGCGATGCCGTCGATCGCGTCGTTGCCCGCGACGCGCTTGATGACGTCGAGCGTGCCGTCGGAGCGGGCGCGGGCGAGCAGCACGACGAATTCGTCCGCCTCCGCATCGATGGCGACGGTGCCGATCGCCGGCAACGTGCGCCATGCCGCCATCGCGCCGGCGCGGGCCGTGGTGGCATCGTCGGGGAAGGGGGCGAAGGGGGCGGGGGGCAGGTGCACCATTTCCAGCCCGCTGCTCGGACCGTCCGCCCAGATCGGCGTGGCGACCGGAACGCGTGGTGCGGCGCGGACCGCGGCGTCGAGTTCGGCGTCGAGCGTCGCCTGCGTCGCGTCGTCGACCATCTCCTTCCAGTTGATCACGCCGTAGATGAAGTCGATCGCCTCGCCGTCGGACGAGAACGGCATCAAGATGCCGCGGTACAGCGTCGTGCGGCCGCGGATGCCGACGAACTCGGCCTCGAAGCCGATCGGCGCGCGATTCGCGATGATCTGCAGATAATGGTCGGTCAGCCGCGACAGCAGCGAACGGCCCGGCACGTCGGCGATGCGGACGATGTCGCTCTCCAGCCCACATTCCCGGCGCAGCCGCTCGCCGAGGAAGGCGATCGTGGGGTCGTCGATCCCGCCGGTGAAATCGATGAGGACGCTGTGCGGCCCAAAGTCGATATGCGCCGGATCGAGATCGCCGATCTCCGGATAGGGGCGTCCCCTCAGCAGGGAAACCCAATGATTATAGGCGCGTACGTGCATGCGCCGCTCGTCGCCGCCAAGCTCGAACATCGCATCCCCGACGCCGCCCTCATCGACGTCCGGCTCGCCGGCCCCGTCGATGGCTCCGCCGATCGCCCCGTCGATGTCCAGCCGCTCGTCCTCGAAGCCGCGCGCGATACCCATGCCCAAACCCTTCATCCACCGGGCCGCACGACCCTGGTCCGGACCGCTTGTGCACGCTCCGTGGTAAACGGGTCGTAAAGCCGGCAAAGCGAAGATGCGGCGTGCTTGGGCGCTTGTCAGCGGCAATCCGACCTGTTAGGCGCACCCCCGAACGGCGTTACACCCGTATCACCCCGTGCCGCTTTAGCTCAGCTGGTAGAGCATCGCATTCGTAATGCGGGGGTCACAGGTTCGAGTCCTGTAAGCGGCACCACTTCCTTCCTTTTGTAAACGATCACTTGTCCGGCACCCTGTGAGGCGATCGTCGGCCTGCGAGCCGAGGATCGTAAACTTGGGCAAGGAAAACTCGGTGCATGGCTTTCCGCCCACGAGTTTCAAGCGCTTCGACTGCGAGAGGTGCATAAGCGAGGCTTAAGCGCATTGAGGGCCCTCCGATCGAAGGAAGTAATGCACGGGGCGAAAGCCATATTCCTTACCGACCCCTGCGCTCTAACCGATGCGGAGGTGAGACAAGAGCGCAGGGATTAATGAGGCACGCGTTCTCAGTCGCACACCGCCGGATCGAAGCCAGTGCGACGATCAGCGCCTACGCATCGCCAAAGCGGTTGCAGCCCGTGATCCTTCATCATAGTTTCGTCGTTACGCCGAGCGTATAGCGACGGCCGATCTGGTCGTAATAATCTGCGTAGACGTAGCCGAGAGAACCGGCCGTCGTCTGATCGAGCAGGTTCTTCACGTTGAACTGGATGCGAAACCGGTCGTTCAAGTTCGCGCCGAAGGACAGATCGACGTTTTGCAGCGCCGGATAGCGCGTCAGCGAATATTGCTCTGCCGTAGCCGGCAATCCGCTGACGAAAATCCGCGTCGCGCTCTGCACGTTCCACGTCAATTGCCCGAAAAATCCACCCTGGGAGTAGAGCGCGGACAGTTGCGTCTTCCACTTCGGACGATCGAGCGAACCGGCTGATTCGTAATCGTCGCCAGTTGCGAACTGGCCGGCTGACGAGGTGCGATAGGTGATGAGATGGTAGGCGCTCCCGCTCAGCGTCAGCCGCCCTTGGCCCAGTTCGATCGGATAACGCCCGGTCAGGTTGAGCGCATGGATCTTGATCGCGCCGAGGTTGAGGAAGCCGACGTTGAACCCGTTGGCGAACTGGAACTGCGCATCGCGCGAGAACAGTCCGCAGGTATTGATGCCGACCTGCGGCGCCGAATTGGGATAGGTCGGGCTGTCGTAACAGGTCTGCACGACCTTCGAGAGATTGGTCGGCGTGATCGTATCCTGCAACAGCAGATCGATATAATCTGCTGTCAGGCTCAACCCCGGAATGAACCGTGGCGTCACGATCGCGCCCACCGTCCAGCTCTTGCCGCGCTCGGGCTTCAGATCGGGCGTCCCCGAATAGGTGCCCAACAGGCTGCTGCCCGAGGGGGTGAAATTGGCGAGGAAGGTGGCGGCGCTGTTTTGATCGCTGGCAAAGCCTGCCGCGATCACCGCCGCGCGGCAGTTGGCAGCCCGGATCGTCGGCACCTGGCCCGCGCCGATATTGACGGGACCGCACAGGTCTGGCGTCGAGGTGAAAGTCGGTTGGCCACTAAGGAACAATTCGACGATTGAAGGCTGGCGAACAGAGCGCGTATAGTTGCCGCGGAAGGTGATGTCGCGGATCGGCTGCCATTCGCCGGCCAGCGAATAGATCGTCTGCGGTTTGCCGTGCGCCTTGGGTGACACCAATGCGCCGGCCAGCGTCCGGTACGTGTCGGACGCCCCGCTCTGCTGCGTCACTCGCACCGCCGGCTTGAAATCGAGGTGGCCGAGGAACGGCAGGAAGTCGGGACCAGCGATCGGGGCGACCAGTTCGCCGCCAACTTCATAGGTCGTCGTATGGCCGCGGGTATTGGCTGACGGTGCAAGCCGGCTGCGACCGAGGATGTTCAGCTCGTTGGAGGAGAAATCCGCCTCGTCGCGCCGATATTCGCCGGCGGCATTGAACAGCAATGCGCCGGCGGGCAGGTCGAACAGCCCGCCACCGAACGTCGCCTGCAAAAACGTCTGTTGCGAGACGTTGCGGAAGATCGTCGGCGAGGTGACATAGGCTTTCGATTCCGCCGACATATTGTTGTCGCCGAACGGATTGAGCGGGCGGCATGCGTCAATCAGGCTTTGCGTGATGACCGGCGTGACGAGCGTCTGCGTCGGTATGCCGTCGGCGCCGCGAACCCGTGTAAGATTCTCTGCGGTACCGATTGGGGTGCGGCCGAGATACTGGCCGGGATAGAGCTGCGCACGGCAGATGATATTGCCGTTGGCGATGCCGGTCGTCGCCTGCCCCTGATCGACCGCATCGAGTGCGAGCTGATATTCGAGGTCGGCGATCGATCGCATGCGCGTCGTCTGCACCGATCGCCCGAAGGTACCGGATACCTCGGCATTCCAGGCCTTGCCGAGCAACTCGAACCGCGACCGCAATCCACCGACGAGACGATAGGTCTCCTGATGATTGGTGATTTCGTTCGCACCGAGAATATCCTGGTTCGGTCGGGTAAGGAGAAAATTACCATTATTCGCCGCTGTCGGCGAAATCCCGACCGACGCCAGAACCGCCCGATTCTGCGCCGTCAGATACGGGTTGTTATAATTGACCAGCAGCGGCGCATATTCGGGAGACGAGGCGATGTAGTTTTGCGATCCGCCGATATTGCCGAGCGAACGGTTTAGCACGTTCGCGTAATTGTTCTCGGTGAAGACGCTGATCTCGTCGTTGAGATCGAAATGGCCCAGGAAATTGAGGATGTAGCGGTCCTGCTGCGTGCGCAGCACGGTATTTTCCAATGCGCGGCGCAGACCGCCATTGCCGCCGATCGACGAGCTGACCGTCAGCGGCGTGTTCGGACCGACCGGCCCCGTGAAGCGGATCTCGCGCAGCGATCCATCGGGGTTGAACTCGAGCGGCACCGCGCGGAACGGCAGCACCTGGTTGACGGGGACCTGGACCGTGCCGCCATTGACCTTGACGTTGACCAGCGTTGTGTCCGTGTTGGCGACGCGTGGCACCAGAGGGTCGAAGGTGCCGATATAATAATTGACGTTGACGCCGGGATTGGCCGCAAAGAATTCGCGCGCGGTGAAGCGGTTCGCCTGAAGCGTGTTGATCGCGAGGAGGTTGAGGGCAGAGCCATATTGGCTTGCGGTCTGCCCGCCGGTTTGCGCCGGCGGCACGATGCCATAGGCCGCGAACACTTGTGCCGCCGTGACGTTGGAAGGCAGCGCCGTGGGCGCGAAGGTGGTGAACGGCACATTGGCGGCCTGCGTCGTGCGACCGTTCAAACCGTTGCCGGAGATCGCGTCGGCCCCCGGACCGCCCTTGATAATCTGGGCGCCGGTGGTCGCGAAATAGCCGTCGTTGAGCGTCGATATCGTCGTGCGCCGCCCGGACGCGTCGGTGGCTGCGATCGCGAAACCCACCGGCGCGATGCCGTTGGCGAAGGTGATGAAATTGCTGGTCCGCCGCGCGGCCCCGTTGCCGCTCGTGATCGGCGTATACGGTGCATAGAAATTGCTGCTGGCGGTGCTCAACACCGTACCGGGGTTGCTGTAGGTCTGGTTGACGAACCCCAGCCCGAAGCGCGAGCTCGGTTGACCGTCATCGGTCGAGCGGAGGAAGGCGCCGTTGTTGAGGTTGGCGACGTCGACGAAGGCAGTCGGCGCGAAGGCGGGGTTGCGGACGCCGCCATTGAACGGATTGGTATATGAACCGGGGCGGGCAAGGCGGAAATCGCGCGCCGTCGCCTGCAAACCGTCGTTGCGGGTATATTCGGCCGAGAAAACGACGTTTCCCCGTCCGCCGGCGATGTTCCTGCCGACGATGGCGCTTGCCTGATATTGACCGGCATCGCCGCGGTCGGTGATGCCGGTCAGGCCGCGTACCTCGAACCCCTCATATTTGTCCTTGAGGACGTAGTTGACCACGCCAGCGATGGCATCCGTGCCATAGACCGCGGCGCCGCCGACGGTCAGTATGTCCACCCGGTCGATCAGCGTCGACGGGATGACGTTGACGTCGACCTGGCTGCCGGTTGCATTGTTGGCGACGAACAGGGATGCGGCGTTGCCCGAAACGAAGCGGCGGCCGTTGACAAGCGTCAGGGTGCGCGCGGTGCCGAGATCGAGCAGGTCGACGAACGCCGCGCCGAGGCTGGCGGTCTGGCCGCCGTTATTGCCGTCTAGCGGGCTGGCGCCCGGACCGATCAGCGGATTGTCGTTGAGCGCCTCCAGCGCGTTGGTGAAGCCGCGGTTCTGGATCTGCTGACCGGAAATTTGCGCGCCAGGCAGCACGCCGCTCGTCTCCGGCCGCGCGATCCGTGAACCGGTCACGACGATCTCGCCGTCGCGCGCTTCGGTACCATCGGCACCTTCGCCCGGTTCGGCTGCGGACGGCGTGGTACGGGCCCCCGTCGGTGGTGTGGATTGTGCTGCTGCCGGCGTGGCGAGCAGCGTCAAGGACGCCAGCGCAGTGGCGGAAAGGTATCTCGTTATCATAATGTCCCCCAGCATGGTGCGAGGTTCCCAGCCTCACACCGCGCGCCGAGGATGCCGCCGCAGCAAGTGCGCGCAACAAACATCTATTAAGTCCGTTGTGAACCCATTCTATCTGGCTCACATCCGGTCCCGCATCGACCACATGTGCCGCTGTGCCTTGACGGCTGTGTGGCGATAGCGATTGGGGCTTCAGAATTTGTGTTTTAGCCTGAGCATGACGACGCCGTGAGGGGCGACTTGCGCGGCGTAACGGTTCGTGTGCCTGCCAACGTCCTTTTGCATCCAGAGATCGCGTACCTGCATCCGCACCGATGCGGGCAATCCCAGCATCGTCCAGTCGGCGGCGATCGTCGCGGGCGTTTCGCCGCGGTTGAACAGCAAGATCGCCCGGCCCCCGTCCGCCATGGGTTTGGACCAGACTTCGCGATCACCGTCTTTCCACACGCGGTGGCCCTGAACACCCGCTGCGTCCTGATCGACCGCGATGACGTCGGCGTTGAGCAGGATTGCGCGTGTCGGCTGGTCCATGTGGACGACGTCGTTGCCCGCGATCAGCGGCGCGGCCATCATCGCCCAGAGCGCGAAATGCGCGCGATATTCGATGTCGGTCATGCCGCCGTTGCCGACCTCCAGCATGTCGGGGTCGTTCCAATGGCCCGGTCCGGCATACGGCCACAGCGGCTCATTCATGTCGGCGATCGACGCCACGCCCCAGCTATAGCCGTGATGCCCGGTCCATTTGTCCGTGATGTCGCCGGTCGTCCGCCACATGTTGCCGATCTTGGACGCCCACAGCCACGGCCTGGAATTGCCCCATTCGCAGATCGAGAACAGGATGTCGCGACCCGAAGCGCGGAGCGCGTCCGCCATCAGGGCATAGGCTTCCTCGGCATTGCGAACGCCCGTCGAGCACCAATCGTATTTGAGATAGTCGACGCCCCAGCGCGCATATTGCAGCGCGTCCTGATATTCGTGCCCCTGGCTGCCGGGGCGGCCACCGCACGTCTTCGTGCCGGCATCCGAATAGATGCCGAACTTCAGCCCTTTGGCATGAACGTAATCCGACAGCGCCTTCATCCCGCTCGGGAAGCGCGCCTTGTCCTCGGTGATGAAGCCGTTCGCGTCGCGCGTGCCGTGCCAGCAATCGTCGATGACGACGTAGCGATATCCCGCCGCCTTCATGCCGTTGGACGCGATCGCGTCGGCGGTGGCGCGGATGGTCGCTTCGTCGACCTTGCAGGCGAACTTGTTCCAGCTGTTCCAGCCCATCGGCGGCGTCGGTGCGAGGCCGTTCGCGACCCGCTTCGGGTCCTTCGACGGCGCCAATGTGTTCGGGTCGAGATCCAGCACCTCCTGCGCCGACGACGGGGTGGCGGCCTGCACCAGCACGGCAGCCATGACCTGGAACAACGTCTTTCTGAGCACGGCTGACCTTCCATTCTCGTGTGATTGCATGTGCGTCGTCGGTCCGCGCAGCGCCGGCCGCCGCCCCGCGGCGCCTCGGCCGGGCGCCGATGTGACGAGGGATCGCGCGGTGATGCGCTCAGGGATAGGCGACATGCCCCTGGATGCGCTCCTCGGACGTGAAGGTCGACATCGGCAGGCCTGCCGCATTGTAGAGGTTGACGGGCACGACATTGGCCCAATTGTAGCGCACGTAGCGGGGCTGCTGGACCGGCCCGGTGACCATCACTGTGTCGCCTTCGATCCGCGCGGTCGCCGCGACGAAGGTGCGGTTCGCGCCGGCGATCTCGAAACCGCTCACCGGTGCGCCGCGGCTGGTCAATCCTGCGCCATGGTCGAACCAGATGCGCATCCCGCCCGGCTCGCCGGTCGCCTGGCGGAACAACGGGCCTTCATAGGCGACGCGTTCCCCATAAGCGACGTTGCGTGCGGCGAGCGCGAGCCGGGCGGCGACGGTCTGCTTGTCGCCCGGGTGCACATTGCCGGGATCACCGACATCGGTGGTCACCGCCATCGCGGTGTCAACCAAATCCAGCGCACGGCGTTGCGCGTCGCGCACCAGGCCCCATTTCTCGGCCGGCGAATCGAACGACGAAATCTGTGCGTAGAGGAAGGGGAACGAGCCTTGCGCGAAATTGTGTCGCCAGTCGCTGATCAGGCCGCGGAACAGGTCGGCGTAATAAGGCGCGCGCGCAACGTTGCTGTTGGTCTCGCCCTGATACCAGATCACGCCCTTGATGCCGTAGCCGGTGAACGGCGCGACCATCGCGTTGTAGAGCGCCGACGGCCGGTATGCCTCCTCCGGCGGGTGCCAGGGATGGGTCGGCGGCGTGCCGCCGGTGGCGCGGATGGCGGCGTCCTCCCGCGCTTCGGCGGCGAGGGCGAGGTCGGCATCGGTCTGGTCCTGCTGGAAACGCGCGCGCGCATCGATCGCCGGGGCGAGCGCCGCATTGGTCGCGAAGGCGTCGGTCGATACCCAGCTGTCGGCGGGCGTTCCGCCCCAGGTCGAATCGATCACGCCGACCGTCACGTGCTCGCGTGCCGCGATCTCGCGCGCGAAGAAATAGCCGATCGCCGAAAAGTCGGTCGCCGTCGCCGGCGTGGTGGCCGTCCACGTCGCGTCGATGTCGCGCAGCGGGACGGTGCTGGCCTTGTGCGCGACGTGGAGGAGCCGGACGCGCGGGTTCGTCGCGGCGGCGATCTCGGCCGCGGCGTTCTTCAACGGCGCCCCGTCGAAGCCCTTGAGCGGGAACTCCATGTTCGACTGGCCCGAGGCGAACCAGACGTCCCCCAGCATGATGTCCTGGACCCGCACCGCGCCCTCGGTCGCGCCGCCGTCGACGGAGAGGACATACGGCCCGCCCGCCGCAGCGGGCTTCAGCCACACCTCCCACCGGCCGAGCCGGTCTGCGACCGCCGTCGCGCGCTGGTCGTGCAAGGCGACGGCGATGGTCGCCCCCGCCGTGGCCCAACCCCAGATATGCAGCGGCCGATCGCGTTGCAGCACGGCATGGTCGCTGAACAGATGCGGCAGCCTGAGCTGCGCGGCGGCTGGCGACGCCGTGACAGCGGCGAGCACGGCGGTGGCGAGCAGGCGTATCATCATAGGTCTCTCCGGGCGTCCCGGCCTGACGGTCGCGCCGGATATCGGCGCAGCCTATCAGCATGCGGGCAACGGGCTAGTGGGATTGCGAAACGCCGCATCGACCGGCGGTTCGCAACGACCCTGGCGAGCGCGTCCCGGCAGCGGGACGCCGCACGGTTCGGGTCACCGAATCGCAACGTCTCCCGCCGCGACGTTCCAGCCCCGCAGGGTCAGCCCGGTCGCCTGGCCGCCGGTCCTGGGATAACGCACCTCGAGACGACGTTCCTCCCCGGGCAGCAGCGCGACGTAATTGTCGCTGTAGAAGGCCGGGAGAACCCGCGTGCCGTGCATGTCGACCAAGGTGAGCTTGGCGCTGAGCGCGGGGACGGCCGTGTTATTGGCGAGGGTCACCGTCACCACCCGATCGTCGCCGTCGTCCCGCGTCGCCGCGGCCGATGCGGTCAGCGCTACGGCCTGTAGGTCGTTCAGCGCGCGATAGGCGGCCTCGTCCTTGCCGCGCCAGTAGAAGTTTTCGGCAACGATCCGTCCCGAGGCGTCGGACATCTCGATCCTGACGAGCAGCATCGGATGCGCGGCGAACAGCCGATCCAGCGGAATGGCGGCGAGGGGGGTGGCGGCGTTGGCGGCGGCGTTCACCCGGTCCTCGCGCGAGAACAATTCGGCATTGTCGAGGCCGACGACGCGGGTGCAGACGCGCAGGCCGGCGCGTGCCTCGCGCGTGGTGTTGAGCACGACCAGTTCGTTGCCCGGCAGGTTGAGCTGGACGTGCAGCGGCTCCGCCGCCTTCTTCGCGCCGTAGTAAGCGGCGTGGGTGTCGTAGTCGGAGCTGTAGATCTGCCAGGTGTTCGATGGCCAGGCGGGATGGGTCATCCACAGCAGCCGCCCGGAATTCCTGGTCCAGAGATGACCGAGGAACCCCTCGTACATCGCCTTGTGCGTTTCCAGATTCATCATCTGCGCCTTGCGCTCGAAATCGGCGAAGCTCGTCGCGGGACCGAACATCGTGTCGAGTGCCACCATGAACGTCTTGGTGTCGCCGTTCCCGCTGACGTGCCAGTCGTGGTAGGCGAGCGTGTCGCTGAGCGGCCAGGTCTCGCTGTCGGGCATCGTGGCTCGGACCGATTCCAGCGTCGACAGCGACGGCGTTCCCGTCTCCACCGAGAAGCCGGTGGCTAGTCCGGTGAAATAGCCCACGGGCGGGCGGTAATTATAGGGGCCGGACCCCTGCAGGTTGATGACGTTGGAGCTGCCGGTGAACCAGCGGGTGCCGTCCTCGCGCGCGATGACGTCGTCCAGACCTTCGTTGAGCGCTGGATAGGGCACGCCTTCGTTGCGGCCGAACCACAGGATGATCGACGGATGGTTACGGTAGCGTCGCACCACGTCGTCGGCATTGCTGAGGAACAGTTGCGGGTCCTGCGGCTCGACCTGCGCATTTTGGGTCGACTGCCAGAAGTCGTTCAGGATCATCATGCCGTTCTCGTCGGCGAGATCGTAGAATTCCTCTTCGGTGTTGTTGCCCATCCAGTTGCGGATCACATTCATATGCGCCTCCTTCTGCAACCGGAAATATGGCGCCAGCCGCTCGCGGCTGACGCGCTTCATGGCGTCGTCCATCCCCCAATTGCCGCCGCGTGCGGCGATCGGCACGCCGTTGACACGGATCGTCAGATGCGGTTCCGGCATGGTCGTCGCGACCGACGTCACCGCGGGTGATCGCTCGCCGGCTACGGTCAGCGATTCCGCCCAGCCGTTGGGGGATTGCTTGATCGCCTCATGACGGATGTCGAGCAACCGCTCGCCACGCAGGCTGCCATCGGTGAATTGCACGTTGACCCGGCGCAGGGCCCCCGCGGTGTCGAACAGCGACAGATCATAACTCACCTCGCGCATTCCGAAGCGATCGGTGCGGGTATCGGAGATCCGGCCATCGGCCAGCGCCTCGAGCGAGAGCTGGTACAGCGCCTGTTCGCCATAGCCGTTCGGCCACCACAATCTGGGGTTGGCGACGTGCAACTGGGCGAAGTCACCCGGGGTGAACGCCACCTGGCTTTCGCCGGGCGCCGCGGTCACCGTCTTCTCGACGCGGACGTCGCCGAAGGCGGCGCGTACGGTCACCTGGCGTGGTGTCGCGCCATCGTTGCGGATCGGTACGGTGACATAAACGTCGGCGCGATCGGTGCGCGGCAACGGCAGGTCGGTCACGACATGCGGGTCGAGCAGCCGTATGTCGCCGTGCGCGAGCAGATCGACCGGGCGCCACAACCCGGTGTCGCGGTCGCGGATGCCCGGAATCCAGTCCCAGCCCTCCGTCGCGACGAACGTCGGCCCGTCGATCGCGAGTTGACCGCCATTTTCCCCGACGCCGCCGCTGATCGATTGTTCGTGAGGGATGCCGGGGTGCGGCGGTGGCGAAACGCGGACCGCCAGCACGTTTTCGCCGGCAACGGGGGTCAGGTCGAACTGGCCGCGGATGAACGCCCCGCGCGTATCGCCGAGCTTGCGGCCGTTGGCCCATATGTCGGCGGCGTAGTTGATGCCGCCGAACACCAGGGTCAGCCGCTTGCCGGCCGCCTCCGCCGGCACCGTGAAGCTGGTGCGGTACCAATAATCCTGGCGCGCGAGGCTTTCGGGGATCCTGAGGTTGTTGAGGCCGTAATAGGGGTCGGGATAGACGCCGCGGTCGACCAGCGTGGTCAGCACCGTGCCGGGCACGGTCGCGGGACGCCAGGTACCGCTCGCACGCCCGGGCCGGGACAGCGCCGCGCCGTCCTCGCGAACCTCGGGCGCGGCGGCGAGTTGCCAGCCATTGACCCGCCAGCGTCCGTCGCTGGCCCGCGCCAGACCGGTGGGTGGCAACGGCAGCCGCACCGCCGGCGGCGTCGTCGCGACGCCCCGCGCCCGTGGCAGCGTCCAGGCATCCTGCTGCTGGGTGAGGCCGATGTTCGCCTGCTTCTGGAAGGGCCAGCCGACGCCGACCTGCCAGAATTGCACCGAGGCGAAATCCGGCCGATCGCGAGCCGCGGCGGCGATCTCGCTCGCGCCTCGCGCGGCGGGGATGAAGCGCGCATCGGCGAGCGATCCGCCGAAATGCCGCAGCGCGTCGCCCGCGCCGACGACCGGGGCGATCGCCAGCCGCGGCGCGACCCCGGACGGGCGGCTCGCCCGCGTCGCGACGGCGCGACCGTCGACATAGAGCGTGAGCGTCCGGCCGTCCGCGACCGCCGCGACCTGCGTCCAGCGGCCGGCGGCAAGCCTGCCGCCGCCGGTCATCCGCACCGCGCCGTCCGTGACGCTCAACCGGCCGTCGATCAGGCCGAGGCAACGGCAGGCGCCGAGCGGGTCGCCGACGGCGATCAGGATGCCGTTGGCCGCGCTCGCATCGGGGCGCACCCATGTGGAGAGCGTCCATGATGCGCCCGGCGCGACCGCGTCGCCGGCCTTGTCGAGGGGGCGCTCGACCCCGATGCCCCCGGCCAGGATAGCGACATTGTAGGGACCGGCGTTGGCGATGACGCCCGCGGTGCCGGCCGCAGGGACCTGTGCGGCGAGCGGCAAGGGCAGGACGGCCCCGAGCAGCAGGGTGGCGATAAGCGGCGGTGATCGCATCATAATCCTCTCTGATGGCGTGCGGTCGTCGCCGGCGCCTTATCATCCGGATACGCTGCATCCGGTCGCTCCCCTCGACCTATACTCTGTACGGCGACATGCAACGTCGGACGATCACGGCATGCTTGGCGTCCGCCTGCGACGGGCTGGCTCCTCCTCGCGCTCACGAGATGTGGCCCGATCGAGCGTCCAGATTCTTGGAGCCGCCGTGTCGTGACTCACGATCGGCGCGGTATCGGATGGAGAGAGCCGGTGGCGGCAAGCCAAGCAGCGATTTTGCTCAAGACGACTCGTCATGGTGAGCGTAGGCTTCAGCATGGCCGACTGAGTCGGAACCTCTCATCGGGCATGCAGCCTCTGCCCGCCTCCGTCAAAAGGGGCGGGCACTTTTCATAGCCCCACCGCCGCAGCGGCCGGGCGCAGAGCGCTCACCCCCGCTGGTTGAGCATCACCCCTGCAATCAGGGCCACGTTGCTGGCAATGAACGCACCGAGCACGATGTAGCAGGTCATTGGTGTTCTCCCTCGCGACGGATCGTAACCGCGAAGGGTAACCAGATCGTAAGCGGCGAAGCGGGGTAAGGTGCCGGCGCTGCGGCCAACGCCGTATGGCATGCGCCACGACCCCTTATCCATCAGCCGCTTAGCGCGGCGTTTCGACGTAGACTCCGGCCGCAGCACCTTGCTGTACGTGCAGAAGGACGTCGTCATGACCCTCGAATATCCCCCCGTCGTACCCGTTCAGCGGAGGACGCAATCCGGTCCGGTCGCGGCCGAGCTTCCCCATCAGCCGATCCGGCGCGCGCCGTTCGACCTGACCGATCTGGAGACCGAGTTCGATCCCGACCTCGGCACGTTGTGGACCTATATGCGCCAGCGCAGCCGGCCGAGCTTCAATCCCGGTCTGCTCGCCGCGTTCGACCAATGGCAGGACGATATCGTCGCGGCGCATGGCTCGGGCGCGATGCCGATCCGCTATCTGGTACTCGGCTCGCGCTTTCCCGGCGTCTTCTCGCTGGGCGGCGATCTCGACCTGTTCGCCACGCACATCCGGCACGGCGATCGCGACGCCCTGGTCCGCTACGGCCGGGCTTGCGTCCGCATCCTCCATCGCAACATGCTCAGCCTCGAACGGCCGATCATCACCATCGGGCTGGTCGAGGGCGACGCGTTGGGCGGC
Organism: Sphingomonas sp. GW821-FHT04B01; assembly: GCF_059420425.1. Classification (NCBI taxonomy): domain Bacteria; kingdom Pseudomonadati; phylum Pseudomonadota; class Alphaproteobacteria; order Sphingomonadales; family Sphingomonadaceae; genus Sphingomonas; species Sphingomonas sp. GW821-FHT04B01. Next base: position 139,036 of record NZ_JBWKTR010000006.1, on the reverse strand, counting down.
GGCTTCGAGGCCTTGCTGTCGTTCAACGTCGTCATCGCCGAGCGCGGCACCAGTTTCGGCCTGCCCGAAACCAATTTCGGGCTGTTCCCAGGGATGGGGGCGCATTGCTTCCTGTCGCGGCGACTCGGTTCGGCGCGGGCCGAGCAGATGATCCTCAGCGGCCGCTCGTACAGCGCGGAGGAACTCTACGACCTCGGCATCATCCACGCGCTCGCCGATCCGGGGCGGGGGCGTGCCGAGGTGGAGACCTACATCCGCCAGAACCGGCGGCGGCACAGCGGCCATTGCGCGATCTACGAGGCGTCGCGCTCGGTCAACCCGCTGCCGCTCGCCGAGCTGGAGGCGGTGGTCGACCTGTGGGCCGATGCGGCGCTGCGGCTCAACGAGACCGACCTCAAGCTGATGCGCCGTCTGGTCGGCGCGCAATCGCGCCTGCTCGACAAAGCGGTGGCCTGAGCCATGCGGGGTCAGGCGCGCCCGTGCGCCCTGGCCTCGCTCCCCGCTGCTCCGCCGGCGAACATGGCGCCGACCATGTTCGCCGGCATCGGCCGCGCCAGCAGATACCCCTGGACCGCGTCGCAACGCGTCCGGCGCAACTGGTCGAGCTGCGCCTGCGTCTCGACGCCCTCGGCGACGGTGCGCATGCCGAGCTTGGCGGCGAGGTCGATCACCGTCTGGACGATCGCCACCGACGCATGGCTCTGTTCGAGGTCGGTGATGAACGACCGGTCGATCTTGAGCGTCTGGAAGGGGAATTTGGTGAGATAGCTCAGCGACGAATAGCCGGTGCCGAAATCGTCGAGCGTGGTGCGGACGTGGAGCCGGTTGATCGCGTCGAGCGCGGCGAGCGACGCCTCGATATCCTCGAGCAACACCGATTCGGTCACCTCCAGCTCGAGCCGGTCGGCGGCGAAGCCGCTGCTCGCCAGTGCGCCCATGATGACCGTCGGCAGATTGGCGGAGCGCAACTGGATCGGCGACAGATTGACCGCGATCTTGACCTCGGTGGGCCAGTCGCTGGCGACGCGGCACGCCTCGCGGATCACCCAGCTGCCGATCGCGACGATCAGGCCGTTGTCCTCGGCGATCGGGATGAATTCGGCGGGCGAGATCGCGCCGTGGTTGCGGCTGGTCCAGCGCAGCAGCGCCTCGCACGACAGGATGCGTTCGCCGGCCAGATCGTAGATCGGCTGGAACATCAGATGGAATTCGCCGCGTTCCAGCGCCCCCTGCATATCGGCGGCGAGCGTGCGGCTGCGCTCGATCTTCTCGTCCATCAGCGGTTCGTAGAGGCACATCTGGCCGCGGCCGCTGTCCTTGGCGCGGTACAAAGCGAGGTCGGCATTCTTGAGCAACGTGTCGGCGTCGGTGCCGTCGGCGGGGGCGATGGCGATGCCGAGCGAGGCGCCGACGTGCAGCATGCGGCCGTTGTGATGCACCGGCAGCGCGACCAGATCGATGATCCGACGACCGGTGGCGAGCGCGTCCTCCGATCCCGCGATCTCGCAGACGACGGCGAATTCGTCGCCGCCCAGCCGCGCGACGATGCCGTGGCCCGCGAACGCCTCATCGAGGCGGCGCGCGACGCCGGCGAGCAACGCATTGCCGGCGAGATGACCGAAGGAATCGTTGATCTCCTTGAAGCGGTCGAGGTCGATCCAGTGGATCGCCAGGCGACGGTCGGCCCCGGCCAGCGCCTGCAACCGCGCCTCGAACTGTTCGCGGAAGGCGGTGCGGTTGGCGACGCCGGTCAGGTCGTCGCGGCGCGCCATCGCGGCATGATGCTCGGCCAGCGCCGCTTTCTCGCGCGAGACGACGGTGGCCTTGAGGATGACGCCATAGGTTTGCAGCGTGATGTCCATCATCGCGACGACGAACAGCAGGATGACCACCGCGAGTGCCATCTTGAGCGGTTCGAGCGAGACGATCAGCCCGGCGGCGAGCGGCAGCGAGGCGAAGCACAATTGCGCCAGCGCGATCCACGGCCGGCCGGCGTTGCGCCCGGCGATGCCCGCGGCATAGCCGATCGTCGTCGTCACCGCGAGCAACTGGAGGACGCCGTCGCTGCTGTTGATCAGCGTCAGCATGCCGAACGTGCCGAGCAACGCCGAATAGCAGACCGCACCGGCGCGATAGATGAACTCCTGCCGCCGGGCCCAGGCGCCGGTCGGCAGCGCGTGGGTCGGGCTGCGGCGGTGGAGCCGGACGGCGTCGCCGACGCGGATGCTGGCGACGACCGCGATCGCCACCGCGCAGGCGCGCATCGACGGCGTACCGCTGACCAGCGCGACGATCGCGACGATCGCACTGCTGGTCAGCGCGCCGATCACCAGCGACTGCGGCGAGGCATAAAGCGATTCTACCAGCGTCTCGCGCACCGAGGCGGCGATCGCCTGATCGGAATGGCGCAGCCGTCTGAGGCGGGAAATGAGACCGGTCATATGGTTACCATGCGCAACAGAAGTGTAGAAGAAACAAACGAATGCCGTCGGCGGCCCTCGGCCCGTCGCATAATCGCGCGGACGAATGCAGGAAATGCAGCAGCTTGCCGGTGTGAGCAGGGCGATCGTAGATGGACGCTCGTGCGAGCCTGCCGTCTTCCAAGCCCACCCCGTCACCCCGCACTTGTTCCGGGGTCCACCCCGCGGCGAGGAGAAAGGCTTGATTCGACGCCGTTCTCTCGCGGCCCGGTGGACCCCGGAACGAGTCCGGGGTGACGAATCTAATGAGGAAATCGATCGAGCCTCATCACTGCAGCCATGTGCGATAGCCCAGCTGGTGGAAGGTGCGGGGTCTTGCGACGACTATCGCAGCGGCGTGCGAACGCATCATCGTGCGTGACGCTACCGGCTTCTGCGACGCCATGCCCGTGCGGTGTCGACGGGATGCGCAGTCTTAGATGTCGACCTAAGGAACGAAGGTGCAGCCAATACCCGATCGCTGGTAGATTTGTCTCTCTCCAGCGTCACAAATGCTCGACCGCCACCGCGACCCGATAAACCAGCAGCCCTTCGATTGAGTCCAAATTAGACATTAAAGGCCTTGCGCACTTTACTTGCGGGAACAGCCAATTTGGCGTGAAATTAACCCCTAATTCGTTGTATCGCGGTAACCGATGACCATGACGTCGCCTTCCTCTCGCCGTACGACCGCCGAGCCGGTGCGAGTCGAGCTGCGCAACGCGCTGTTCGCGACGGCGCTGCCGAATGCGGTGATGACGGCGATCTTCACGGCGCTGGGACTGAAGATCGCCAGCGACCTGCACGATCCCATCGCCTGGGGGGCGCTGGTGTCCGGCGTCGTCTGCGCGACGCTCAAGCTGGCGCTGATCGCCGCGCATCAGCGGCGGGCCGATCTGGCGGTGCGCCGGCAGGACCGCTGGGCGCAGGCGTTCGCCGTGTTCAGCCTCGGTCTGGCATTCTCGCTGGGGATGCTCGGCGCGCGCGCCTTCGTCCACGACGCGGTGTTGTTGCAGATGCTCGCGACCGGCCTGCTGTTCGGCTATTGCTCGGGGCTGGTCGCGCACACTTCGATCCGGCCGTGGCTGGCGACCGCCTGCCTCGTGCTCAGCGCGATGCCGATCGCAATCAGCGCGATGCTGCGGGCCGACAGCCCGCATCAATTGCTCGGTGCCAGCCTGATCTGCTTCATGCTCGCCGCATTCCAGAGCATCCGCCATCTCTATCAGGCGACGCGCCAACATATCATCACGCGTCAGGCGATGGCGGCGCTGGCGCGGGTCGATCCGCTCACCAAGCTGCCCAACCGGCTCGGCCTGCGCGAGGCGTTCACCAGCCAGATGCGCGAGGAATATGATATCGCGATCCATTGCCTCGATCTCGACGCGTTCAAGCCGGTCAACGACCGCTATGGCCATCCGACCGGCGACGCGCTGCTGACCGCGGTCAGCGATCGCGTCCGCTCGGTGCTCCAGCCGCACGACACGGCGGCGCGGGTCGGTGGCGACGAGTTCGTCATCATCCAGTCGGGGGTGCGCAGCCAGAGCGAGGCGGACCTCTTCGCGCGCACCCTCGTGCGGCGGATCATGGCGCCTTACGAGATCGACACGCATCAGATCGAGATCGGCGTCAGCCTCGGCTTCGTGACCGCCGGCGGCGACGAGAGCGATCTCGACGAGCTGGTCGCGCTCGCCGATGCCGCGCTCTACCAGGCCAAGCAGAGCGGCGGCGGCATCGGCCGCGCGACGCTCGCCGCGCGCTGACCGTCAGATCCGGTAGCGCGCCTCGAGCAGGTCGAGTTCGCGGATCAGCTTCTGCGCGGTGGCGCTGCCGATCGCGCGCTCGCGCACCTGCTCGACGACCGCGGCGCGCTCGGCCTTGATCCCGGCGAGGCGGAAGGTGCGCTCCAGCCGGTCCTGCAACCGCGCCTCCGCTGACGCCTTGGCCGAGCCGCTGCGGCTCTCGATCCGCTCGCGGTACAGGTCCATCACCCGCGTGCCGGCGGCGGCGTAGAAATCGGCGTTGCCGTCACGCTCGGCGAGGTCGTGCTGCGACCGTTCGATCGCCGAGATCGCCGCCTCCGCGGCGGCGACGCGTGCGGCGTCCTCCTCGGCCTGTTTCGACGGCTCGGCCGGCATCGTCAGGCCGTTGAGCAGGATCGGCAATGCGATGCTCGCCAGCACCAGCGACACGATGATGACCCCGGCGGCGAGGAAGATCGCGAGGTCGCGGGCAGGGAAGGGGCTGCCGTCGTTCATCGTCAGCGGGATGGTGAGCACGCCCGCCAGCGTGATCGCGCCGCGCACCCCGGCAAGCGACATGGCCGCGACCAGCCGCCAGTCGGGGCTGTGCAGCGTCGCCTCGCTGTTCAGCCGCCGCCGCAGCAGGGTCAGTCGCAGCGACACCCAAACCCAGCCGAAGCGCAACAGCGCGAGGCCGGCGACGATCGCCAGCACGTAGAGGCCGAGCCATTCCGGCCCGTGATGGCCGGTCAGCAGCACGGTCGACTTGGCGCCGGCGAGGATCGCGGGAAGCTGCTCGCCGAGCAGCACGAAGATGATGCCGTTGAGCGCGAACTGGATCGTGTCCCAGACCGAATTGCGCCGCATCCGCGTCGTCGCCAGCGCCTGTCGCGAGATTTCGGCGAAGGTCATCGTGACCCCCGCCGACACCGCGGCGAGGATGCCCGAGGCATGGATATGCTCGGCGAGCAGATACGATCCGAACGGGATCAGCAGGCTGACGAGGATCTGCGAGCCCGGCTCCTCGCCGAACCGCCGCGACACCCACGCCTTGATGCGGGTGACGACCAGCGTCACGACGATGCCGACCGCGAGGCCGATACCGGCGACCCACAGGAAGCTGGTCGCGGCGGAGGCGGCGGAGAAGGTGCCGGTCAGCGCCGCGGCGATCGCGAAGCGCAGGCAGACGAGGCCAGAGGCGTCGTTGAGCAGCGATTCCCCTTCGAGGATATGCATCATCCGCTTCGGGATCGGCACCCGCGCGGCGATCGCCGAGACCGCGATCGGGTCGGTCGGCGACACCACGGCGGCGAGCGCGAAGGCGACCGCGAGCGGCATCGCCGGGATCATCCAGTGGATGAAGAAGCCCATGCCGATCACCGTCAGCAGCACGAGGCCGAGCGCCAGCTCGACCACCGTCGACAGATCCTTGAGCAATTCGTCCTTGGGGATGCGCCAGCCGTCGAGGAACAGCAGCGGCGGCAGGAACAGCAGCAAGAACAGCTCGGGATCGAGCTCGACGCGATAGGAGGTCGACAGGCCAATTACCGCGCCGAGCAGGATCTGAACCAATGGCGTCGGCACCGACACCGGCAGCATGCGCGACACCGCGCCGCTCATGACGACGGCGAGCAACAGGAACAGGACGATCGATACGGCTTCCAAACGGCACTCCCGGGTCAGATGGTGTTCCCCTATCTGGCTCCGTCACCGCAGGACAACCCCGTCCGCGCCATCGGCGATCGACTCAGGCGAAATCGGTATTCATTGAAAGTCCTCCCCCGCCAGGGGGAGGTGGCATGCCGCAGGCATGACGGAGGGGGAGGACACGGAACCGAAGTGACCGCTTACCTCTCCCTCCGTCACGGCTTCGCCGCGCCACCTCCCCCTTGCGGGGGAGGAATTTTCGCAAGAACCCTGACAGTCGCTCCGGCCTAGAAGGTGCCGCGCAGGCCGACGAGGAACTGGCGACCGGGCTTGTACTGGGTGAAGGTCGCATTCTCGAACTGGAAGTAGGAGCGCAGCGTCGCGTTGGTGAAATTGGCGACGTTGACGGTGAGCTGCGGCGCTCCGGCGAAACCGAAGATCTTGTCGAGGTCGAACGACGACGAGAAATCGTAGGTGGTGTAATCGGTGCCGTACAGCGCCGCCGCCGGGATGCCGTTCTGCGCGGTGCCGCTGTTCTGCGAACCCTCGCGCGAGGTCGTCGAGACGCGCAGCATGATGCCGTTCTTCTCGTAATAACCGGTGATGTTGTAGGTGAACGGTGCGACGCCGAATGCGGTGGCGGGGCCGCTGCTGGTCTGGTCGACGATCGTGGCGTTGGCGTTGAAGCCGAAGCCGGTCACGCCGATATGCCGGGTCAGGAAGTCGAGCGGCTGGACCCACTGGAATTCGAGGCCGTTGATCGTCAGCTTGTTGGGCACGTTGACCTGCGAGGTCACCTGCACCTGCGCGGTATTGGGCCCGCCGCGCGAGTTGATCGCGATCTGCTGCGTCGAATTCAGCGTATCGTAGGTGATGCCATATTGCGCCAGCGCGGTGAACGGCGCCGTGGTGATCGAGGTGTTGGTGAAGCCGGTGATCGCCTTGCGGAACGCGTTGAAGCTGATCACGCCCTCGCGCCCGGTATAATATTCGAAACCGAGGTCGAGGTTGGTCGACATGTACGGCGACAGCGCCGGATTGCCGATGTTCGCCTGGTCGGCGGACGGCGCGCCGAAGCTGACGCCGGGCAATTGCGCCGACGGATCGGGCCGGGTCATCGTCCGCGATCCGGCGACGCGCACCACCGCATGCTCGCTCAGGTCGTAGGCGAAGGTCGCGGCGGGCAGCCATTTCGCATATTCGTTGCGGGTCGACACGACGTTGACGATGTTCGGATAGCGGCTGCCGTCGGGCAGGGTGGCCCCCGTCGCCGTCGTGTTGCGCGGATCGGGCAGCGAGACGCGTCCCGCGATCGTCTGGATCGTGTTGACGTAGCGCAGGCCGACGTTGAAGCGCAGCGTGTTGCCGCCCAGCTCCTGTGCACCGTTCACCGTGGCGAAGGCGGACTTCACCACCTCGCGGATCGAGCCGCCGCTGGCACCGGTGTTGGCACCGCCGCTCTCGGGCGCATTGTCGTGATAGAAGTCATAGTTGCTCGCCGCCGCGAAGGCGGGGAAATCGACCGTCACGAAACCGGCGGGGCCGGGCCTCAGATAGGTCGGAACGGCGCTGTTGGGGATCAGCGATCCGCCATAGCTGACCGGTCCGCTGGTTCCGGCGGTCGCCCCGGTGCCGAGGCCCGGATAGGTCGGATAGCCCGCGGGGATCACACCCGGCGCGTTCAGGCCCTCGCAGGGCGGCTGCGAATTGGGCGATTGCAGCGACACGTTGGGGTTGTTGCCGCAGACCGCATTCTGCCACGCCTGGCTGTTGTCGTAACCGCGGATACGCCGCGACACGTCGTCGAACGCGCCGCCGACCTTCAGGTTGAGCGCCTTGTCGCCCCAGGTCAGATCGCCGCGGAAGCCCTTGTTGACGTTCAGCCGGCGCTCGTCCTGGATGTTGACGCGGCTGCCGGCGTACCAGCCGAAATTGGCGGGATCGTTGAGATCGAGATTGCTCTTGATGCTCGGGATGCCGCCGTCGTTCGAATAAGTGACGGTGTTGCCGACGCCGAGCGGGGTGGTGAAGCCCACGGTCGGGCTCTCGCGGTGGAAGGTCGAGCGCGCGTAATTGCCTTGCAGCGTCAGCTTGAGCTTGTCGTCGATCTCCCATTCGCCGCCGGGATTGACGCTGAACAGCTTGGTGGTCTCGATATACGGACGGAATTCGTCGAAGAATTGCGCATTGGCGAAGGTGCCGCCGGTGACGGTGCAGCCGGCGCTGCAATCGGCCTTGTCGAACGTGAGGTTGGTCGGGATCGACGCGCCGTTGCGCACGATCCACGCCATGTCCTCACGGATCAGGTCGTTCTTCTTATAACCGTACAGGCCGTCGATATAGAAATGCAGCGTGTCGGTCGGCTGCCATTCGGCGCTCAGAATCGCGTTCAGGCGGTCGCGCGGCCCACGGATGTTGGCGATGCGGCCGAGGCGCGGCAGCAGGCCGTTGTCGATCTGCTGGATCGAGGCACCGGGATTGTTGGCGAGCAGGAAGGCGCTGTTGATCGGCGTACCGGCGACGAGGCTGGCACCGGCGCCGACCGGTACCGTCGCTGGGATCGTCCAATTGCCGCCGCCCGTGCTGTTGCAGCCCGAGGTCGCGCCGCATTGCGCCGCGGTGAGCGCCGGGTTGGTATAACCGATCGTCTCGAACCCGCGCGTCTCGGTGAACAGGCGCTGCGCCGACACGCCGGCGAGGATGCCGAACGTATCGTTGCGCCAGCTGCCGATCAGCGAGCCGCGCGCGCCGATCCGGTCCTCGGGAGTCTGCTTGGTGCCCTGGATGTTATAGGCGAGGAACGAGGTGTTGCGGTCGAACGGGCGGGCCGAGCGCAGGTCGATATTGCCCGCCGCGCCGCCTTCGAGCAGGTCGGCGGTATAGCTCTTGTTGACGGTCAGCTTGGTGAACAGGTCGGTCGGGAAGAAGCTGAGGTCGACCGAACGGTCGGTGCCCTGCGCATCGGTAGCGCCCGACGAGGCGACGGCGATCGTCGCGCCGTTCAGCGTCACGTTGGTGAAATTGGAGCCGAGGCCGCGGATCGCGACGTTGGTGCCTTCGCCGGTGACGTCGCGGGTGATCGTCACGCCGGGGATGCGGTTGAACGATTCGGCGATGTTGGTGTCGGGGAACTTGCCGATGTCCTCGGCGAAGATTGAATCGGTAAAGCCGGTCGAGGCACGCTTGGACTCGGTCGACTTGGCGAGGCTCGAGCGATAGCCGGTGACGACGATGTCCTCACCCGGCGCGCCCTGGCTCTGGTCGGTCTGCGGCACGGGCGCCACGGCGGGGCCGTTGTCCTGGCCGTCGGCCGGGGTCTGTTCCTGCGGCGGCGGCACGGCCTGCGCCGCGGCCATCGACGCGCCCAGCGTGCCGAGCGTGGTGGCGCACAGGAGCGCGATGCGGCGCAGGCGAAGGGTGCGGACGGTGCTCAACTTCAGGTTCCTCTCTGGTGACGCGCTGCCGTCGTCGCGGCATGCGCAGCATGGATTGTCGCCGGCGGCCGACGGCCACCGGCGGAGACGTCGGATGCGGATCAGGTTTCGGTCATGATGAAGGCGACGAACGACGCATCACTCCGGCGCGATGCCGTCTCCGGCATCGTCGGCGCGGGGCGAACGCCCGTCAGCAATGTCAGCGATGCTCCAGCCATCCCCGTCCCTCGTCATGCCCGTCTGTCGCGGCCTTGATAGCGCTATCTTCTCCGTATTGGTCAGCAAGTCAATCGGTTTCGGTTAGGCCAAACAGAGATTGAGACGGGGAGGAGCAGCGTTACCGCGACCGCGTCACGACGTATGTCCCGGCGCATGGGGGTAGCTCTGCGCCTTGTACCAGGCGAGGTCGTGTTCGGGTGCCGCCACCCCGGCGGGCAGCGGGCGGTGGTTGACCGACATCCAATAGGCGAGGCTGGCATCGCGCCACCAGCGCGCCTCGCGCTGCTGGATCGCCAGATAGGTCGCCGTCTTCTGCCAGCGTTCGGCATCGATCTTGTCGCGCAGCGTGTCCCATTGCCGCTGCATGCCGGCGACATAGCCGACGCCGGCATCGTAATGCGCGACCAGATCCTCCCACAAGGTCTTCCCGTCGGCCATGCGGCGATCCCAGCGGACATGGTGGAACCACAGCAATTCGCGTTCCGGCGTCGTCTCCGGCCGGGCGAGCTGGCGCGCGACCGAGGGGGCATATTGGTCGATGGCATCGCTGCCGCTACGGCCGCGCTCGAAGCCGATTCCGTCCGGGTCGGCGCGATGATAATAGGTCGGGTTCCACTCGGGCCGCGCCAGATCGGCGACCCACGGACCCGGTCCGTAATGATGGCCGGTCGCCATCAGATGCGCGAGCCCGAACGCGCCGGTGTAATCGACCGCCGCCTCGCGCGATCCGGCCATCATCGCGGTCGTGGTGGCGACGACCTGCGGATCGGTACCGAAGGTCTGCGCCGCCCACTCGCGCGCGATCCCCTCGGAGGTAAGGTCCGGGTCCCAGGCGAGTCGGCCGAAGGCATACCAATTGGCCTGGTTGAAGGTCGATCCGCTCCAGTCGCGGTCGCGGCCGATATTGGCGACGCCGGCCATGCCGGTCAGCCTATGGCCCTCCGCCGATCCGTCGACGACGTCGGCGACGGTCTCGTCGCGGCGGCGACCGGTCTTCGCATGCAGCGTCTCGGCGAACAGCGGGCCGAGATAGGCGAGGTGGGTGGCGAAGCCGAGATATTCCTTGGTGATCTGGAATTCGATCATCAGCGGCGTCTTCGGCATCGCGCCGAACAGCGGATGGAAGGGCTCGCGCGGCTGGAAGTCGATCGCGCCGTTCTTCACCTGCACCAGCACGTTCCCGGCGAAGCGGCCGTCGAGCGGCTTGAACTCGCTATAGGCCTGTTTGGCGCGATCGGTCGGGTCGGTCTCGGCATAGACGAAGGCGCGCCACATCACGATTCCGCCATGCGGCGCCACCGCCGCGGCGAGCATGTTGGCGCCATCGGCGTGGCTCGCGCCATAGTCGCGCGGGCCGGGCTGGCCCTCGCTGTTCGCCTTGACGAGGAAGCCGCCGAAATCGGGGATCGCGCGATAGATCTCGTCCGACTTGGCACGCCACCAGGCGGCGACCGCCGGGTCGCGCGGGTCGGCGGTTTTCAATCCGCCGAGCTCGATCGGCGCCGAGAAGCGCGCCGACAGATAGACCTTGATCCCCCATGGCCGGAACACCGCGGCGAGCTTCGCCGCCTTGGCGATATAAGGCGCGGTCAGGCTGTCCGCTTTGGCGTTGACGTTGTTGAGTACGGTGCCGTTGATGCCGATCGAGGCATTGGCGCGGGCGTAATCGGTGTAGCGGGGATCGTCGAAATCGGGGAGCGTCCACCAATCCCATAAAGACTGGCCGGCATAGCCGCGCTCGACGGTGCCATCGAGATTGTCCCAATGGTTGAGCACGCGCAGCTTGACCTTCGGCGCCGAGCGCAACGCCACCGTCTCGGCACGATCGCCGGTGCCGAGCGCGCGCAGCAGCGCGAAGGCGCCGTACAGCGTGCCGCGATCGCCGTTGCCCGCGACCAGCAGCACGCTTCGGCCCGCAAGCGTCACGCGACGGACCAGATAGCCCTCGTCGCCCAATCCGGCGAAGGGGAGGCCCAGCGCGGCGATCCCCGGCGCGGCGGCGGTCGCGACCACCACCGGCGGCGTCCCCGCGGGCCGCGCGCGACGCAGCTCGCTCTCGGCGAGCCGCAGCGTCGCGCTGTCGCCCAGCCGCGTCACGGCGGCCTGACCGGTCGCCGGGGCACTGGTCCGCAGCCACAAGGAATAGCCGTCGTCGGCGAATGCCGGACTGGCCAGCGCGAGCCAGCTTGCGCCCAGCGCTCCGATCAGCGCACGATACCCTTTCATCTCACTCTCCCGTCGCGAACGATTGACAAGTCCGCGGTCCAGCTTTCATGTTATCGCTATCAACATAACAGGCAAGCCGCATCGTATTGGTTTGCCAATCCTGGAGAGCCTGTCTTGACGTCGCGTCCTGCCGTTTCGTCCCGTCGTGAGGTGTTGCGCTGGAGTGCGGGGGTGTCGCTGATGGCGTTGCTTCCCGCCGCCGCGCGACCGGCTTTGCCGCTCTACAAGGACGCGCGCGCGCCGGTCGACCTGCGGGTCCGCGACCTCCTCGGCCGGATGACGCTCGACGAGAAGGTGTCGCAGCTCATCACGCTGTCGACCACCAAGCGCGACGTGATGGACGAGGCGCGCGGCTTCGATCCGGCCCGCGCCAGCGCCGCTTATCCAAACGGCATCGGCCAGATCGCGCGGCCGTCGGATCGCGGCGGCGCGGCGACCGCGACCAACACCGGCACCGACGTCACCGGCCGCTGGCGCAAGCCCGCCGACACGATTGCCTTCGTCAACGCCGCGCAGGACTGGTCGCGCACCAGCACGCGGCTCGGCATTCCCGTGCTGTTCCACGAGGAATCGCTGCACGGCTATATGGCCCCCGAGGCGACCAGCTTCCCGCAGGCGATCGCGCTCGCCGGCAGCTTCGATCCCGATCTGATGACCCGCGTCCAGTCGGTGATCGGTCGCGAGGTGCGCGCGCACGGCACCGTGCTCGCGCTCTCGCCGGTGGTCGACATCGCCCGCGACCCGCGCTGGGGGCGGATCGAGGAGACGTTCGGCGAGGATCCCTATCTGTGCGGCGAGATGGGCGTCGCCGCGGTCCACGGCCTCCAGGGTGAGGGGCGGGAGCTGGCGCCGGGCAAGGTGTTCGCGACGCTCAAGCACATGACCGGCCACGGCCAGCCGCAGGCGGGCAACAATGTCGCGCCCGCGCAGATCGGCGAGCGCGAGCTGCGCGAAAGCTATTTCCCGCCGTTCCGCGCGGTGGTCGAGCGGACCGGGGTAGGGGCGGTGATGCCCTCCTACAACGAGATCGACGGCGTCCCCAGCCACGCCAATGGCTGGCTGCTCGGCGACGTGCTGCGCGGCGAATGGGGATTCGACGGTGCGATCGTCAGCGATTACGCCGCCATCCCCGAGCTCGACTATTTCCACCATATCGCCGGCGACGTCGGCGAGGCGGCGCGGCTGGCGCTCGCCGCCGGGGTGGACAGCGACCTGCCCGACGGCGTCGCCTATCGCACGCTCGCCGATCAGGTCCGCGCCGGCAAGGTGAGCGTCGCCGCGATCGACGCCGCCTGCGCCCGCATGCTGACGCTCAAATTTCGCGCCGGCCTGTTCGAGGAGCCGCGCGTCGATCCCCGCGCCGCTGCCCGCCTGACGGCCAATGCCGAGGCGCTGGCGCTCGCCCGCGAGGCCGCGGCGCGCTCGATCGCCTTGCTCAAGAACGACGGCACGCTGCCGCTCTCGGTCGACCGTCATCGCCGCGTCGCGGTGATCGGCCCCAATGCGGCGGTCGCGCGGCTCGGCGGCTATTCGTCGATCCCGACCGATCCCGTCTCGCTGCTCGACGGCATCCGCGCCAAGCTGAAGGGCAGGGCCGAGGTGGTCCACGCGCAGGGCGTGTTCATCACCCAGAGCGAGGATCGGTCCGCGAACGAGGTGCTGCTCGCCGATCCCGCCCGCAATCGCGCGCTGATCGCCGAGGCGGTGACGGTGGCCGCGTCCGCCGACGTTGTGATCCTCGCGATCGGCGACACCGAGCAGACCAGCCGCGAAGGCTATGCCAAGACGCATCTCGGCGATCGCACCTCGCTCGACCTGCTCGGCGAGCAGAATGCGCTGTTCACCGCATTGAAGGCGACCGGCAAGCCGGTGGTGGTGGTCGCGATTAACGGCCGGCCGCCCAGCTGGCCGACCGTGGTCGCGAACGCCAATGCGATGCTAGAATGTTGGTATATGGGCCAGCAGGGCGGGCACGCGATGGCGGATGCATTGTGGGGGGACGTCAATCCCGGCGCGAAGCTGCCGGTGACGGTGGTCCGCGACGTCGGCCAATTGCCTTTCTATTACGATCACCAGCCGTCGGCGCGGCGCGGCTATCTGTTCGACGACGACGCGCCGCTGTTCCCGTTCGGCTTCGGCCTCAGCTACACGCGCTTCCGCCTGTCGCCGCCGCGGCTGTCGGCGGTGCGGATCGGCGTGGCCGGATCGGTCGACGTCGAGGTCGACGTCGCCAATATCGGCGACCGCACCGGTGACGAGGTCGTCCAGCTCTACGTCCGCGACCAGGTGTCGTCGGTCGCCCGCCCGGTCAAGGCGCTCAAGGGCTTCGCGCGGGTGACGCTCAAGCCCGGCGAGAGCCGCACCGTCCGGCTGACGCTCGGCCCGGACGCCTTCCGCCTGTGGAACCGTGACATGCGCGAACTGGTCGAGCCCGGCCGCTTCGACATCATGACCGGCCCCAACAGCCGCGACGTGCAGACCGTCGCGCTCGACATCGCCTGAAGGATCATCCGATGCCCACGATCACCGACGCTCGCGTCATCGTCACCTCGCCGGGACGCAATTTCGTCACGTTGCAGATCACCTGCGACGACGGCACCACCGGCCTCGGCGACGCGACGCTGAACGGTCGCGAACTTAGCGTCGCCAGCTATCTCGAGGATCACGTCGTCCCCTGCCTGATCGGCCGCGACGCGCACCGGATCGAGGATGTCTGGCAATATCTCTACAAGGGCGCCTATTGGCGGCGCGGCCCGGTGACGATGACCGCGATCGCCGCCGTCGACATGGCGCTGTGGGACATCAAGGGGAAGGTCGCGGGCCTGCCGGTTTATCAGTTGCTCGGCGGCGCCGCGCGCGACTCCTGCCTCGTCTATTGCCACGCCAACGGCACCACGATCGCCGACACGATCGAGACCGCATTGCGCCACCGCGACGAGGGCTATCGCGCGATCCGGCTGCAATGCGGCGTGCCCGGGCTCGCCTCCACTTATGGCGTCGCCAAACAGGGCCAGCGCTACGAACCCGCCGACGGCGACCTGCCGAATGAGGCGGTCTGGTCGACCGAGAAATATCTGCGCGTCGTCCCCGAATTGTTCGCCGCGGCACGCGAGGCGCTCGGCTGGGACGTGCATCTGCTCCACGACGTCCATCACCGGCTGACCCCGATCGAGGCGGCGCGGCTCGGCAAGGATCTCGAACCCTATCGCTTGTTCTGGATCGAGGATGCGACCCCGGCGGAAAACCAGGACGCCTTCCGCCTGATCCGCCAGCACACCACGACGCCGCTCGCGGTCGGCGAGGTGTTCAACTCGATCTGGGATGCCAGGCATCTGATCGAGAATCAGCTCATCGACTATATCCGCGCCACCGTCGTCCATGCCGGCGGCATCACCCATTTGCGCCGCATCGCCGCGCTCGCCGATCTCTATCAGGTCCGCACCGGCTGCCACGGCGCGACCGATCTCTCGCCGGTGGCGATGGCGGCGGCGCTGCACTTCGGCCTGTCGGTGCCCAATTTCGGTATCCAGGAGCATATGCCGCACAGCGCCGAGACCGACGCGGTCTTCCCGCACGCCTATCGCTTCACCGACGGCACGATGCATCCGGGCGACGCGCCCGGCCTCGGCGTGTCGATCGACACGGACCTCGCCGCCACGCACGCCTATAAGCGCGCCTATCTGCCCGTGAACCGTCTCGAAGACGGCACCTTGTGGAGCTGGTGAGGTGAGCGAGATCGGCGACGCCGCGGTCAGCGCACCCGAGACCGCCGTCCATGCGGTGACGCCGCCGCGCGGCCGCATCCGCTGGCTGATCTGCGGCCTGCTCTTCGCGGCGGTGGTGTTGAGCTATATCGACCGGCTGGTGCTCGGCGTGCTCAAGCCGCAGCTCACCGCGCTCTATGGCTGGAGCAATGCGGGTTATGGCGACATCACCGGTTATTTCCAGGTCGCCTATGGCTTCGGCTTCCTGCTGTTCGGCTGGCTGATCGACCGGATCGGTGCGCGCAACGGCTATCTGCTCGCGATGGGCAGCTGGACGATCGGCCATTTCGCGCAGACGCTCGTCACCTCGACCACCGGCTTCGCGATCGCGCGCATCCCGCTCGCCTTCGGCGAGGCGGGCACCTATCCCTCGGCGCTCGCGGCGGCGTCGCAATGGTTTCCGCGCAAGGAGCGCGCGCTCGCGATCGGCATCTTCAACGCCGGCGCCAACGTCGGCGCGGTGGTTACGCCGCTGCTGATCGGCTTCATCGTCGTCAATCTGGTGCTCGACTGGCGCTGGGCGTTCATCATCACCGGCTTGTTCAACCTCGTCTGGCTCGCCGCCTGGTGGCGGCTCTACCATCCGCCCCACGCGCATCCCCGCGTCACCGCCGAGGAGCGCGCGTGGATCGAGACCGAGCCTGCCGACGATGCCGGCCGCGCGGGTTTCCTCGCCGTGCTGCGCCATCGCGAGGCCTGGGCCTATATGACCGGTCGTTTCCTGATCGATCCGGTCTGGTGGACCTTCCTGTTCTGGCTGCCCGATTTCTTCCACACCCGCTACGGCTACGATCTCAAGAATTTCGGCCCGCCGCTGGTCGCCATCTACATCCTCGCCGATTTCGGCGCGATCGCCGGCGGCTGGTATTCGTCGCGGCTGCTCAAGCGCGGAGTCGCGGTGGGCCGTGCCCGCAAGCGCGCGATGTTCGTCTGCGCTTTGTTCGCGCTGCCGGTGATGTTCGCCGCGCAGGCGAGCAGCATCTGGGTCGCGGTCGGCATGATCGGGCTCGCCTGCGCGGCGCATCAGGGCTTCTCGACCAATTTGTTCGCACTGCCCGGCGACCAGTTTCCCCGCTATGCGCAAGGCACGCTGATCGGGCTCGGCGGGTTCGCCGGCGCGGCGGGGGGCTTCATCGCCTCCAAGTCGCTCGGCCTGCTGCTCGACACCGTCGGCAGCTACGGCCCGTTCTTCGTCGCCTGCGGCCTCGCCTATCTCGTCGCGCTGCTCGCCTTCCACCTCCTCAACCCACGCTACCGCGACGTGGTGATCGCGCGCTGATCCAACCGGGAGGGGCGTCGCACATCCACCCGTTCGCCCTGAGCCTGTCGAAGGGCAGGTGAGTCTCACGGTGCTTCGACAGGCTCAGCACCAACGGATATTGGAGGACGCACCGCCCGCCGTCCCGCGCAGCGCACCGTCTGCCGCCGCATCGCGATTTTCTGCGCGGCGGGAGCCTTGACGATCCCGTGCGGCCGGCACATATCCGCCCCGTTGGCACTCGCGTTTCGTGAGTGCCAGAAATCTGTAACACTGACTGAAAGAGGGACTTCGCAATGACTTTTCGTCCGTTGCATGACCGCGTCCTCGTGAAGCGCGTCGAGGCCGAGGAAAAGACGGCTGGCGGGATCATCATCCCCGACACCGCCAAGGAAAAGCCCCAGGAGGGCGAGGTCGTCGCCGTCGGCACTGGTACGCGCGCCGAGAACGGCACGATCACCCCGCTCGACGTCAAGGCCGGCGACAAGATCCTGTTCGGCAAATGGTCGGGCACCGAGGTCAAGGTCGACGGCGAAGACCTTCTTATCATGAAGGAAAGCGACATCCTCGGGATCGTCGGCTGACTTCGCGTCACACCTTCCTTGGTGTGACTTTTGTGAATTTCCAGACCAACTGAAAGGGTAGCCACCATGGCAGCCAAGGACGTAAAATTCGGCCGCGACGCGCGTGAGCGCATCCTCCGCGGCGTCGACATCCTCGCCGATGCGGTGAAGGTGACGCTTGGGCCGAAGGGCCGCAACGTCGTGATCGACAAGAGCTTCGGCGCACCGCGCATCACCAAGGACGGCGTCACCGTCGCCAAGGAGATCGAGCTCAAGGACAAGTTCGAGAACATGGGCGCGCAGATGGTGCGCGAAGTGGCCTCGAAGACCAACGACATCGCCGGCGACGGCACGACCACCGCGACCGTTCTGGCGCAGGCGATCGTCCGCGAGGGCATGAAGTCGGTGGCCGCCGGCATGAACCCGATGGACCTCAAGCGCGGCATCGACATCGCCGTCCTGAAGGTCGTCGAGGACATCAAGGCCCGCTCGAAGCCCGTCTCGGGTTCGTCGGAAGTCGCGCAGGTCGGCATCATCTCGGCCAACGGCGACCGTGAAGTCGGCGAGAAGATCGCGGAAGCGATGGAGAAGGTCGGCAAGGAAGGCGTGATCACCGTCGAAGAAGCGAAGGGTCTCGATTTCGAGCTCGACGTCGTCGAGGGCATGCAGTTCGACCGCGGCTATCTGTCGCCCTACTTCATCACCAACCCGGAGAAGATGACGGTCGAACTCAACGATCCGTACATCCTGATCCACGAGAAGAAGCTCAGCAACCTGCAGGCGATGCTCCCGATCCTGGAAGCCGTCGTCCAGTCGGGTCGCCCGCTGCTCATCATCGCCGAGGACATCGAGGGCGAGGCGCTCGCCACGCTCGTCGTCAACAAGCTGCGTGGCGGCCTCAAGGTCGCAGCGGTCAAGGCACCGGGCTTCGGCGATCGCCGCAAGGCGATGCTCGAGGACATCGCGATCCTGACCAAGGGCGAGATGATCTCGGAAGACCTCGGCATCAAGCTCGAGAACGTCACCGTCGGCATGCTCGGCACCGCCAAGCGCGTCACGATCGACAAGGACAACACCACCATCATCGACGGTGCGGGTGAAGCCGATGCGATCAAGGGCCGCACCGAGGCGATCCGTGCGCAGATCGAGAACACCACCAGCGACTACGACCGCGAGAAGCTCCAGGAGCGTCTCGCCAAGCTCGCCGGCGGCGTTGCGGTGATCAAGGTCGGTGGGTCGACCGAGGTCGAGGTCAAGGAGCGCAAGGACCGCGTCGACGACGCGCTGCACGCGACCCGCGCAGCGGTCGAAGAGGGCATCGTCCCCGGCGGCGGTACGGCGCTGCTGTACGCCACCAAGTCGCTCGACGGCCTGAAGGGCGTCAACGAGGACCAGACCCGCGGTATCGATATCGTCCGCAAGTCGCTGACGGCTCTGGTCCGCCAGATCGCGCAGAACGCCGGTCACGACGGTGCCGTCGTGTCGGGCAAGCTGCTCGACCAGAGCGACACGTCGTTCGGCTTCAACGCCTCGACCGACACGTATGAGAACCTGGTGGCCGCCGGCGTGATCGACCCGACCAAGGTCGTCCGCACCGCACTGCAGAACGCCGCTTCGGTGGCCGGCCTGCTGATCACCACGGAAGCGACCGTGTCCGAACTGCCCGAGGACAAGGCTCCGGCCATGCCCGGCGGTGGCGGCATGGGCGGCATGGGCGGCATGGACTTCTGATCCGGCATCGGGGCAGGCGCGGCCTGCCCCGGTTACGGCATCGGAACGCCCGGCGGGCCGGCCCGATCGGATCCGCCAGACGTCATGGTCTCTCGCCGTGACGGCGCTTTCCAGGCAACGACATACGAAAAGGGACCGCGCGGGCAACCGCCGGTCCCTTTTTGCATGCCGTCACCGTTAACCAAAAATACGCTGCATCGGGAGCACGGTGCCGCGCATGCCCCGCCTTGCCACCCCCGTCCTGCTGCTGCTCCTGCCGATCGCGGTGTTCCTCGCCTTCTTCCACCCGGCGATCCTCGACATCGGCAATCCGGGCTGGCTGATCAGGGGCACCGACAATGGCGAGAACGCGCTCGGCGCGCATGCCTATTGGCATGACCCGAGCGCCGGCGCGTCGCTACGGACCCATCTGCTCGACGCGCCGGAGGGCGTGTCGGTGCTGTTCACCGACAGCAACCCGCTGGTGACGCTCGCCGCGAAGCCGTTCGCAGGCCGGTTGCCTGCGGATGCGCAACTGGTCGGCCCGTTCCTCCTGTTGTGTTTGATCCTGCAGGCGGTCTTCGCCTGGCTGCTCCTCCGCCGTCATGCACCGGGACCAGTGGCGCTCTGGATCGGCGTCGCGCTGCTCGCCTTCCCGCCGACGCTGTTCAATCGCTATATCCACGTCAATCTGATGGCGCATTGGCTGATCCTGGCCGCGCTCTGGTTGTTCCTGCACCCCGTCCGGAGCCATCGCCTGCGCTGGTGGCTGCCTCTCATCGCCGTCGCGACGCTGATCCACAATTATCTCCTCGTCATGGTCGGCGCGATCTGGGCAACGACGCTGCTGGTGCGCTTTGCCGAAGGCACGCGCCGCGACCGGCTGGCGGTAGTGGGGGAGGGCATTGCCATCCTGCTGCTGGTTGCGTTGCTGGCCCGGTGGCTGGGCGTCGGGGGACAGCTGCCGGCGCCCGACTTCGGCCTCTACGCCATGCCGCTGGATGCGTTGTGGAACCCGGGCAGCAGTGGCTTCTCGAATGTCCTGCCCGCGCACGAGGCCGGTCCGGGGCGAAGTTTCGAAGGCTTCCAGTATCTCGGTGCCGGCGGGTTGCTGTTGATGGCGCTGGCGCTGGTCGTCGCGTGGCGGATGCCGGCCCCCGACGACGCGCGCGCGGTAGCGCAGCGGCTGCGTCACCTCGTCCCGGCGCTGATCGTGCTCACCACCCTCGCCGTCGCCCAATTGCCGCTGCCCGCGGAGATCAGGGGCCTGTTGCATACGGTGCGGGCGTCCGGCCGCATGTTCTGGCCCGTCGGCTATGTGATGGTGTTGATGGCGCTGCTCGCCATCTTTCGACTGCCGGCGCGGCGGGCGACGTTCGTGTTGATCGGTATCGTCGCGGTCCAGATCATCGACCTCGCCGCGATGGCCGGCACGATCCGCGCGCAGAGCCGCTCGGCCGGGGAGCATCGTCTCTACGTCCGTACGCTCGACCCTCGATGGGACGCGCTGATTGCCCGGTCGCGCAGCATCGCCTTCTTCCCCGCCGACGTGTTCGGCAACCTCGCGGTGTTCCAGGAGATCGCGTGGCGCGCCGCCAAGGCCGGCCGCCCGGTTGCCAACGTCTATGCCGCCCGTACCGACCGCGTCACCCTCGATCGCCTGCGCGCCGACGCCGCCGCCTTCGCGCGCGGCAAAGCGGTCGCCGGGCGTCTGTACGTCGTGCTCGACGACAGGCCGGTACCTGCGACGCTTGCCGCGCGGCGCCGTACGCTGGACGGCGTCCCGATAATCCTGCCCTAGACGCGCGGCTCGTCAGGCAACCCGGCGGCGTGCCGCTCGTTGCTCGCGGCATGAACCATGATGCCGATCGTCCCGCCGTTCCCGCCGATGGTGTGCTGCTCGGCTATGGGCCGATGGTGCCGCTGGTCGCCGCCGCCTTGGGGGCCTGGGTGATGCCGCCGCCGTGGCCGTTCTGGGCGGTGCAGCTCGGCATCATCTGGGGCGCACTCGTGCTCGCCTTCATCGCCGGTGTGCGCCGCGGATTCGGCTTCGGCTATCCGCGCGCGTCGAAGCCGGTCGAGATCGCGACCAGCATCGCCTATTTCACGCTCGCCGGTCTCGCGCTGGTGATCGGTCGTCCGTCGGGTGCGCTGCTGCCGCTGATCGTCGGCTATGTGCTCGCCGCATTGCTCGATCGCCGGGCGGCGCTCGCCGGCAATGCGCCCGCCTATTTCGCGACGTTGCGGCCCCGCCAGCTGCTGATCGGCGCGGCGGGGCTCGCCGGATTGTGGGCGTGGACGGTCGCCGCCTGAGCGCGACCGTCCGGTTTCGCATCAGTCGTTCTTCATCGCCGCGATCAGCTTCTTGACCTCCTGGCTGCGGCCGCGCGGCAGGATCATCACGTCGTTGCCGCTCGCCACCACGATCAGGTCGCTGATCCCGACCGCCGAGATGCGGATCCCGTCCGAGCGGATCAGGCAATCCTGCGTGTCGATCGCCAAGACCTCGCCACGATGCGCGTTGCCGCTCTCGTCACGCTCGCTGATCGCGTGCAGCGCGTCCCAGCTGCCGACGTCGCTCCAGCCCATCGCGACCGGCACCACCGCGACCCGCTCGGCGCGCTCCATCACCGCATAATCGATCGAATCGTCGGGCGACGCGCCGAACGCCTCGGCATCGGGGTAGATGCGGACGCCGTCACGCCGTGCCTTGGTCATCGCCTCCTGCGTCGCGGTGAGCATGCCGGGGGCATGTGCAGCGAGGGCGCCGAGAAAGATGTCGGCGCGGAACAGGAAGATGCCGCCGTTCCAGGCGTGATCGCCGGAAGCCAGCATCTCTTCGGCGCGCTCGCGGATCGGCTTCTCGACGAAGCGCGCGACGCGGTGGACGCCCGCGGCGAGCGGCTCGCCGACCTTGATCCAGCCATAACCGGTCTCGGGCGCGTCGGGGGTGATGCCGAAGGTGACCAGCCAGCCGTCGGCGACCAGCGGCATCGCCGCCTCGATCGCGGCGTGGAAGGCGGCGACGTCGGCGATGACGTGATCGGACGGCATCACCAGCAACGCCTCTTCACCCTTGGCGGCGAGCGCCGCGAGCGCGATCGCGGGCGCGGTGTTGCGCGCCACCGGTTCGAGGATCACCGCCTGCGGCGCCGCGCCCACCGCATGGAGCTGCTCGTCGATGTGATCGGCATGCCGCGCATTGGCGACTACGATCGGCGCCGCGAAGGCTTCGCCGTGCGCGCGCTTGGCGGTCAGCTGCAGCATGGTTTCCTCGGCGGTCAGCGCCAACAGCTGCTTGGGCATCTCGGGACGCGACATCGGCCACAAGCGGGTGCCGGACCCTCCGGAAAGGATCACAGGAACGATCGTCATGATGCGTGATAAACTCCTTGGGACGCGCACCCCTAACCGAAATGAAGCGCGCGCGAAACGATCCTTAAGGGCGCCTTCTTCAAGTTTTCTTTTCTTTTTTCTGCGACCTGCGGGATAGCTGTCGGAAAAGCTTACAGACCGGCATGGGAGGGTGCCCGCATGATCCGCCTGTTCAAGCATTATGTGCCCTATGCCGTGCTGCTGCTCGGCGTGGTCGATGCGCTGTTGCTGATGACCGCGGCGGAGCTTGGCTGGGTGATCCGCGCGCATCAGATCGGCATGCTGGTCCTGCCGGTGACCACCCGGCTGCCGCAATTGTTCGCCTTCGCCGCGGCGTTGCAGATCGCGTTGATCGCGGTGGGGGCCTATGGCGTCGGCTCGTTCCTGTCGCTGCGCTTCGCCGCGGCGCGGCTGGCGGTGGCGATCCTGATCGGCGTCGTCTTCCTGTCGATCCTGTTCTTCCTGATCCCGCCGGTGGCGCTGTGGCGCTCCAATCTCGCCTATGCGACGCTGATCGCCGCGGTGCTGCTGGTCGTGGTCCGCGCGATGCTCAACCGCACGCTCGGCGGCGATACGTTCAAGCGGCGGATCATCGTGCTCGGCGCCGGCCATCGCGCGGCGCGGATCGGCGCGCTGGCGGACCAGCCCGGCGCCAACGTCATCGTCGCGGGCTATGTCGCGATGGGCGAGGCCGATCCGGTGGTCGCGGGTGCCGTGCCGCGCGACACCATCCCCAACCTCGCCGCGCATGTCGTCGACCATGGCGCCGGCGAGGTGGTGCTGGCGCTGGAGGAGCGCCGCAACGCCTTGCCGCTCAAGGACCTGCTGCGCGTCCGCACCACCGGCGTCGCGGTCAGCGAGATTTCGACCTTCCTCGAACGCGAGACCGGGCGGATCGACCTCAATTCGGTCAATCCGTCGTGGCTGATCTTCTCCGACGGCTTCGCCTCGGGGCGGATGCTGTCGAGCGTGTTCAAGCGCGCCTTCGACATCGTCGCCAGCCTGCTGCTGCTGATCCTGACGCTGCCGCTGATCCTGCTCACCGCGCTGGCGATCAAGCTCGAATCGCGTGGGCCGGCTTTCTATCGCCAGCGCCGCATCGGCCTCTACAATCAGGGGTTCGACATCGTGAAGCTGCGCTCGATGCGCCAGGATGCCGAGGTCGCCGGCAAGGCGGTGTGGGCGGAGAAGGACGACCCGCGCATCACCCGCATCGGCCGCATCATCCGCCTCGTCCGGATCGACGAGCTGCCGCAGACCTGGGCGGTATTGAAAGGCGAGATGAGTTTCGTCGGGCCGCGCCCCGAACGGCCGCAGTTCGTCGACCAGCTCGAACAGCAGCTGCCCTTCTACGCCGAACGGCATATGGTGAAGCCGGGGATCACCGGCTGGGCGCAGATCAACTACCCCTATGGCGCGTCGATCGAGGATGCCCGCCACAAGCTGGAATACGACCTGTATTACGCGAAGAACTATTCGCCGTTCCTCGACATGCTGATCCTGCTGCAGACGCTGCGGGTGGTGCTGTGGCCGGCGGGGGCGCGCTGAGCCGATGGCGGCACTGATCCTCTGGGGCCATGCGCTGGCGGCACTGGCATTCGGCCTGCTCGCGCTCGGCGCGCTGCGCCGGCAGGGCCTGGGGGCTGGCGTGGGGGCGGCGCGCAACGGGCTGACGCTCGCCTGCATCCTGACCGCTCTATGGGCGCTGGCGGTGGCGGGGATCGGCGCGGACGACGTCGCCGCGCGGCTCGGCGAAACGCTGCGTAACCTCGTCTGGCTGGCGGTGCTGCTCGCACTGGTGCGGCGGGGGCGGAGCGGCAGCGTCGCGCTCTACGCCGTCTATCTGGTCGCCGCGACGATCACCGCCGCGGCCGGGCTGCTCGCGATCCTCGACACGCTGCCGCTCGCCCGCGATGCGCTGGCGGCGATCGAGGCGCTGCGGCTGATCGCGGCGATGCTCGCGGCGGTCGCCGGCCTGATGCTCGCGCATCAGGTCGCCGCCGGCAGCGCGTCGCGCGCCACCGGGCCGGCGATACCGGTCGCAATCGCGCTCGGCGGGATGTGGGGTGTCGACCTGCTCGTCGCGATGCTGGGCTACGGCTTCGATGCCGTGCCGCCCGCCGCGCTCGCCCTGCGCGGCTTCGTCGTCACCGGTGTCGCGCTAGTCCTCGCCACCCGCCGCAGCGCGCGCAGCCTCGCGGTGTCGCACGGCATCGTGCTGCGCTTCGTCTCGGTGGCGGCGGTGCTGCTCTATGCGGCCTTCACCATCCTGCTGACCCGGATCGCCGACCATTATGCCGGCAGCACGGTGCGCATCGTGCAGACCGCGATCGTGCTCGGCGCGACCACCGCGCTGATGACGTTGCTGTCGACGCCGTGGCTGCGCGCCTGGCTCAAGGTGAAGGTCGCCAAGCATTTCTTCCGCCATCGCTACGATTATCGCGCCGAATGGCAGCGGTTCACCGCGACGCTGGGCACGCCGGGGGCGGGCGCCGATCCGCTCGACCTGCGCATCGTCCGCGCGATCGCCGACCTGACCGGTTCGCCGGCGGGCGTGCTGCTGGAGCCCGACGGCAGCGGCCTCGCCCCCGGCGCCGCATGGCACTGGCGCGAGGCGGGGACCACCGATGCGGCGCTGCGCGACCATCTCGCCGCCAGCGCGCGCATCGTCGAGCTCGACCAGGTCCGTCGCGGCGCGGCGCCGGCCGAGGAGGCGGCGGCGATCCCGCAGTGGATAGGCGACCATGCCGAAGCTTGGGCGCTGGTGCCGCTGATCCACGGCACCAGCCTGATCGGCGTCATCCTGCTCGCCCGCCCGCCGTATGAACGGCCGCTCGACTGGGAGGACCTCGACCTGCTCCGCGTCGCCGGGCGGCAGGCGGCAAGCTATCTCGCCGAGGATCGCGCGCATGCCGCGCTCGCCGACGCCGCGCGCTTCGACGAGTTCAACCGCCGCTTCGCGTTCATCATCCACGACATCAAGAATCTGGTCAGCGGCCTCAGCCTCGTCGCGCGCAACGCCGAGCGGCACGCCGACAATCCCGCATTCCGCGCCGACATGGTCGAGACGCTGAAGGACTCCGCCGCCCGCATGAACGCCTTGCTCGCCCGACTGTCGCAACACCATCGCGCGACACCCGAACCGCTCCAGCCGGTCGACCTCGCCGGCCTCGCACTGCGGCTCGCCGCCGGACGCCGCGCCCAGCATCCGGTGCGCGTCGCGGGGCAGGGGACGGCGCTCGCCCAGCCTGGCCGGCTCGAGCAACTGCTCGGCCACCTGCTTCAGAATGCCATCGAGGCGAGCCCGGCCACCGCGACCATCGACCTCGTCGCCGGCACGATCGGCGACGGCGCGTTTATCGACGTGATCGACGCCGGCTGCGGGATGAGCGCCGCCTTCGTCCGCGACCAATTGTTCCGGCCCTTCGCCTCGTCCAAGCCCGCCGGCTTCGGCATCGGTGCCTATGAGGCGCGGCACCTCGCCGAGGAGATGGGCGGCCGGCTCGACGTGACCAGCCGCGAAGGCGAGGGGAGCCGCTTCCGCCTGACCCTCCCCGCCGCGCCCGCGCTGGAGCATGCCGCATGACCGACAAGCCCGTCCTGCTGATCGTCGAGGACGATCTCGCGCTCCAGCGCCAGCTCCGCTGGGCCTATGAGGGCTATGAGATCGTCGGCGCCGCCACCCGCGCCGAAGCGATCGAGGCACTGCGCAGCCGCGAGCCCGCGGTGGTGACGCTCGACCTCGGCCTGCCGCCCGATCCGGACGGTACCAGCGAAGGGTTCGCGACGCTCGCCGAGATGCTGGCGCTCAAGCCCGCGACCAAGATCATCGTCGCCTCGGGCCACGGCGCCCGCGACAGCGCGTTGCGCGCGATCGCACTCGGCGCCTGGGATTTCTACGCCAAGCCGATCGACATCGACGCGCTGGGCCTGATCGTCGCCCGCGCCTTCCACGTCCATGCGCTGGAGGCGGAGAACCGCCGCCTCGCCGCGCGCGAGACGGCGGCGGCCGGATTCGGCGGATTGATCTACGCCTCGGACGAGATGGCGAAGGTGGTGCGCACGATCGAGCGCGTCGCGCCCGCCGATGTTTCGGTGATGCTGCTCGGTGCGAGCGGGACGGGCAAGGAACTGCTCGCCCGCGGCATCCATGATCATTCGCCGCGCCGCCGTGGCGAGTTCGTCGCGATCAACTGCGCCGCCATTCCCGAGACGTTGCTCGAAAGCGAATTGTTCGGCCACGAAAAGGGCGCGTTCACCGGTGCGGTCAAGACGACGCCGGGCAAGATCGAACAGGCGGCGGGCGGCACCCTGTTCCTTGACGAGATCGGCGACGTGCCGCTGCCGTTGCAGGTCAAGCTGCTGCGCTTCCTGCAGGAGCGCGTCATCGAGCGGATCGGCGGGCGCAAGCCGATCCCGGTCGACACCCGCATCGTCTGCGCGACGCATCAGGACCTCGGCACGATGGTCGCCGACGGACGCTTCCGCGACGATTTGTATTACCGCCTCGCCGAGATCGTCGTGCGTATCCCCGGCCTCGCCGAGCGGCCGGGCGACGCCAGCCTGCTCGCCCGCGCCTTCGTCCGGTTCCACGCCGCGGCGATGAACCCCGCCGTCACCGGCCTCGCGCCCGATGCGCTGGCGGCGATCGACGCCTGGGGCTGGCCGGGCAACGTTCGCGAACTGGAGAACCGGATCAAGCGCGCGGTCATCATGGCCGACGGCAAATCGGTGACCGCCGCCGATCTCGATCTCGACGCGACCGCGGCCGATGCGCTGCCGCTCAACCTGCGCAGCGCGCGCGAGACGGCGGACCGCAAGGCGATCCGTCAGGCGCTGGCGCAGGCCGACGGCAATATCTCCGGCGCGTCGCGGCTGCTCGGGGTCAGTCGGCCGACGCTGTACGATCTGCTCAAGAGCTATGATCTGCATGGCTGATCGCCGCTATCCCCTGCTGCCCGGCAAGCGCCGCCGGCGGATCGTCTGGCCGCGCCCGCGCCGTCGGCAGGTGATCGCGCTCGTCGTGCTCGCACTGGTCGCGGCGCTTGTCGCGCTGCTGGTGCTGCGTCCCGCGCCGCGGATCGACCCCGCCGTGGCGCTGCGTGACGCCGGCACCGCTTATCGCATCGGCAATTACAGCGCCGCCCGCAACCATGCGCTCGCCGCGCTCGCCGGCGCGCCCGGATCGCGACCGGCGATGCTGCTGCTCGCCCGCGCCTATCTACGGCTCGGCGACGGCGTCGCGGCGGAGGGGGCGTTGAGCCGTGCCCGCGCGCTGCGCATCGCGCCCGCCGACATCGCCGGCCTGCGCGCGCAGGCCCGCTTCCTCCAGTCCGACTGGCAAGGGGCGATCGACACCGCCGCGCGCGCGCCGGCCGGCGACGGCGAGGCGATCCGCGCCCGCGCCCGCGCGCTGGCGATGCAGGGCGACAGCGGCACCGCCGCACAGGCGCTCGCCGGTCTGCTCCAACGTACGCCGCGCGACGCCGCCGCCTGGACCGATCTCGGTCGCATCCGCCTCGACGCCGGCGAGATCGTCGCGGCCGCCGATGCCGCGACGCGGGCGCAGCGGCTCGCGCCGGGCGATCCGGTCGCGCTCGCCTTGCAGGCCGAGATCGTCCGCACCCGCTATGGCCCGGTCGCCGCGCTGCCCTGGTTCGAGGCCGCGCTGGAGCGCGACGCTTATTATCACCCGGCGCTGATCGAATATGCCGCGACGCTCGGCGAGGTCGGGCGCAACGCCGATATGCTCGATGCCACCCGCCGCGCGCTCGCCGCGCGGCCGGGCAGTCCGCAGGCCTTCTACCTTCAGGCGGTGATTGCCGCGCGTGCCGGGCGCGGCGAGCTGGCGCGCGATCTGCTCCAGCGCGCCGGCGACGGCATCGGCGCTTTGCCCGGTGCGGCACTGCTCGGTGGCGGTCTCGATTTCGCGCGCGGCCAGACCGAACGCGCGATCGGGACTTGGCGGCAGCTCGCGGCGGATCAGCCGATGAACGTCGCAGTCCGCCGGTTGCTCGGCGCGGCGCTGCTACGGTCGGGCGATGCGCAGGGTGCCCTCGACCAGTTGCAGCCGATCGCGCTGCGTGACGATGCCGACGGCTATACGCTGACCCTCGTCGCCCGCGCCTTCGAGGCGACCGGGGACCGCGTCGCCGCGGCGCGTTATCTCGATCGTGCCGCGGCCGGTGCGCATGGCGGCCCCGCCGCCTTCGCCAGCGACGACGATCCCGCCGCGCTGCTCGCCGATGCGCGCGAGGACCCGACCGATCCCAATTACCTGCTCGGCGTCATCCGCGCTCAGCTCGGTCGCGGCGATACCGCCGGTGCGATCGCGCGCGCGCGCGGCCTCGCCGCCGCCAGCCCGGGCGCGCCCGCCGCGCAGACCGTCCTGGGCGACGCGCTCGCGATCGGCGGCCGCTTCGCCGAGGCGGCGCAGGTCTATGCGCGCGCCGCCAGCCTCGCCTTCGACGAACCGACGATGCTGCGGCTGGTCGATGCCTGGGGCCGGGCGGGTCGCCCGCGCGAGGCGGCGGCGGCGCTGTCGCTCTACCTCGGCCAGAACCCGCAAAGCCTGTCCGGCCGCCGCATCCTCGGCCATTGGCAGGTCCGCAACGGCGAGACGGACGCGGCGATCGAGACGCTGGAGAGCGTCCGCCGCATGGGCGGCAATCGCGACGCCGCGCTGCTCGCCGATCTCGCTTTGGCCTATGCCGGCGGCGGCGCGGATGCGGACGCGGCGGTGGCGCGCAGCTACGGCCGTGCCGCCTATCGGCTCGCGCCGATGAACGCCGGCGTATGCGACGCTTATGCGGTGGCGCTCGCCGAGGCGGGCGATCTGGCGGGGGCACGGCAGCTCGCCGCCAAGGCAGTCGTGCTCGCCCCCGGCGACCCGGTAATCGCCACGCATGCCCGCCGGATCGCCGCCTGATCGCCCCCTTGATCGCTTGCGCCGACGGAGTGGCGCGGTCATCACCGCGGCATGACCGATCCCCTGGACCGTATCGCCGCGGCGCTCGACCGCCTCGTTCCGCCGCCGCCCGCCAGCGACGATCCGCAGGCGCACCCCGCTTATGTCTGGCGCGATGGCGCGCTGGTCGCCGCGCGTGCCTTCACGCCGCTGCCGCTCGACCTGCTGATCCGCGTCGACCGCCAGCGCGACGCCTTGGTCGAGAATCTGCGCCGCCTCGCCGCCGGTGCCGCGGCGCAGGACGTGCTGCTGTGGGGCGCGCGCGGCACCGGCAAGTCGGCGCTGGTCAAGGCCGCGATCGGCGCGGTGCAGGGCGAGGGCGGCGGGATCGCGCTGGTCGAGGTCGCCGCGCTCGACACGCTGCCGCAGCTGTTCACGCTGCTCGCGCCGATCCCGCGTGCGTTCGCCTTGTTCCTCGACGACCTCGGCATCGACTTGCCCGCCGAGGCGCGCATGCTGCGCTCCCTGCTGGAAGGCGGTGCGGAGGCGCGTCCGGACAACGTGCGGCTGCTGGTCACCGCCAACCGTCGCCATCTCGTGGTGCGTGACATCGCCGAGCAGGATGGCGCGATCAACCCGCGCGACAGTATCGACGACCAGCTCGCGCTCGCCGACCGGTTCGGCCTCAGCCTCGGCTTCCACGCACTCGATCAGGACGATTATTGCGCGATCGTCGCGGCTTATGCGGCGCGATACGAATTGCCTTTCGACGCGGCGGAAGCGATCAACTGGGCGACGCGCCGCGGCAGCCGGTCGGGCCGGGTCGCCTGGCAATATGTTACCGAGCTTGCAGGCCGGGCAGGGCGAAGCTTGCGCGAGATCAGGTAAAAGCTTTGTCAATCATGTGGCAAAGTGCTTGACAGCATAGAGCCGTAACGGCTCAGTCCGCGCGTGTCGCGGCTGAGTGAACTCGATCTGACTATACGCCTCGCGCCTGCGGTGCCGCGGGCCGTGACGCAGGTGTCGGTCGGGCTGTTCACCGCGGCGACCGCGATCTTGTTCTACACTGCGCTCGATCGACTGACCGTCGGGGATGGCGCGCCTTTCGCCTTGTGCTTCCCGGCGATGATGCTCGCGACCTTGTTCGCGCGCTGGCCGGCCGGCGCGCTCTCCGGATTGGTCGGCATCGTCTACGCTTGGGCCTATGCCTTTCCCGCCACCGCGGGTTTCCGCATCCCAGATCGCAACGCCGCGGTGACGCTCGGCTTCATCGTCGTCGCGGCGGTGATCACGGTCGCTACCGCCGAACTGTTCCGCCGTGCGGTTCGGCGCGCGACGATGGAGCGGGATCAGGAGATCGCCGATCGCGACCTGCTGCTGCAGGAGATCGACCATCGCATGAAGAACAATTTCGCGATCGTCACGTCGATCCTCGACATCCAGCGCCGCCGGGCCGACGGCGATGCGGCGGAGGCGCTCGGCGCCGCGCTCAACCGCGTCGAGAGCATCGCGCGGGCCCACCGCCACCTGTATCGCGGCGCCGGGCAGGGCGATGCGGTGCAGATGCGCGGTTATCTCGGCGATCTTTGCTCGGCGCTGTCGGACGCGCTTTTGCTGCGCGGCGGCATCTCGCTGGTCTGTTCGAGCGACGAGGTCGAAGTGCCGCGCGACCGCGCGGTGTCGATCGGCCTCGTCGTCAACGAGCTGGTCACCAACGCCGCCAAACACGCCTTCGGCGGTCGGGCCGGCGGCACGATCACCGTCGGCTTCCGGCAGCGGCCCGGCGGCTGCACGCTGATCGTCAGCGACGACGGCGTCGGCATGCCCGCCGCCGCCGCGCCGACCGGCATCGACCACGGCCTGGGCTCGCGCCTCATCCCGGCGTTCGCACGGCAGGCGGGCGGCACGCTCGCCACCGAAAGCGGCCCGGACGGCACCACGGTGACGATGGACCTGCCGGCCTAGCCGAGCCCCTCGACCTGTTCGGCGAGTTCCAGCCAGCGCATCTCGGCAGCGTCCTTCTCCTCCCGCGCCGCATCGATCGCCGCGGTCAGCGCGGCGAAGCGCTTGGGATCGCGCACGTATAGCGCGGGATCGGCGAGCAGCGCCTCGTCGCGCGCGATCGCCGCGTCGATCGCCTCGATCCGCGCCGGCAACTGGTCGTAGTCGCGCTGGTCCTTGTAGGTCAGCTTGGTCTTCGCCTGCGCCGGGGGAGGGGGCGCGGCCTTGGACGCCGATGCCTTCTTCGTCTCGGCCGGTTTCTTGCGCTGCCGCTCCCAATCCTCATAGCCGCCGGCGACGACATCGACCGTCCCGGAACCGTCGAGCCCCAGCGTCACCGTCACCGTCCGGTCGAGGAAGTCGCGATCGTGGCTGACGATCAGCACCGTGCCGCCGTAATCGGCGATCACCTCCTGCAACAGGTCGAGCGTCTCGAGATCAAGGTCGTTGGTCGGCTCGTCGAGCACCAGCAGGTTCGATTCGCGTGCGAACTCGCGCGCCAGCAGCAGCCGCGAGCGCTCGCCGCCCGACAGCGTGCCAACCTTCGCCTCCGCAAGGCTGGGATCGAACAGGAACTCCTTGAGATAGCCGTGGATATGCTTGCGCACGCCCAGCACGTCGATCCAGTCGCCGCCGTCCGCCAGCACCTCGCGCACCGTCTTGGTCGGCGCCATCAGGCTGCGCTGCTGGTCGATGATCACGCCGTCCAGCGTCTTGGCGAGCTTCACCTCGCCCTGGTCGGGCTGCAACTCGCCGGTCAGCAGCTTGAGCAGCGTCGTCTTGCCCGCGCCGTTGCGCCCGACGATGCCGATCCGGTCGCCGCGCGTCACGCGCAGGTTGAGGTCGCGGATGATGGTGCGGTCACCATAGCTCTTGGTGGCGTGCTTGACGTCGATGACCACCTTGGTCTTGCTGTCGTCGGACGCCGTGACGAGGTTCGCCGAGCCCTGCGGCCCCATCATCGCGGCGCGCTCGGCGCGCATGTCCTTGAGCTTGGCGAGCCGCCCCTGATTGCGCCGCCGCCGGCCGGTGACGCCGCGCTGCAACCAATGCTCCTCGATCTTGAGCTTGGCGTCGAGCCGCTGCGCGTTGCGCTCCTCCTCAGCATAGACCTGTTCGGTCCACGCCTCGAACCCGCCGAAGCCGATCTCGGCGCGGCGGATCGAGCCGCGGTCCATCCACAAGGTCTGCTTGGTCAGCCGGGTGAGGAAAGTCCGATCGTGGCTGATGACGACGAACGCGCCGCGGAACCGTCCCAGCCAGTCCTCCAGCCAGTCGATCGCGGCGATGTCGAGATGGTTGGTCGGCTCGTCGAGCAGCAGCACGTCGGGGTCCTGCGCCAGCGCGCGGACGATCGCCGCGCGCCGCCGCTCGCCACCCGAAGCCGACGCGGATGCGCGCGACAGGTCGATGCCGAGCTGGTCGGCGATCGCATCGGCCTCGTGCCGCTCGGGCGCATCCGTGCCGCCGAGCACGTAATCGGCGAGCGTCGCGCAGCCGGCGAGGCTCGGCTCCTGTTCGAGCAGCACGACGCGGGTGCCGGGCACGATGACGCGCCGGCCTTCGTCGCTGTCGATCAGCCCGCCGATCAGTTTGAGCAAGGTCGTCTTGCCCGCGCCGTTGCGCCCGATCAGCGCCAGCCGGTCGCGCGCGCCGATGTGGATGTCGAGGTGGCGGAACAGCCAGCCGTGGCCCTGGATCACGCCAAGGTCTTCGTACGCAAGGATTGGGGCAGCCATGGCCGGCGCAGGTAGGGGGCCGGAGCGCCCGCGGCAAGCGCGCCCGCGCCCGCCACCGGGAACCAGCATCGCTCCCAATGCTTTGCGACTGCTCCATTCACAGGCTGTTCAATGCCTTCCGCCTATGCCAGTCCTCATGAAGATGGTCGTGCCCCTCATGTTATTCGCGATGGTCGCCGCAATGTCTCCCGCCGTCGCGCAGGCACCGGACCAGCGTCGCAGCGATCAGGCGCGCGCCTATGACGCCCGCCGCAAGGGCGAGGTGCTCTCGCCGCGCGCGATCGAGGCCCGCGTCATCCCGACGATGAAAGGCTATGAATATCTCGGCTTCGACCTCGATTTCAGCACCGCGGTTTACACGCTGAAATTCATGCGCGATGGCGTCGTCGTCTGGGTCGATGTCGATGGCCGCTCGGGCCAGATCATCGGCCGCACCGGAAATTAAGGGGGATCACATGCGCGTTCTGATCGTCGAGGACGAGCCGAATCTCGGCCAGCAGCTCAAGAACACCCTCGAAGGCGCGGGCTATGCCATCGATCTCGCCACCGACGGCGAGGAAGGGCATTTCCTCGGCTCGACCGAGAATTACGATGCGATCGTGCTCGACCTCGGCCTGCCGGAGATCGACGGGCTGACCGTGCTCGACCGCTGGCGCAAGGAGGGCAAGACGATGCCCGTCCTCGTCCTCACCGCGCGCGACAGCTGGTCGGACAAGGTGGCAGGGCTTGATGCCGGCGCCGACGATTACGTCGCCAAGCCGTTCCAGACCGAGGAACTGATCGCCCGTCTGCGCGCGCTTATCCGCCGCGCCTCGGGCAATGCCTCGTCGGAGCTGACCGCGGGCGACGTCCGCCTCGACACCCGCTCGGGCAAGGTCACCAAGGCCGGCGAGCCGGTCAAGCTCACCGCGCAGGAATACAAGCTGCTCAGCTACCTGCTCCACCACAAGGGCAAGGTGGTCAGCCGCACCGAGCTAATCGAACATATCTACGATCAGGATTTCGATCGCGATTCGAACACGATCGAGGTGTTCGTCACGCGCATCCGCAAGAAGCTGGGACAGGACGTGATCACCACGATCCGCGGCCTCGGCTACAGCCTCGAAGATCCCGACGCCTGATCCGTCGATCGGATCGGGTCTTACCGTCATGGACGCGCCACCGCTCGCCGAAGCCCCGCCGCGCCAACGTGCGGCGACGACGGGATCGCTGTCGCGGCGGATGATCCTGATTGCCGCGGCGTGGATCGGGCTGCTGTTGTTCGGAGGGGGCTTCGCGCTCGACCGCGTGCTCAGCAACGCGGTGACGAACAACTTCGATACGCAGATGCAGTACGTGCTGCGCTCGTTGCTGGCCTCTGCGATGATCGACCCGGAAGGCGACGTCTATTTCAGCCGTCAGGCTGCCGCTGATCAACGCTTCATCGAACCCAATTCCGGCCTTTACTGGCAGGTTTCGGCGCCGGGGGTATCGGTCCAGAACGCCTTTACCTCGCGATCTCTCTGGGACCGCCGACTGGGGTTCGGTGGCAGTCACGATGACCGCAACGTCCACATTTACGACAGCAAGCAATTCCCCGACGAGACTTTGCGGATCGTCGAGCGGGACGCACAGATTCCCGGATCTAAGGTCCATTGGCGGTTTCAGGTCGCGCAGAGCCGCGGTGAACTCGACGCCCAGATCGCCGTTCTCCGCCGCACGCTGATCCGCAGCTTCGCGCTGCTCGGGCTCGGGCTGATCGTGCTCGTCTGGTTGCAGACCTTCTACGGTCTCTGGCCGCTGCGCCGGGTGCGCGACGAGATCGCGCGGATGCGCGCCGGCCAGTCGAACCGCATCTCCACCGCGATGCCCGACGAGGTCGCGCCGATGGTGGAGGAATTGAATGCGCTGATCGAGCATAACGAACGCCAGGCGGAGGAGGCGCGGCGCCACGCCGGCAACCTCGCCCATGCGCTCAAGACGCCGCTCACCGTCATCATGAACGCCGCCACCGCGCAATCGGACGATCTCGCCGATACGGTGATCCGCGAGGCGCGGACGATGCGACGGCAGGTCGACCATCACCTCGCCCGCGCCCGCGCCGTCGGTCGCCGCGGCTCGGCGCACAGCCGTGCCGAGGTGTGGCCGAGCCTCGAATCGGTCGAGCGCGCGGTCGGCCGGCTCTATCGGCACGTCCGCATCGACGTCACCGGTCCCCGCGACCTGCAGGTCCATGTCGAGCGCCAGGACCTCGACGAGATGCTCGGCAATCTGATCGAGAATGCCGCAAAATACGGCGGCGGCAGCGTCTTCGTTACCGTCGGCGCCGAAGCCGGCTTCGTCGAGCTGCTGATCGAGGACGACGGGCTTGGCATCCCCGAGGAAGATCGGGTGCGCATCTTCGACCGCGGCGTGCGGCTGGACACCGGCAAGCCGGGGACCGGGCTCGGCCTCGCGATCGTCCGCGACGTCGCGGAGATCTACGGCGGCACGGTCAGTCTCGAGGAGAGCGAGGATCTCGGCGGCCTGATGGTCCGGCTGCGCCTGCCCGCGGCGGGGTGAGTGGATGCGGTTGGTTCGGCTCCCCGGACTGGTTCGCAATCGCTTAAAAACTCACCCGTGCTCCTGCGAACGCAGGAGCCTAGGGTTCCGAACACCGTAAGACGTTGGTTTGCTTGATCCTGGGCTCCTGCTTTCGCAGGAGCACTGCGCTGATTTCCCGACAATGGGGGGCTTTCATACAGGCCCAGACGAGCAGGAGCCCGTCCGTGCTCATCCGGGTTCGTTCTTCCTCAACGGGATAAAGCGTCGGTCTTGCCACGATCGCCGCAGCCGCTACCGCGCGGCGCATGATCTTCCGTCCGATCCTCGCCGGCGCGGTGCTGCGCGACCGGCTGCTCGCCGGCGTCGGGGCGACGTTCGGCATCGCGCTGACCGGCGTCCTTGCCGCCGTCCTCGCGGGAGAGGGGCCGTTGCCGCTGCTGGTGGCGCCGATCGGGGCGAGTGCCGTGCTCGTCTTCACCGTACCTGCAAGCCCGCTCGCGCAGCCCTGGCCGGTGATCGGCGGCAATCTGCTGTCGGCGCTATGGGGCCTGCTGGTCGCGCAATGCGTGGCCACGCCCGTCGCCGCGGCGGCCCTCGCGGTCGGCGGCGCGATCGTGGTGATGTCGCTGCTGCGCTGCCTGCATCCGCCGGGCGGGGCGGTCGCGCTCGGTGTCGTGCTCGCCGCCGGCCGTCTGCCCGACGGCTGGCTGTACCCCTGGCTGCCGGTCGGGCTGGATTCGGCGCTGCTCGTGCTCGCCGGCATGCTCTTTCATCGCCTGTCGCGTCATGCCTATCCGCATCGGCCCGCCGCGCCGGTGCCGACACCCTCGCCGTTCGCGGCGGCGGACATCGACGCCGCGCTCGCCGGGATGCACGAGAGCTTCGACATCGCGCGCGAAGACCTCGACGCGCTGCTCGACGCGGCGGCGCGCCACGCCGCGCTCAGGCGGGAACGGTCAGCCCGCTCATCACCTCGGCGGTGATCGCCAGACTGCGCTTGCGCGCGTCGTGATCGTAGATTGCGCTGGCAACCATCACCTCGTCCACCCCGGTCCGCTCGATGAACGCCGCGGTCTGCCGTGCCACCGTCGCGGGCGAGCCCACCGCGGAACATTGCAGCACATGGTCGAGGATCGACGCTCCCTGCGCGCCGAGCCCGGCACGATAGCCGGCGACCGGCGGCGGCAGCTGGCGCGGGTTGCCGGTGCGCAGCGCGACGAACGACTGCTGCTGCGAACTCGCGAGCAATTCGGCCTCCTCGTCGGTCTCGGCGGCGAAGACGTTGAAGCCCGCCATCGCATGCGGCTTGGCGAGCTGCGCCGAGGGGCGGAAGTCGCGGCGGTAGATCGCCAGCGCCGCATCGAGCGCATCCGGCGCGAAATGCGACGCGAAGGCATAGGGCAGGCCCAGCGCCGCGGCGAGCTGCGCGCCGAAGGTGCTCGATCCCAGGATCCACAGCGGCACGTTCGCGCCCGCGCCCGGCGTCGCGGCGATGCCGGTCCGGCCGTCGTCGGCGAAATAGCTCTGCAGCTCCATCACGTCCTGCGGGAAGGCGTTGGGATCGGTCTCCAGCGTCCGCCGCATCGCCCGCGCGACGCGCTGGTCCGATCCCGGCGCCCGGCCGAGCCCGAGGTCGATCCGGCCGGGGAACAGCGCGTCGAGCGTGCCGAACTGCTCGGCGATCACCAGCGGGGCGTGGTTGGGCAGCATGATGCCGCCGGCACCGACGCGGATGCGGCTGGTCGCGGCGGCGATATGGCCGATCACCACCGCGGTGGCGGCGCTGGCGATGCCGCGCATGCCGTGATGCTCGGCCACCCAATAGCGCTGGTAGCCCAGCGTCTCGGCGTGCCGCGCGAGGTCGGCGGCATTGGCCAGCGATTGCGCCACGGTGCCGCCTTCGACGACGGGCACCAGATCGAGCAGGGAGAAGCGTGTCATGCCGCAGCAGATGGGGACGCGCCCCCGTTGCTGCAATCAGAAGCCGATCGTGTAGCGCAGCGCTCCGCCGACGTCCGCGGGCAGGACGGCGTAATTGCCCGGGTCGCGCCGCCAGAACAGGTTGGTCTGAAGATCGCCACGGCCGAGCAGCACACGATAGCGCGCCTCGACGTCGATCTCGCGGCCCTGCGGTGCTAGGTTGAGCCGCTGCATCGTCCAGTCGGTGACGGTCAGCGTCGCATAATCGTAATTGGTCGGCAGGCGATAATCGATGCCGCCGCGCGCGACGCGCAGCGGCTGCGCGATCCGCAGGCCGAAGCTGTCGCGGCCGAACACGCCGTCCTTGCCGACATCCGCGGCGAAGGCGGCGGTGGTCAGCCGTCCGCTGCCGGCCATGCCGCCGCGCAGCGCCGCATCGGTCCAGCCGTGCCGCCACGATCCGCCCAGCGTCCAGCCCGCACCCATCGTCCAGCGGGCATCCATATCGACGAACCAGCTCCGTGCCCGCGCCGCGCCGAGCCCGCCGTCGAACCGGGCGCCGAGCAACGTGTCCGCCTCGCGCAGGTTGCTCAGCGACAGCGTCGTCGCCAGCCCGCCCCAGCGTTTGTCCGCCATCACCGTCACCCGGTCGTAGCCGGAGCGGCGATACGGGCTCAGCCCGGCGAGCAGCGCGTCGCGTCGCGCGGTGACGTCGCCGGTCTCGATCGTGGCGGTCAGGCCGACGCCGCCCACCTCCTGGCGCAGCGCGCCGGCGGAGCGGGCGATGCCGTCGAAGCCGAGGCCGGTCTGTCCCGCGACGAGGAAGACGGGCTGCGTCTGCCCGGCGATCTGCGCGCCGATCATGCCGCTGGCCTGTGAGAAGGCGAAGCCGAAGCGCGTCTTCTCGCCGAGCCGCTGCGTCACCGCGCCGGCGATCGCGCGCGCCGTCGTCGCCTGCGTGTCGGTCATCATGCTGCGCTGGAGCGCGATATCGCCGTTCGCCCGCGGCGCCAGCGTCAGCGAGACGGTCATATCGCCGGTCGCCATCGCGAGGTTGCGCTGGCGGTTCTGCAATACGCCGGCAAGCACCGGCTGCGGCCCGGCGCGGTCGATCGTACCGGCGAGATCGATCGCGAAGGCGCGGTTGTAGCTGTCGAGGATGACGGCGCCGAGCGATCCGACGGTCGCATCGCCCATCGGCGCCGACAGCGTCGCGTTGCTGGCGAGCGATACGCCGATGTGCGAACCGGCGACGCTGGTTGTGCCGACCGGCTGGAACGCCTTGGTCAGGTCGAGCACGCCATTGCCGTAGACGCTGTCGACGCCCGCCGCGCCGACGTCGCGCGCGGTGCGGAACAGCAGGTCGACGATCTGCGCGCCGCTGAGGTTCGGAAACGCCTGCGCGAGCAGCGCGATCGCGCCGGAGATCTGCGGCGCGGCGAAGGAGGTGCCCGACCAGAGATAGGCCGCGCCGCTCTGGTTGGGCGCGCGGACCTTCTCGCCGACGGCGGTCAGATAATGCGCAGCGCCCGTCCCGGCCTTGTCGCTGAACGAGGAGATGACGTCGTTGGTGCCGACCGAGCCGGCGACGATCACCAGATTGCGTGCCGCGGCACTGCTGGCGACCGAGGTGAAGGCGTCGGGATTGTCGCTGCCGTCGTTGCCCGCGGCGATGACGACGATGATGCCGCGTGCGGTGGCGCGGCCGATCGCGTCGATCAGCGATTGCGGCATCGTCGTGCCGCCGAGTGACAAATTGATGACGCGCGCGCCGGCGGCTCGTGCCGCGTCGACGCCCTTGGTGATCGCATCGGTGCCGAACTTGCAGCCGGTATCGCCCCCGGCGTCGCCGCTCGACGCGCAGGAGCCCGGACGGTCGGCGCGTAGCACGGTGAGCGTCGCATCGAAGGCGACGCCCTGCGATCCCGTGCCGTTGCGCCGGCCCGCCGCGGCGAAGGCGACCGCGGTCCCATGGCCGCCTTCGTCGGCGATCGACGCATTGCCGGCGACATCCTGCGATGCGCTCGACAGTCGTCCGCTGAATTCCTGGCTTTGCAGGTCGATGCCGCTGTCGATCACCGCAAGGTTGATGCCGGCCCCGGTCGCGCCCTTGTTGTAGGCGGCCAGCGCGTTCATCGACACCGCGCCGACCGCGGCACGATATTCGGGCGTGTCGTTGCTGGTCATCGCGGAGGCGGACGGCGGGGACGACGTGGGCGCCGGAGTCGGTGTTGGGGTCGGCGACGGCGTCGGGGCGGGCGCGGGAGTCGGCGTCGCGATCGGCGTCGGTGTCGGCGCCGGCGTCTGCGCGGTCGGCGGTGCCGGAACGCTGTTCACCCCGCCGCCACCGCCGCCACCGCAGGCAGCGAGAAACAGCGGCGCCGCCAGGGCGGCGCCGCCCGTCAACCAAGTCTTTGTCGTCATTACCTGCCCGCCCTGATTCGCTTTGTGTCTATAACGGACATAAGCGGCGAAAGTTAAACGAAAATGTTTGGCTTGCTTGTACCCGTTGCCGCCGCCGCCTAGACGCCGCGGCCATGCACCCCCGGCTCGCCCCGATCGACACGTGGATCTTCGATCTCGACAACACGCTGTATCCGGCGCGCGCCAACCTGTTCGCGCGGATAGATCACCGCATGACCGACTATGTCGCGCGGCTGCTCGATCTGCCGTGGGATGCGGCGCGGGTGGTGCAGAAGGACTATTTCCATCGCCACGGCACGACGCTGACCGGGCTGATGGCGGATCACGACGTCGATCCGCACGACTTCCTCGCCGAGGTCCACGATATCGAGATGGACGTGCTCGAACGGGATGCGCCGCTCGCCGCGGCGATCGCCAGCCTGCCGGGGCGCAAGCTCGTCTTCACCAACGGCGACAAACCCTATGCGCTGAAAGTGCTTGACCGGCTCGGCCTCGGCGAGGCGTTCGAGGCGATCCACGACATCCACGCGATGGACCTCGTCCCCAAGCCGCATCCCTCGGCCTATGCGAACCTGTGCGCGCGACTGGCGATCGAGCCGACCCGCGCGGTGTTCTTCGAGGACATGGCGCGCAACCTCGCGCCGGCCAAGGCGATCGGCATGACCACCGTCTGGATCGACAACGGCTCCGAACAGGGACCCGAGCAGGACCGCGATTTCATCGACTTCACCGTCCACGATCTCGCGTCGTGGCTGCAGCATATCATGGAGGCATCATGAGCCAGGA
Source organism: Sphingomonas sp. GW821-FHT04B01 (assembly GCF_059420425.1). Lineage (NCBI taxonomy): Bacteria > Pseudomonadati > Pseudomonadota > Alphaproteobacteria > Sphingomonadales > Sphingomonadaceae > Sphingomonas > Sphingomonas sp. GW821-FHT04B01. The sequence continues at coordinate 98,339 of NZ_JBWKTR010000006.1, read as the reverse complement.
CCTGTCCACCGTCATTGATTCCGCGTGGGAGGATCGCGCGTCGCTCGGCTTCGCCACCACCGGCGAGGTCCGGCTTGCGGTCGATCGCGCGCTGGCGCTGCTCGATGCGGGTGAGGCGCGCGTCGCCGAGCCCGACGGTGCCGGTGGCTGGCGCGTCAATCAGTGGCTCAAGAAGGCGGTACTGCTCAGCTTCCGCCTCAACGACAACACGCTGATCGACAACGGTCCGGGCGCCGGTCATTGGTTCGACAAGGTGCCGTCCAAGTTCAGCGGCTGGAGCGAGGCCGAATTCCGTGCCGCCGGCTTCCGCGCGGTGCCGGGCAGCGTCGTGCGCCGCGGCGCCTATGTCGCCCCCGGCGCGATCCTGATGCCGAGCTTCGTCAACATCGGCGCGCATGTCGGCGAGGGGACGATGGTCGACACCTGGGCGACCGTCGGCAGCTGCGCGCAGATCGGCAGGAACGTCCACCTCTCGGGCGGCGCCGGCATCGGCGGCGTGCTCGAGCCGTTGCAGGCCGACCCCGTCATCATCGGCGACGGCGCGTTCATCGGCGCCCGCTCCGAAGTGGCGGAAGGGGTCCGCGTCGGCGAGGGCGCGGTCCTGTCGATGGGCGTCTATCTCGGCGCCTCGACCAAGATCATCGACCGCGCCACCGGCGAAATCTTCAAAGGCGAAGTGCCGCCTTATGCGGTCGTCGTCCCCGGTACGATCGGCGGCAGCGACGGCAAGCCCGGCCTGTATTGCGCGGTGATCGTCAAGCGCGTCGACGCGCAGACCCGCAGCAAGACCAGCATCAACGACCTGCTGCGCGACTGAGGCGGAGCGATCGCCTCCATCCCCGGTCACCCCGGCACAAGGCCGGGGCGACTGAGCGGGGGGCACGCATCGGACGCCAACCCCTTGGAACGGAAGTCGAAGCCCGATCCATCGGCACCTATTTTCCTGTTGCGGTGCAACCGACGCGGCTACGGAACGTTATCGGTAGGCTTGGGGGTGGATTCGAACGCGAACGCTCTCGCAAAGGGGAACGGGAAACGCGTGCGAGTTCTGACCGGACGACAGTATTGGCTGGCCATCGCCTTGGTCGCTGCGGCGCCGACGGCGGCGCAATTCAACCAGCAGCAAGGCACCGCTCCTGAGCGCGGTCCCGATGCCCCGAAGACCGATCCGCAGACCGTCGGTTCCCCGACCGCCACGCCCGACGCCAATGCGCCGATCGTCCCCGACAGCGAATTCAACGCCAGCCTGCCGCCCCTGACCGGCGACATCAACGCCCCGCTCGAACCGATGCCCTCGCAGCAGGCCGGTACGCCGCCCGCGACCACGCCGCCCGCGAGCACGCCGGCGGTCTCCGCGACGACGCAACCGCTCGTCGCGGCAGACGGCACGTTGCCCCCCGCCGCCGCCGAGAACCCCGAACTCGCGCAGCCGCTCCAGCCGCTCAACACCTTCGATACCGCGCCGTTGCAGACCGCCGCCGACATCAAGGACAAGGACGCGCCCGAGATCCGGTACGATACGGAACTCAAGGGGCTCGAAAAGCTCGATCTCGCCGGTCAGTTCAACAGCCTGTCCGCCCTCAAAGAAGGCAAGGGCAAGGCCGCCAACGCGACGCAGGTCGCCGCCCGCGCCCGCGAGGACGAGGCGCTCGCGGTGCGGCTGATGAAGTCGCTCGGCTATTATGACGCGACCGCGATCTCGCTGATCGAGACGCCGGTCAGCACCGACCCGAACAAGCCCGGCCGTCTGAAGGCGACGGTCACCGGCACGCCCGGTCGCCTCTATCGCCTGTCGTCGGTCAAGGTCGACACGCAGCCGGTCGTCCCGGCGGACCTCGTCACCCGCAACCTGCCGTTGCGCGTCGGCGATCCGATCGAGGCGGCGCGCATCCAGGGCGCCGAGGCGAACGTCAGTCTCGTCCTGCCGCAACAGGGCTATCCCTTCGTCAAGGTCGGCGAGCGCGACATCCTGCTCGACGATCAGGCCGAACAGGCGACCGGTGCCTATACGCTGCCGGTCGATACCGGTCCGCGATCCAGTTTCGGCCAGCTCGTCACCACCGGCGATCCGGTGTTCGGCGTCGATCATCTCAACGTCTTTCCGCGCTTCAAGAGCGGCGACCTCTACGACAGCCGCAAGACCGACGATCTGCGCGACGCGCTGGTCGCCACCGGCCTGTTCCGCAGCGTAGCGGTCGAGCCGCAGCGCACTGGCCGCACCAATGCCGACGGCACCGAGGCGATCGACCTGCTCGTTCGCCAGACCGAAGGGCCGCCGCGCAGCCTTGCCGGCAGCGCCGGGTATTCGACCGGGCAGGGCTTCAAGGCAGAGGGCAGCTGGACGCACCGCAACCTGTTCCCGCCGGAGGGCGCGCTGATTGGCACTGTCGTCGCCGGTACGCAGGAACAGGGCCTGTCGGGCACCTTCCGCCGCTCCAACGCGGGCCAGCGCGACAAGACCTTCACCGCGATCGCCAGTGCGGTCCACCAGAGCTACGACGCATTCGATGCCTTCACCGGCACGCTGTCGGCGCGCTGGAGCCGCGTCTCGACGCCGATCTGGCAGAAGCGCTTCACTTATTATTACGGCGGCGAGCTCGTCGGCACGAACGAGAGCGTCTACGACTTCGCACGCGGCGACACCGTCCGCCGGACCTACGGCATCGTCGCTCTGCCCGGCCAGGTCGAATGGGACACGTCGGACAGCCTGCTCAACCCGACGCGCGGCTATCGCCTGCGCCTCAACCTCAGCCCGGAAGGGTCGGTCAACGGCGGGGTGCGGCCGTACGTGCGCACGATGATCGAAGGCACGGTCTATTATCCGATCTCGTCCAGCCTCGTGATCGCCGGCCGCGCCAAGGCCGGCTCGATCCAGGGTATCGATCGCGACGATCTGGCGCCGTCGCGCCGCTATTATGGCGGCGGCGGCGGTTCGGTGCGCGGTTACGGCTATCAGCGGCTCGGGCCGCTCGATCCGCAGGGCAATCCGGTCGGCGGACGCAGCCTCAACGAATTCGCACTGGAAGCGCGCTATCGCTTCGGCAATTTCGGCATCGTGCCGTTCCTCGATGCCGGCAACAGCTATGAATCGAGCCTGCCCAAAGGCTCGGATCTGAAGTTCGGCGCCGGTATCGGCGGCCGCTTCTACACCAATTTCGGACCGATGCGGATCGACGTGGCGACGCCGCTCAATCCGCGGCCGGGCGACGGCAAGGTCGCGCTTTACATCTCGATCGGGCAGGCATTCTGATGGCGCAGCCCGATTACGAAACGACCGACGCTCCGGCCGTGACCAAGCGTCCGCTGTGGCAGAGCATCCTGAAATGGCTGCTGATCGCCGTGCTCGGCCTCGTCGTGCTCGTCGGCGTGGTGGTGCTCGGCATCAACACCGATCCGGGCCGCCGCTTCGTCGCCAACCGGATCGGCGGCTATACCACCGCCTCGGGCCTCAACATTAAGGTCGGGCGGATCGACGGTTCGCTCTATGGCCAGATGGTGCTGTCCGACGTCCGCGTCGCCGACCCCAAGGGCGTCTTCCTGACCAGCCCCAAGCTCAGCGTCGACTGGCGGCCGTTTGCCTTCGCCAGCAACCATGTCGACGTGCGCAGTCTCTCGACGGACCTCGTCACGCTCGCGCGCAAGCCCGAGCTCAAGCAGACGCCGAGCGACCCCAACGCGCCGCTGCTCCCCGATCTCGACATCGACGTCAACCGGCTGCACGTCGGCCGGCTGGTGATCGCCAAGCCGGTGACCGGTCAGACGCATATCGTCCGCCTCGACGGCGCGGTGCATATCGCCGACCGCCGCGCGCAGCTCGTCACCGACGCCGCCGCGCTCAAGGGGGCAGGGGTCGCCGGCGGCGACACGCTGCATCTCAAGCTCGATGCCGTTCCCGATCAGAACAAGCTCGACGTCAATCTGAAGCTCGACGCGCCGGTGGGCGGCGTCGTCGCGACGATGGGCTCGCTCAAGGCGCCGCTCACCGCGACGGTCGATGGCCGTGGCAGCTGGAAGACGTGGCAGGGCCGTGCGCTCGCCACGCTCGGCGGCGGGAAACTCGCCGATATCAACGTCAACGCGCGCGACGGCCATATCGAACTGCGCGGCTTCGCGACCCCCGGTCTCTACATGCAGGGCCCGGTCGAGCGGCTGACCGCCCCGCGGCTCGATCTGGCGATCGACACCACGCTCAACGACCGCAAGGCCGATACCCGCCTGCGGCTGAAGTCGGCCGCGCTGGCGGTCGACGCCGGCGGCCTGATCGACCTCGCCAACAGCAGGTTCGGCAATTTCGCCGTCGACGCGCGACTGCTGACGCCGGGCGCGATCGCCCCCAATGTCCGCGGCCGCGACGTGATGGCGCGCGTCGTGCTCGACGGCGCCTTCGCGACGCCGACGGTGAACTACAAGATCAACGCCGCCGCTCTGGGCTTCGGCACGACCACGGTCGAGAACGTTTATGCCGAGGGGCTGGCGCGGGTGAACAGCGACCGCATCCTCGTGCCGGTCAACGCCCGCGCGCGCCGCGTCATCGGGCTCAATGCCGCGGTCGGCGGGTTGACGAACAACGTCCGCATCCAGGGCGATTTCGCCATCTCGATGCCTAATATCCTGTCCGACAATCTGCGCATCCGCTCGGACAATATCGACGCTACCGCGATCGTCGTCGCCAATACCGCGACCGGCCGCTACACCGGCGCGCTCAAGGGCCGCGTCAACAATTACCGGCTCGAGAGCATCGGCATCCTCGATCTGTCGACCGATGCCAAGCTCGTCCCCGGCGCGCGCGGCGGCTTCGGCATCACCGGCCGCGTCGTCGCGCAGACCAAGCAGCTGTTCAACAGCGGCGTGCGCGACTTCCTCGGCGGCAATGCCGTGGTGCGCAGCGACATCGGCTACAGCCCCGAAGGTATCGTCACCTTCGCCAATCTGCGGATGAACGCACCGCAATTCCGCATCACCCGCGGCGAGGGCCGGTTCGATCCGGCAAGCGGCGCGGTGGCGGTGTCCGCCGATGCCTATTCGACGCAATATGGTCCGCTCACCGCGCGCGTCACCGGCAGTGCGGATGCGCCCGTCGTCGTCCTGCGTGCGTCGAAGCCGGGTGTCGGCGTCGGTCTCGTCAATCTCAACGCCCGCGTCGTCGGTCGTGGGGGTGCCTATGCGGTCACCGCGAGTGGCGGCACCAATTACGGGCCGTTCACCGCCGACGTGCTGGTCCGGCCGAGCCCGCGCCTTACCGTCGACGTCAATCGCCTCGTCTTCGCCGGCATCGTCGGCAGCGGCCGTGTCGCCGCCACCCCGGCTGGTCCGTTCGCCGGCGCGCTGCAGTTCGCCGGCCGCGGCATCACCGGCAACGTGCGTCTCGCCGATCAGGGCGGCAACCAGCGTGCCGACGTCGCCGCGCGCGCCTATAACGCCACCATCCCCGGCTATGCCGACTTCACCATCGGCCGCGCGATCGTCAACGCCAGCGTCGTGATGACGCCCAAGGCACCGCAGGTGGTCGCCGACGTTCAGGTCGCCGACACGCGCTACAATGCCTTCGTCATCCAGGCGATGCGCGCCAAGGTGAACTATGTCGGCGGTCGGGGCACCGCGCAGGCGCTGCTCACCGGCTCCAGCGGCGTGCCGCTGCGTGTCGCGCTCAACGCCCGCCTGTCGCCCGACGATTATCTGATCGCTGCGCAGGGGCAGGCGAACAACATCCCGTTCCACACCGTCAATCCGGCGCACGTCACCAAGGCGGGCGGCAGCTATCGCCTCGCCGCGACGCGGATCGACTTCGGCCAGGGCGCGACCGCCGGCTCGACGCGCATCGCCGGGTCGTTCGGCGGCGGCGTCACCGCGGCACAGGCACGACTCGACCGGCTCAACCTGTCGATGCTGTCGGCGTTCGTACCCAATCTCGGCCTGTCGGGCGCGGTCACCGGCAGCCTCGACTACCGCCAGCAGGGCGCGTCGATCCCGCAGGCGGACGCCCGCGTCACCATCGCCGGGTTCCAGCGCACCGGCCTCGCCGCGGTGTCCGAGCCCGTCGACGTCCAGTTCGTCGGCCGGCTCGTACCCGACGGCGGCGAGGCGCGCGCGCTGGTCAAGCGCGGCCCCACCACCGTCGGCCGCTTGCTCGCGACGCTGCGGCCGCTGCCGCCGGGCGCGGGCTCGTGGATGACGCGGCTGATGCAGGCGCCGCTGTCCGGCGGCATCCGCTACAACGGCCCGTCGGGGGTGCTGTTCAGCCTCGCCGCGCTGCCCAACCAGCAGCTCAGCGGGCCGATCGCGGTCGCCGCCGACTTCTCCGGCCGGGTCGCCGCGCCGCAGCTCAACGGTCTGATCCGCGCCGACAATCTGACCTACGACAACGAGACCTATGGGACCCGCCTGTCGCAGATGAAGATCGCCGCCCGCTTCACCAACGATCGCCTCGAACTGACCAGCATGTCGGCGCGAGCCGGCAACGGCACCGTCCAGGCACAGGGCAGCGTCGGCCTCGCCGCGGCGAGCGGCTTCCCGATCGACCTGCGTGCCAAGCTCGACAATGCGCAGCTCGCCAAGAGCGATGCCCTGTCGGCGACCACCTCGGGCGACATCCGCTTCACTTACGGACGTGACGGTGGCCTGTTGCAGGGCAACCTCAACATCCCCGAGGCGCGCTACGAGATCATCCGTCAGGGCTCTGCCGAGGTTCCCGAACTCACCGGCATCCGCCGCAAGAGCCAGATCGTGACGCCGCGGCCGACCGACCGGCCCAAGCCGGCGCCGGTCAGCCTGATCAAGCTCGACCTCACCGTCCGCGCCGCCAACCAGCTGTTCGTGTCGGGCATGGGCCTCGAATCCGAGTGGGAGATGAACCTGAAGGTCGGCGGGACCTCGGTGGCGCCGGTCATCACCGGCGGGCTGGATCTGGTGCGCGGCACCTATTCCTTCGCCGGCAAGCGCTTCGACGTCACGCGCGGCACGATCCGCTTCCGTGGCGGCCAGCTCACCGATCCGGACATCAACATCCAGGCGTCGACGACGGTCAACGGCATCACCGCGGTGATCGCGATCACCGGCACCGGCCAGCGCCCGCAGATCGCCTTCACCTCGACCCCGGCGCTGCCGCAGGACGAAGTGCTCAGCCGCCTGCTGTTCGGCACCAACCCCGAGAACCTCTCGGCGACCGAGGCACTGCAATTGGCCAGCGCGCTCAACTCGCTGCGCGGCTCGGGTGGCGGCGGGCTCAACCCGCTCGGCAAGCTGCGTTCGGCGACCGGGTTCGACCGGCTGCGCGTGCTCGGTGCCGACGAGGCGAGCGGTCGCGGTACCAGCCTGGCGGCGGGCAAATACCTGACCGACAACATCTACGTCGAGATCGTCACCGACGCGCGCGGCTATACCGCGACGCAGCTCGAGATCGCGCTCACCAAGGCGTTGAGCCTGCTCACCTCGACCGGCTCGGCCGGCGGATCGGACGCTCGCCTCAAATATTCGAAGGATTATTGAGGGGGCGATGGCCGAGCATGTCGATGTCCTCGTGGTCGGTGCCGGGATATCCGGCATCGGCCAGGGCTATCACCTGCAACGCCGCTGCCCCGACCGTAGCTATCTGATTCTCGAAGCCCGGCCGACGCTCGGTGGCACCTGGGACCTGTTCCGCTATCCCGGCATCCGCTCGGACAGCGACATGCACACGCTCGGCTTCTCCTTCCATCCCTGGACGGACGACCGGTCGATCGCCGGCGGCGCGACGATCCGCGGCTATGTCGAGGAGGCGGCGCGCGCCCATGATATCGACCGCCACATCCGCTTCGGCCACCGCGTTACCACCGCCGCCTGGTCGACCGACGCGGCACGCTGGACGATCGAGGCGACCGGCCCCGACGGCGCGCCGCTGGTCTTCACGTGCAATTTTCTATGCATGTGTTCGGGCTATTATGATTACTCCCGCGGCTTCACGCCCGAGTTCGTCGATGCCGAACGGTTCGGCGGGACGATCGTCCACCCGCAATTCTGGCCGGAGGATCTCGATTACGCCGGCAAGCGGATCGTGGTGATCGGCAGCGGCGCGACCGCGATGACGCTGGTGCCCGAACTCGCCCGGCAGGCGGCGCACGTCACCATGCTGCAGCGCTCGCCGACCTATGTGGTGTCGCGACCGGCGGAGGATCGCCTCGCCAACTGGCTGCGCGCGCGGCTGCCCGGCAGGGCCGCCTATCGCCTCACCCGGTGGAAGAACGTGCTGACCAGCATGGTCTATTACCGGCTCGCCAAATCGCGTCCGGCCCAATTCCGCAGCCGTCTGCTGGCGATGGTCCGCGACCATCTCGGCCCCGATTACGACGTCGAGCGGCATTTCACGCCGCGGTACGATCCGTGGGACCAGCGGCTCTGCCTCGTACCCGACGCCGATCTGTTCGCCAGCCTCAAACGTGGCGACGCTTCGATGGTGACCGGGACGATCGACCGTTTCACCGAGACCGGCGTCCGCCTGGATTCCGGCGAGGACCTTCCCGCCGACGTGATCGTCACCGCGACCGGCCTGCGGCTGCAATGGCTGAGCGACATCCGCTTCACCCGCGACGGCACGCCGATCGCGTTCAACACGGCCCTTCAATACAAGGGGATGATGTTCTCGGATGTGCCCAATCTGGCGTACACCTTCGGTTATACCAATGCGTCGTGGACGCTGAAGGCGGAACTGGTGGCGACCTACGTCTGCCGGTTGCTCAACACGATGCGCCAGCGCGGCCTGCGCCAGGCGACGCCGCGACTGCGCGATCCGGCGATGGCGACCGAGCCCTTCGTCGATTTCACCTCGGGCTATATCCAGCGCGCCGCCCATCTTCTGCCGCAACAGGGCGCGCGCAAGCCGTGGAAGCTCAACCAGAATTATGTGCTGGATGTGGTCGCGCTGCGGTTCGGGTCGGTCGATGACGACATGGTCTTCGACAATCCGGCGCCGGGCCGGCGCGACGCCGCCTGATCGTTCGTCGGCGGCGTTCGAGGGGAGGGAAGAGCCCTCCAGACGGAATGCGGCCCGGACCTGTTCGACCTTGCCGACCAGCGGCGAAGATCGTCACGGCCCGAGCCGCGACGGCGGTTACCAGGGCTTGATGTAAACCGAAACGACCGCGAGGACGAGTGCGAAAACTACCGACATGCTAATCTCCCTTATCGTGGCATCTCCAGGATGCCCGACATCCTTAACCTCATGTTAAGCATTTAACAATCCGTCTCGCAGCGGCTTAGATGGCTCATGTGCGATTAATCTTATCTTCAAACCTGATGCTCTACGCCGAGCCCATGACCGTCGCGCATCGCTCGGAAACCGTGGAAATGCTGGCTTCCCGCGTCATGACGGGGGCGCAGCGGACGACCGACCCGGCGTTCCGCTTTCAGCTGATCGCGGAAATCGCCAATTTCACCGAATTGCGCCGACGTCTCGGCTGTGCCCGCGCCGAGCTGCTCGTCGGCCTCGTCGCCGACCGAGTCGCGCGCGTGCTGCCGACCGCCAGCGTCGCCGTGCTGGGCCGGACCCAGATCGCCAGCGGGTTCCGCGACGCCGATCGCGCCGCCATCGATCGCGCCATCGTCGCGATCGAGAAAGCGTTCGAACAGGCGTTCACCCTCGACGATCAGCAAGTCACCATCCGCCTGACCTTCGGTGCCGCCGCGGCGGCCACCGCCAATCTCGATGAGGTGGCATTGGTCGAGGAGGCGGAAAATGCCCTTGCCGAGGCTCGCACCGCCTATCACACCGTGACCCACGCGGTCGCGCCGCGTGCGACGCTCGACGTGCTGCAGGTGGCGCGCGAGCTCGACCAGGCGATCGATCGCGAAGAGCTGGTGCTGCACTATCAGCCCAAGGTGCACGTCCGTCATCAGGAGATCCGCAGCGCCGAAGCGCTGGTGCGCTGGCATCATCCCGAACGCGGGCTGGTGATGCCCAACGATTTTATCTCGGTCGCCGAAGAATGCATGCTGATCGACCGCATGACCTTGTGGACGATCCGCCGCGCCATAGAGGACCAGCGCAACCTCGCCGCCTGCGGCCATGATCTCCGCCTGTTCATCAACATCGCCGGCCAGTTGCTCGCCGACAGCGCTTTCGTCCGCGCCGCATGCGACCTCGTCGGCGGCAGCGACGCCAAGCTCGGGTTCGAGATCACCGAAACCTCGGTGATCCGCGATCCCGCCAGCGCGATCGCCAATCTGCAGATCTTCGCGGACTTCGGCATCACCATCGCGATCGACGATTATGGCGCCGGGCTCTCCTCGCTCGCGTACCTCAAGCAATTGCCGGCGCGCGAGCTGAAGATCGACAAGCTGTTCGTCACCCAGCTCACTAGTTCCAACCGCGATCCGCTGATCGTTCGTTCGACGATCGATCTCGCGCACGCCCTGGAGATGGAAGTGGTCGCCGAGGGGGTGGAGACGCATGCCGCACTGGCGCTGCTCACCGTCATGGGCTGCGACATGGTCCAGGGTTTCCTGATCAGCCGCCCCGTCGTGCTCGAATCGTTGATCCAATATCTCGACGAAGGACGCCACCGCGCGCCCGCACCCAATCCGCTCGCGGGCTTCGGTGGCTTCGCCGCGACCCGACGCGTCGTCTGACGATGCGCCGCTGGCCCTGGCGGTCGTGGCTGGCGGCCGGTCTTCTCGCGCTGGCCCCGGTTTCGGCAACGGCGGATGTCTTCGACAGGCTCGTCGCTGACGCCAAGACCGCGATGCTCAGCGATCCGCACCGTACCGCCGACCGCGCGCTCGCTGCGGAACGCGTGGCCGACCGACAGCCGCCGTCGCGTCAGCGTGCTATTCGGCAGGCAACTGCCAACTGGCTGCGCGGCGAGGCGTTGATGCGGCTCAACGATGTCGGCGCTGCCGAACCGTTGATCAACAAGGCGGTGACGCTGTCGTCACGACTGGCGCCGGGCTCGGAGTTGCAGGGCGACGCGCTGCTTGCCAGTGGCTGGATCGCCGCCGTTCACGCCGACGTGGCCCGGGCGTTGAGCGACTATCAGCGGGCGCACAACATCTTCCGGTCGCTCGGCAACACACGCAGTCAGGCCAAGGCGCTGCAATCGATCGGCTCGCTCTATGGCGAAGCGAACGACCACACCAATGCGTTACGCTATTACGATCAGGCGTTGTCGCTATACCGCGCGGACCCGATGCTTGCGCTCGCGCTCTACAACAATCGTGGCATCTCGCTAAAAAATCTCGGTCGTTACCGCGAGGCGTCGCAGCAGTTCCGCAATGGTCTTGCGCTCACCGAACGGATCAACAGCCCGTTGCTGCGCGTGCTGATCCTCGGCAACATCGCCGAAGCGCGGCTGATGGACAAGGATGTCGTCGGGGCGCAGCGTGCGATCGACCAAGGGCTGCGGCTGTCGACGCGGGGCGAGGCGGCGGGGTTTCGCAAGACGCTGATCGGCCTCGACGCGCAGGCCGCCTATCAGCGCGGCGACATCGCTACGGCGCTGGCACTGATCGCCGAACGGTTCGACGGCGAGGACATCGATCACACCACGCTGATCGATCGCGAGGCGCATCGTACCGCTTATACCATCTATCGCGCCGCCGGCCGCCCCGAATTGGCCTTGCGCCACCTCGTCGCGTTGAAGCGGCTTGATGACGAATCGACCGCGCTCGCCCGTTCGACCAGCGCGGCGCTGATGGCGGCGCGGTTCGACTTCGCCAATCAGGAACTCAAGATCGCCAGTCTCCAGCGCGACGAAGCCCGCCGCAACGTCGCTTATGAACAGGCACGCACCCGCACGCAGCGCAACATCTTCCTCGGCGTCGTCGCCTCGACGATCCTCGCGATCGGCCTGCTCGGTATGGGCCTGATCACGCTGCGTCGGAGCCGCAACGAAGTCCGCGCCGCCAACGACGACCTCGCCGTCACCAATACCGCGCTCGGCAAGGCGCTGGCTGCCAAGACGGAATTCCTCGCCACCACCAGCCACGAGATCCGCACGCCGCTCAACGGCATCCTCGGCATGACGCAGGTGATGCTCGCCGACGCGCGGATCGGCGGCAGCACGCGCGACCGGCTCAGCGTCGTGTATAGCGCGGGCGTGACGATGCGCACCTTGGTCGACGATATCCTCGACGTCGCCAAGATGGAGACCGGCAATCTCACCGTCGAGGCGGCGCCGTTCGACCTGCGCGCGATGATCACCGAATCGACCCGGTTGTGGCAGGACCAGGCCGAGGCGAAGGGTATCGCGTTCCATCGCGACATCGCGGAGTGCCCGGCGATGATCCTGGGCGATGCCGCGCGGGTACGGCAGATCGTGTTCAATCTCATGTCGAACGCGCTCAAATTCACCGCCGAGGGCAGCGTGACGTTGCACGCCGCCGCTTATGGCGACGACCGGCTCCGCATCGTCGTCGCCGATACCGGCATCGGCATCCCGCCCGAGACGTGCGACGCGATCTTCGAATCCTTCCGTCAGGCCGACACCAGCACCACCCGCCGGTTCGGCGGCACCGGGCTTGGCCTGTCGATCTGCCGCAACCTCGCCCGGGCGATGGGTGGCGACGTGACCGTGACCAGCGTCGTGGGGGAGGGGTCGCGGTTCATCGTCGACCTGCCGCTGGTGCGCGCCGAGGCCGCGACGGCGCCGGCCGAAGCCACGCCCGGCACCGCGGGGATGCTGGTGCTCGATCGCAACCCGATCACGCGCAGCATGCTGCGGACGCTGATGACGCCGCACGCCGGCGTGGTGGTGGCCACCGCGACACTGGACGAAGCCCTCGCGGCGCTCGCCACCACGCGATTCGACCGCCTGCTGATCGATGCGGCCGCGTTGGGCGCGGTCGAGGACGCCGCCGACGCGCTGCAAAAGTTGGCCGCCGTCGCGGCTGCGGCGGACGTGACGATCCTGCTGCCGAGCGCCGCCGACGCCGATCGTATCGCATCCGCAACGGACGGATCGTTCCGTAGCGTTATCAAACCGGTCAGTGGTTCGACATTGGTCGCAATACTCTATCCTGCGCGCCATGTGGCGCTTGTGTCGCAGGCGGCATGAAGCGTAGACGCAATAGCATGCCATCGCCGATCCCACCGACCCCGCAGCCCTCCCGATGAACGTCCTGTTCATCGAAGACGATCGGATGAACCGCCGCGTCGTCAGGGACATGCTCGATGTCGCCGGGGTTACGATGATGGAGGCGGAGAGCGCGGAAGACGGGTTACAGGCGATCGACGCGCAGGATTTCGACATGCTGCTGATCGACCTGCGCATGCCGGGCATGGACGGCATAACCGCGATCGGCCACATCCGCGCGCGCGCCGACGGCAAGGCGGCGGTACCGATCATCGTCATCACCGCCGACACCGCGCTCGACCTGCGCGAGCGGTGCATCGCCGCGGGGGCGGACGAGGTGTTGTTCAAGCCGGTCGCGATGGACGCCCTGTTCGAGGCGATGGGCCGTATCCTCGCGCGCGATGCCGATGGCGGGATGCTCGTCTGACCGATGCCGGTTGCGATCGCGTGCGACGCGGCCTTCCCATGCCCGTGCCTCTCGTAGTATCGATCTGGTCCCGCCCGCTTTAATTGGTAAGTCCGATGCCCAAGCCGACCATCCGCCGCCCTTCGAAGGTCGATCTCGGCAAGGAGAGCGCCACCAGCGATCGCCTGTACCAGCGCCTCGCCCGCAAGCTGTTCGACCAGCTCGCCTCGGGTGCGTTCGCGATCGGTGACCGTCTGCCCGCCGAACGCGAGCTCGCGATCGAATATGGCGCCAGCCGCCCGGCGGTGCGCGAGGCGTTGATCGCGCTGGAGGTGCAGGGGTTCATCGAGGTCCGCGTCGGCTCCGGCGCCTATGTCTGCCGCCTGCCGGGGCAGGGCGAGGAGCCCGGCTTCGCGATCACCGCCTTCGAACTCACCGAGGTGCGGCTGATGTTCGAAGGCGAGGCGGCGGCGCTGGCGGCACTGCACATCACCGACGACCAGATCGACCGGCTCGACGCGCTGGTCGCCGCGATGGCGACCGAGAACCTGCTGCCCGAGGTGACCGAGGAGGCCGATCGCGATTTCCACCTGACCATCGCCGCCGCCACCCGCAACGCCGGCGTGCTGCGTACGATCGAGGATCTGTGGCATCTGCGCTCGACCTCGCCCGAATGTGCGTTGCTCCACGCCAAGGCACGCAATGCCAAGGTCCGGCCGGTGGTCGAGGAACATGCCGCGATCATCGACGCGCTCCGCGCGCGCGACGCCAATGCCGCCCGTGCCGCGATGCGCGCGCATCTGTCGGCGGTGATGGATCATCTGCTGTTCCGTACCGAGGAACTCGCCGTCGAGGAGGTGCGTCGTTCGCTCGCCAGCACCCGTCAGCGCTATGGCGTATCGCCCGTCGCCTGACGCAAAGCGGCATACCGCACGCTTCTAGGTTGTCAGACCAATCATTGCGCTGCTAGTCACGCCCTACCAGGAGGGGGATGGCGGCGAGATGATGATGACCCAGACCATGCGGTGGTTTGGCCCGAATGATCCGGTGCCGCTCGCCGCGATCCGGCAGGCCGGCGCGACCGAAGTGGTGACCGCACTGCATGAGATCCCGAACGGCGACGCCTGGCCCGACGATGCGATCGCCGCCCGCAAGCGGCTGATCGAGGACGCCGGTCTCGCGTGGACGGTGGTCGAGAGCCTGCCCGTCGCCGAGGGGATCAAGACCCGGTCCGCAGACTGGGATCGCCTGATCGAGGCCTATGCGGTCAGCCTTCGCCGCCTCGCCGCGCACGGCATCACCGTCGTGACCTACAATTTCATGCCGCTGCTCGACTGGACGCGGACCGACCTCGCTTGGGAATTGCCCGATGGCGCCCGCGCGTTGCGCTTCGAGCTGCATGCGCTCGCCGCCTACGACATCCATCTCCTCTGCCGGCCCGATGCGGCGGCGGACTATTCCCCCGCCGTCGTCGCTGCGGCGGCGCAGCGCTTCGCCGCGCTCGACGAGGCGGGCCGTCACCGGCTGGAGCGGACGATCATCGCCGGTCTGCCGGGCAGCGAGGAGAGCTTCACCTCGGCCGAACTGCTGCGCCGGATCGGCAGTTACGCCGCGATCGACGCCGACCAGCTGCGCGCCAACCACGTCGCCTTCCTCGCCGCGGTCTGTCCGATCGCCGAGGCCGAGGGGATCCGGCTCGTCGTCCACCCGGACGATCCGCCATTCCCGATCTTCGGCCTGCCCCGCGTCGTCAGCACCGAGGCGGACGTTGCGGCGCTGTTCGCCGCGGTGCCGTCGCCCGCCAATGGCCTGTGCTTCTGCACCGGCTCGCTGGGCGTGCGCGCCGACAACGATTTGCCCGGCATGGTCCGTCGCCTCGGCGAGCGGATCGGCTTCCTCCATCTCCGCTCGGTGCAGCGCGAGGCGGACGGCGCGTTCCACGAGGCCGAGCATCTGCGCGGTGACGCCGACATGGCGGCGATCGTCGCGGCGGTGGTCGATCTGCAACTTCGGACCGGGCGTGCGCTGCCGATGCGCCCCGACCACGGTCACCAGATGGCCGACGACCTGCACAAGCGCACCAACCCCGGCTATTCGCTGATCGGCCGCCTGCGCGGTCTCGCCGAGCTACGCGGTCTCGAAGCCGGGCTGGTCCACGCCCGCGAAGCGGGAAGGGTCTGACAAGCGGCTTGTTTGCGCGTGTGAGAAGGCGTCGAGGCCGTCTTGGCGCCAGAGTTAGCCTCCAAACCGTTCGCCCTGAGCCTGTCGAAGCCTGTCCTGAGCGACGCCGCAGGCGACGTCGAAGGGGGCAGGTGAGTCTCACGGTGCTTCGACAGGCTCAGCACCAACGGAATAGGCTGACGATCGGCCGATTGCCTTGCCTCGCGAACCGCGAGAGTTCAATCACGCTCGCCGGCCGGAAGCCTTTGGGAAGAAGATGATGTTCGCGCGGAGGCGCGGAGATGGATCGCGCGGGGCTGCGTGGCCCTGTCATCGCGTCGCCGATGGGAGGAGCCGCTGGCGCGGCAAGCGCAACATCTCCGCGCCTCCGCGCCTCCGCGTGAACACTGCTCTTCCCTAATCGGCCTTCGGCGGTGGCGAAGACGGTACGCGCAGCGCGGCGGCGAGCGACGAGGTGGCGCTGCCGCGCCGCGCCGGTTTGGGTTGCGAGGCGTCGGGCGCCCAGCCGGTGAGGAAGACGATCGAGAAGCGCTCCGTGGTCCGGCCGTCCGGCCCCGCCGCCGCGGCGAACGCCGCGGCGGTCCGGGCCAGCGTGCCGCGCGTCATCGCCGAGCGGCCGATCAGGATGTTGCTCGCCGCCATGCCGCGCAGATCGTCGAGCAGCCGCCCGAAACTCGCATAGCGGACATCGAACGTCTCGATGTCGGCGACCGGCAGCGCGAAGCCGGCGCGCATCAGCAGGTCGCCCGCGGATCGTACGTCGATCTGCGGGTGCAGCCGCGCCGCCGGCCGTTCACCCTCGGCGACGCGCAGCGCCGCGCGCAGCGCGGGCAGGCTGCCGCCGCCGAGGAACGCGCCGAGGAACAGCCCGTCGGGCCGCAATACCCGCCGGATCAGCGTCAGCGCACCGGGCAGGTCGTTGACCTGATCGAGCACGCCGGCGCTCAGCACCGCATCGAAACTGCCGTCGGCGAACGGCAGCCGCTCCTCGTCGCCCTGTACGCCGCCCGCGGCCTGCGCGAAGCGGAAGCCGGGATCAACCCGTGCGATCCGTGCGCTGGGCACGATGAGGCTGCGGTCGGGCACGCCGATGTCGAGCACGTCGGTGAACGCGCGCTTCACCGCGTCGAGCCGTTCGAGCAGCCCCTCGACCATGACGTCGCGCAGGAAAGCGTGGTCGGGATAGCCGTCGGCGGCGCGGTCGCGGCGCAGGCGGCGGGCAGGGCGGTCGAAGATGGCGTTGGCGTTCACCGCCCGGCTTGTGCCTGTTGCGGCGGTGCGCGACAAGCGGCCATGCGGACGATCGGCGCAAGCGGGCTGGCAGCGATCGCGGCGCACGGTCGCCGTGCGCTGGCGTCGCTGTTCGGCCCGATCGCCGCCGCGGCGCTGCCGCCGCGCTGCCCCGGCTGCGGGACGCCGGTGGCCGCCGATCACCGCTTCTGCGCGCCATGCTGGGGCGGGCTGCGCTGGCTGACCCCGCCGTGGTGCGCCGCGTGCAACCGGCCGTTCGCGCATGACCGCGGCGCCGACGCACGCTGCGCCGCTTGCCTCGCCGATCCGCCGCGCCATGCCGGCATCCGCGCCGCCGTCGCCTACGGACCGGTGGCGCGGCGGCTGGCGCTCAAGCTGAAATATGGCGGCCGGATCGGGGTCGCCGCGACGATGGCGGAGCGGATGGCGCCGACGCTGCCACCCGGCATCGACCTGCTCGTGCCGGTGCCGCTGCACCGCTGGCGGCTGTGGACTCGCGGGTTCAACCAGGCGGCGCTGATCGCCGCCGCGGTCCGCCGTCGCACCGGCATCGCGCACGATCCGTTCGCCCTGGTCCGCCGCCGCGCCACCGTGCCGCTGCGCGCGCTCGGTCGCGGCCGGCGACGGCAGGCGGTCGCCGGCGCGTTCGCGGTGCCCGATCCCGCGCGGGTGGCGGGCAGGACGATCGCGCTGGTCGACGACGTCTATACCAGCGGCGCCACCGCCGCCGCCTGTACGCAGGTGTTGCTGCGCGCCGGGGCCGCCGCGGTGGTGGTGCTGTGCTGGGCACGGGTGGTCGGGTCGGGGGCGGCGGGCGATTGACAAGCCGGTCCTCAGCCCACACCTCAAGCCTATGGCAAAGGTCGAAATCTACACCAAGGCATATTGTCCCTATTGCACGCGCGCGATGGCGTTGCTGGCAGCCAAGGGCGTGTCGCCGCAGGAATATGACATCTCGCTTGGCGGGCCGCAGCGGCAGGAGATGATCCAGCGCGCCAACGGCCGCACCACCGTGCCGCAGGTATTCATCGACGGCACGCATATCGGTGGCTCGGACGATCTCGCCGCGCTCAACGCGCGCGGAGGATTGGACCCGCTGCTCGCGGCATGAGGATCGCGCTGCTGCAGATGACGAGCGGGATCGATCCTGCCGTCAATGCCGCGGACATGCGCCACGGTATCACCGCCGCGGCCGCCAACGGCGCCGGCATGGTGTTCCTGCCCGAGATGGCGGGGCTGATCGATCGCGACCGCGCCCGCGCCGCCGCATCGATCCACGCCGAGGCCGACGATCCGGTGCTTGCCAGCGTCCGCGAGACCGCAGCGGTCGCCGGCCTGTGGGTGCATGTCGGCTCGCTGGCGGTGCGGCGTGCCGATGGCCGCTACGCCAATCGCAGTTTCGTCATCGACGCCGCCGGCGCAATCCGCGCGCGCTACGACAAGCTCCATCTGTTCGACGTCGATCTGCCGACCGGCGAAAGCTGGCGCGAATCCGCCGCTTATGCCCCCGGCGACGCGGCGGTGGTCGTCGATGCGCCGGTCGGGCCGCTCGGTCTGTCAATCTGCTACGATCTGCGCTTTCCCGCGCTCTATGCCGCGCTCGCCGTGGCGGGGGCGGAGGTGCTCGCGATCCCTGCCGCCTTTACCCGCCCGACCGGCGCGGCGCACTGGCACGCGCTGATGCGCGCCCGCGCGATCGAGACCGGCTGTTTCGTCGTCGCCGCCGCGCAGGCCGGCGCGCATGCCGATGGCCGCACCACCTACGGCCATTCGCTGGTCATCGATCCGTGGGGCGACGTGCTGCTCGACATGGGCGAGGCGCGCGGGCTGGGGCTCGCCGAGATCGACCCGGCGCGCGTCGCCGACGTCCGCGCCCGCATCCCGGTGCTCGACCACGCCCGCGCGATCCCGCCGGTCACCCGCGCGTGATCGTCTTCGACCTGCGCTGCGGGCTGGATCATGTCTTCGAGGCGTGGTTCGCGTCGAGCGCGGCCTATGACGCGCAGGCGGCGGCGGGGCTGCTCGCCTGCCCGATGTGCGGCGACACCGCGATCGCCAAGGCGCTGATGGCGCCGAGCATCCCGGCCAAAAGCAATCGCCGCGCCGATCCGCCGCCCGCCGCGGCGATCAAGGCGGCGCTGCGCGAGATCGCCGCCGACCAGGCCAGGACGCTCGCCACCTCGTCGTGGGTCGGCAGCGACTTTGCGACGCGCGCGCGCGCGATGCACGACGGCGACGAGGTCGTCCGCCCGATCCATGGTCAGGCCAGCCTCGCCGAGGCGAAGGCGCTGGTCGCCGACGGCGTGCCGGTGGCGCCGCTGCTCTGCCCGGTGGTGCCGCCCGAAAAGACCAATTGACCCGCTGGACCCGCCCGGCGCCGCCCGGTATCAGGAGCGCAGTGGCCCCGTAGCTCAGCCGGATAGAGCGCCAGATTCCTAATCTGTAGGTCGCGCGTTCGAATCGCGCCGGGGTCACCATCACTGGTCTCACGCCGATCCCGTCGCCTGCCGGGTCATCGGTCCGGATCGGTCCGGCTTGCAACTTTCCGTCGCGCCGCGCATAGCGCGCCTTCATGACCGCCGGGGGGCGGTCTGCCGGACTGCAAAATGCCGGCAACAATCCGCTGCTAAATGGGCAGCAGGACCAGCCATTTGGGGGCGACTATGTTCAGCCAGACGATCAGCGCGCCGGTCGACTCCGATTCGCCCGCCCTCGGCGGATCGCGAATCAAGCCACTCGCCTTCTGGCTCTATGTGCTGGTCGGCGTGGTGATGATCATCGCCTCGGCGATCGCATTGCCGTTCCTGCCGGCCCGCTCACGTTGAACCGGCGCCGCGGCGCACCGCGGCGCATCCCGATCGATCGAGACTATTGACGTCGGGAGCATCGCCGGCCGCAAGTGGCGCGATGCTCCCGATCGAAAGCCGTGTAGGGTTCAGGCCTTCACGTGCTGCGAAATGTACTTGTTCATCTCGAACATCGTGCACTTGTCGCGGCCGAACACCTTCTGCAGTTTGTCGTCTGCAAGGATTTCGCGCTTGTTTTCCGGGTTCTGCAGGTTGTTGGACTTGATATATTCCCACACCTTGCTGATCACCTGGCTGCGCGGCAGCTTCTCGTTGCCGACGATCGCGCCGAGCTCCGGGGAGGGCTGCACGGGCGCGTGGATGCCGCCGGTCTTGGTAGTCGTAGCCATCGCATTCCTTCCTGCTCGCACCCGGTCGATCCCGGGTGCTCTAAACGTTACGCTTTCTTCAGCGCGGTCGCCTTGTGCGCTGCCTTTCCACCATTGTCACTCTCTACGATATATTGGGGGTCGTCCTTCGACGCGCGGACGGTATGGCCCTTGATCGCGGTGTCGCTCGTCTGCTTCTTCTCGACCGTGCCGTGCGCGGTGCCGCCGTGGCTCTTCCAGGTCACTTCGTCGCCCTTCTTGAGGTCCGCCATCGTCTCTCTCCGTTCGTTACGCCCACAACAAAGCGCGGATACGGCAAAGGGTTGCACGCGGTGCGGCGGGGCGGTTGGACGCGTTGCCGAAACGAACTTATGACGGGCCGGCACCGCCACCGGCGGCAGGACCAAGGAACGCAGCATGACCGATCAGCACCACGCGCCGGACGAGGGCGCCACCGCCGCAACCGGCGACGCGCCGGTCGTCCCCATCGAGGTCGCCGAGGCGATCCGCACCCTGATCCGCTGGGCCGGCGACGATCCCGGCCGCGAAGGGCTGATCGACACGCCGCGCCGCGTCGCCAAGGCGTGGAAGGAATATTGCGCCGGCTATGCCGACGATCCCGCCCGCCACCTGTCGCGCGTGTTCGAGGAGGTCGGCGGCTATGACGAGATCGTGCTGCTCAAGGACATCCCCTTCCAGTCGCATTGCGAGCATCACATGGCGCCGATCATCGGCAAGGCGCACATCGCCTATCTGCCGCGCGATCACGTCGTCGGGATCAGCAAGCTCGCCCGCGTGCTGCACGGCTTCGCCCGCCGGTTGCAGGTGCAGGAACGGCTTACAGCCGAGGTCGCCGACTGTATCTGGGACAATCTCAAGCCACAGGGCGTCGCGGTGGTGATCGAGGCGAGCCACGCCTGCATGACCGCGCGCGGCGTCCGCACGCCGGGCGTGTCGATGGTGACCAGCCGGATGATGGGCGTGTTCCGCGAGGACGACCGCAGCCGCAAGGAAGTGCTGGCGCTGATGGGATGTTGACCCGCACCGTCCTCGTCACCGGCGGTGCGAAGCGGCTCGGCGCGGCGATCGCGCGTGCCTGCGCCGCCGCCGGCTGGCGCGTGGTGGTGCATTACGGCGCCTCCGCCGCCGAGGCGCAGGCGTTGGCGGCGGAACTGGACGGCGCGTCCGTGCCCGGCGACCTCGCCGACCCAGACGGCGTCGCGGCGTTGTTCGCCCGCGCCCGCGACGCCGCGGGCGGGCCGATCGCGGCGCTGGTCAACAGCGCCTCGCTCTTCGCCTACGACCGGCCCGAGGCGCTCGACCCCGCGCTGGCGGCGCGGCTCCACGCGATCAACGCGGTGACTCCGGCGATGCTCGCCGCCGCGCTCGCCGCGCAGGACGATCTGGCCGACGGCGCGGTGGTCAACCTGCTCGACCAGAAGCTCGCCAATCCCAACCCCGATTTCTTCAGTTATTCGCTCAGCAAATACGCGCTGGCCGGCGCGACCGAGATGCTCGCGCAGGCGCTGGCCCCGAAGGTCCGCGTCAATGCCGTCGCGCCGGGCATCACCTTGCCGAGCGGCGACCAGAGCGAGGCGGAATTCGCCGCGGTCGCCGCCGACAATCTGCTGCGCCGCCCGGTCGGCGCGGCGGCGGTCGCCGAGGCGGTGGTCTATCTGCTCGGCGCGCGCAGCGTCACCGGCCAGACGCTCTACGTCGACTGCGGCCAGCGTTTCCTGCGCCGCGACGGCGACGTGATGTTCGAGGGGCGCTATGGCTGATTATACCACCATCCTCGACGGGCTCGAGGTGGCGATGCGGCTCGGCATCCACCCGCACGAGGCGGCGCCGCAGCGCGTCCGCCTGTCGGTGTGGATGACGGTCGATTATGCCGCTCCGCCGAGCGCCGACGCGATCGACGAGGTGCTCGACTACGATTTCCTGCGCGACGGCATCCTCGCGATGGCCGCCGGCCCCGGCTTCGCCTTGCAGGAGACGCTGGTCGAGGCGATCGCCGCGCTCTGCCTCGCCGACCCGCGCGTCCGGCAGGTCCGCGTCCGCTCGCTCAAGCCCGACGTCTATCCGGACGCCGCGGTCGGCTGCGAGATCGTCCGCACCCGCTAGGCCCTGCATCTTCCTTGGGGGGAGGGGGGCATGACCGTCAAGGAACGCCGCGATGTGTGCCGCCCCGGCGGACGCGGGTCGCTCCCGCAACAGCCTCAGCGCCAGACGTCCGCCGCCGCGCTGACGACCGTCTTCGAGCCGAGCGCGTTGAGCGCGATCCGGTGCACGACCTCGATCGGCGCGGTGCAGAGGTCGCCGACCACTTGCACCCGCCATCCGTCGGCCGCCCGCGACAATGCGGTGAACACGACGCAATTCTGCGTCATCATGCCGCCGACGATCAGCTCATCGATCCCCGTCAGATGCGCCGCGAGATCGGTATCCTGAAACGCATCGGCATGCCGCTTCACGACGACCGGCGCGTCCCCCGCGGCGGCGAGGATCGCAGGACGAATGTCGGCCCCGGCGCTGCCCCGCACGAACGGCCCGGCGTCGGCCGGCGACTCGTGCCGGACCAGAATCACGCGATCCTCCTGCGCCTTTGCGCGCCCGATCGCCGCGACGATCCGCGCCTCGACCGCCTCCGCTTCCCACAGCGGCAGGACGCCACCGGGGAAATAGTCGTTCTGGATGTCGATGACGAGAAACGCGCGGGTCATGTGATGCTCCGGACTGTCACGAAAGGAAATTACGGATGAGTAGAACAGGATGAAAGATATCCGGTTGCTGGATATCCCATGATATATCAGCAGTGCTCCTGCGAAAGCAGAAGCCCAGGAGTCCCGAACGCCATGAGGCGTTGTTTTGCTTGGCTCTGGGCTCCTGCGTTCGCAGGAGCACGGCGTTGAGTCACCGGCGACCGAGGTCTTTGCAAAGGTCTCGAACAAGTCCGGGGCGATCCGCCGAGCCTCAAAGCCAGCACCATCGTCATCACGATGCGGTGACGGTCGCGCCACGCCGCTGGAGATACCCGGCACGGATCAGGAACGCCCGCAGCGACTCCGGAAAGTCGCGATATCGCGTCTCATGCCCGGGCTTGCAGGCGTAATGCTGTTCCGCCGAGCCGTGCGAGTCGCAGAATTGCCGAACGTCCTTCCCATGTTCGTAGTGACGCAGCATCGCCGCCCAGGCCGCCGCGAACTGCCCGGCGCGCGCGGCATCCGCGACATAGGCGGCGCAGCTACCGTTGCGATCCGGCTCGTCGGAAAAGCACCTCGGTGCCAATCGCTTCATGTCCGCCGCGAAGACGCTGCGCAGCGCCGGATCGTCGCTCACGTCCGTCGGCACGCCCCCGATCACCGCGAATATCTGCGGCGGGCGCGGCGTGCAGGCGTTGCAGCCGAACGTCGTATCGAACACTGCGTCTTCCAGGATCAGATCGATCCGGCCGTCCCCCGACCGATCAATGGCAAAATCGGCGATCTGCCCTTCCAGAATGCCGCCACCCCGTCGCACCATCGGCACGGTGCGATAGCCATCGCCGACCGGCAGCAACAATTGCACGGTCAACTCGCCGCCGGAGCCTCCAGATTGGCTCTCGACGATCACGCCGGGGCGCGGGTCGTGCGGCTCGAAGCGCACGACTGCGATGCGTGCATATTCACTCTGCCGATCGGTCGTCACCGTCAGCGGGCGGATCCCCGGCGCACTCACCGTTACCGACCCCTGATTGTTAAAGCCGTCCCATCGACATGAGGTATCGCCGACGGGCTTCGCAGGGCAGGGCAAGGGCGCGACGTGCACGGTCACGCCGCCCGACGTGAAGTCGAGCGACTGCTTCTTGAACGACCGCCACTCGTGGAACTGGCCCACCGGCACGTCGGCCGGTGCGGCGCCCAGCAGAAGAATGGAGAGGATCAGCGGCAGGACGCGCATATCCGCTCTCCCTCAACGCGCGGGCCGGGGCGTGGCTCGCGTCTCCGGCACCTTGTGCGGCCGGCAAATGCGCAGCTTCGGCTGGCAGGCGATGCCGATGTCCGAACACACCGTCTTGCCGTCCTTGGCGGTGCACGCGCGGCAGACCTTCGCCACATCGGTACAGACCTGCGGCGTTGCGAGCGCCAGCGCGACGATCATCAGCATGATGTGTTTCTCCAGCAGCAAGACCTTCGGACCCGCGCCAGACTAACGCACCGTGCGAAACAAGCAATCTAGGCCTGTCCTACAGGCCGCGCCGTGGCTAATATCCTCACCGGCTCTTTCTCATCGGCTTGATGTCGAACGAATTATTTTTGGCGACAGGCGATCCTCCGCCGCAACCGACACGCGACTCGGCGATGCGATGGGTGCAGAAACGGAAACGATCGGGCTGAATCGTTTCCGTTAAGGTGTCCATCTTGTCCATGTCGTCCAACACCGCCCGCGCTGGCTCCACGCGGGCGAGTTCGCGATCAGGCCCGGTTGGCGGCGCTCAGCACCGCACGCACGCTCGCGGTTGCGATGTCGGTGTCCACGCCGACGCCGAACACGGTGCGTCCGTCCGCGGTGCGGCATTCGACATAGGCGGCGGCCTGCGCATCGGCGCCATGGCCGATCGCATGTTCGCTGTAATCGACCACGTCGAGGTCCGGCCCGGTCTCGCCGAGCGCGGCGATCACGCCCGAGATCAGCCCGTTGCCGCGGCCCGAAATCGACCGTTCCTCGCCGTCGACCGCGACTCGACCGACGAACAGCCGGTCGCCCGCGCTGCCGCTCTCCTCGTAATCGCGCAACACGAACCGGTCGCCGTCGCGCGGCAGATAGGTCGCCTCGAACCGGCCCCAGATGTCCGCGGCGCCGAGTTCGCAGCTCGTCTCGTCGGCGAGCGCCTGGACGTGGCGGCTGAAATCCGCCTGCAGGCGCTTGGGCAGCTTCAGCCCCTTGTCCTGCTCGATCACCCAGGCGACGCCGCCCTTGCCGCTTTGCGAATTGACGCGGATCACCGCCTCGTAGCTGCGGCCGAGGTCGGCCGGATCGATCGGCAGATAGGGGACTTCCCACAATTCGTCGTTGCGCGCCGATTGCGCCGCGAAGCCCTTCTTGATCGCGTCCTGATGGCTGCCCGAGAAAGCGGTGAACACCAGATCGCCGGCATAGGGCGTGCGCGGATGCACCGGGATATTGGTGCAATAGTTGATCGTGTTGACGATGCCGTCGATGTCCGACAGGTCGAGGCCCGGCGACACGCCCTGCGTGTACATGTTGAGCGCGACGGTCACGAGGTCGCAATTGCCGGTCCGCTCGCCATTGCCGAGCAGGCAGCCCTCGACGCGATCGGCGCCCGCCATCAGCCCCAGCTCGGCCGCGGCGACGCCCGTGCCGCGGTCGTTGTGGGTGTGGAGCGAGATCACGACGCACTCGCGGTTCGGGATGTTGCGACCGAACCATTCGATCTGGTCGGCATAGACGTTGGGCGTCGCGCATTCGACCGTCGCGGGCAAATTGAAGATGATCGGTTTGTCGGCAGTCGGCTGGAGCACGTCCATCACCGCCGCGCACACCTCGAGCGAGAAATCGAGCTCGGCGGTCGAGAAGGTCTCGGGGCTGTATTCGAACCGCCAGTCGGTGTCGGGGCGTTTCGCCGCCTCGTCGCGCAGCACCTTGACGCCCTCGATCGCGATCCGCTTCACCTCGTCGCGGGTCATGCCGAACACGATCTTGCGCCACGCCGGCGACACCGCATTGTAGAGGTGGACGATCGCCTGTTTCGCCCCGTCGAGGCTGGCGAAGCTCGTCTCGATCAGGTCGCGGCGCGACTGGGTGAGCACCTGCACGAACACGTCGTCGGGGATGCGGCCGGTTTTCACCAGACCGCTGATGAAATCGAACTCCGTCGCCCCGGCCGAGGGAAAGCCGACCTCGATCTCCTTGAGGCCGACCTTGACGAGCAGGTCGAACAACCGCGTCTTCTTCTCGGCGTCCATCGGGTCGATGAGCGCCTGATTGCCGTCGCGCAGATCGGTCGACAGCCAGCGTGGCGCCTGGGTGACGACGCGCGACGGCCATTGCCGGTCGGGCAGGTCGATGGTCGGGAAGGCGCGGTATTTGGTCGAAGGATCGCGGAGCATGTATCGGTCCCGTCTTTGGCGCCGCGAACGCTGATCGTCGGACGCGGCTGGGTGGCGCTGAAGCGTTATCCGGCCCTTAGGGAGGCGTGCACGAGCAACCGCCGCCCTAAGGGCGGATAAGTCGCAGAAGAAGGGTCGTGCGGTCCATGTCGATGCGGGTCATGGCCGAGGCGGCAGGACTTGTCCACCGCCGAGCGGCGCCAAATTGGCGTTGACGCTCCGTTAAGCCTCACCGGTCTAGCCGGCAGAGAGGCGGAAAAGTCTCACATTAACATATGTTTTGAAGGGCTTGGAATGCGTCAGCTCGTCTATATCAGCAGCGTGCGGAAACCGGCGGAGGTCGATCCGGCGGTGATCCTCGCCCAGTCGCGGCGCAACAATGCGCGGGCGCGGGTGACGGGCCTGCTATTCTTCGACGGCAAGCGCTTCCTTCAGGCGCTGGAAGGCGACGACGCCACGGTCGACGCCACGTTCGCGCGTATCCAGGCGGACGGCCGGCATCACGCGCTGGTGGTGCTGTCGAACCGCAGCATCGAGCAGCGCGAGTTCGGCGAATGGGCGATGGCCTATCAGGCGCCGGGCGAGGACGGCGGCGATCCGCTGGAACGGATCGGCAGGCTCACCGCGAACGCCGACCCGGCGGTGCGGGCGACGTTCGCGGGGTTCGCCAAGGTGCGGCGCGCGGCCTGACCGATTATTGCGCGGCGAAGGCGGCGTGGATGTGGAGCTTGACCTCGTCCGACACGACCGGGGCATAGGCGCCGACGCCGAAGTCGCTGCGCTTGATCGTCGCGGTGCCGTTAAAGCCGAAGTTGAGCTTCTTGCTCATCGGGTTGGCGCCTGCGCCGACGAAGGTCGCGTCGATCGTCACCGGCTTGGTCTGGTCCTTGATCGTCAGATTGCCGGTGATCGTCGCCTTGTTGCCACCACGCGGGGTCACGCTCGTCGAGACGAAGCGCGCGGTCGGATATTTGGCGGCGTCGAAGAAGTCGGGCGACTGGAGGTGCTTGGCGAACGGCGCCGCAGTGACGGCGAGCTCGGCGATCTGGAAGGTCACGTCGACCTTGGCGGCGGCGGGCTTGGCGGGATCGATGGTGATCGAACCGGTCGAGGCGCCGAACATGCCCTGCAACATCGAGAAGCCCATGTGGTTGACCTCCCACGACACCTGCGTGTGGGCGGGATCGACCTGATAGGTGCCGGCGGGGACCTTCGCGCTCGGCTGGCCGGGCTGGCCCGGCGCGGTCGGGATGATCTGGGCGACGGCGGGGACGGCGGCCGTTGCGAGCACGGCGGCAAGGATGAGACGCATGGGGGAAGCTCCGAAGGTTGTTTCGGAGGTTAAACCATGGGTTTGTGACAATCGGAAGAGGCAAAGCCGAAACGGATCGTTGGTGATCTGATCGACTCAAACTTTCGTCATCCCGGCGAAAGCCGGGACCCATGGTTGCGGCGCGGTCGAGGTTCCGCACAACGCCGACACCATCGTGACCATGGGTCCCGGCCTCCGCCGGGATGACGATCATGGGTCAGTTCTTGTCCTTGTCGACCAGCTTGTTGGCGCCGATCCACGGCATCATCGCGCGCAGTTCGGTGCCGACCTTCTCGATCGGATGCGCCGCGGCCTGCTTGCGCGCCGCCTTCAGCTCGGGCTGGCCGGCGCGGTTGTCGAGGACGAAGTTCTTGACGAAGCGGCCCGACTGGATGTCGGCGAGCACGCGCTTCATTTCCTTCTTGGTCTCGTCGGTGATGATCCGCGGGCCGGTGGTGATGTCGCCATATTCGGCGGTATTGCTGATCGAATAGCGCATGTTGGCGATGCCGCCCTCATACAGCAGGTCGACGATCAGCTTGGTCTCGTGCAGGCACTCGAAATAGGCCATCTCGGGCGCGTAGCCCGCCTCGGTCAGCGTCTCGAAGCCGGCCTGGATCAGATGGGTGATGCCGCCGCACAGCACCGCCTGCTCGCCGAACAGGTCGGTCTCGCATTCCTCGCGGAAGTTGGTCTCGATGATCCCCGAACGGCCGCCGCCGACGCCGCTGGCATAAGCGAGCGCGACGTCATGCGCGTTGCCGCTGGCGTCCTGATGGATCGCGATCAGGCAGGGCACGCCGCCGCCGCGGACATATTCGCTGCGGACGGTGTGGCCCGGGCCCTTGGGCGCGATCATGATGACGTCGATGTCCGCGGGCGGCTCGATCAGGCCGAAATGCACGTTGAGGCCGTGCGCGAAGGCGAGCGCCGCGCCGGGCTTCATATTGCCCTTGAGGTCCGCATCCCAGATCGCCGCCTGATGCTCGTCGGGGGCGAGAATCATGACGATGTCCGCCCATTGCGCCGCTTCCTTGTTGGACTTGACCGCGAAGCCGGCGTCGATCGCCTTCTTGGCGGTCGCCGAGCCTTCGCGCAGCGCGATCGCCACGTCCTTGACGCCGCTGTCGCGCAGGTTCTGAGCATGCGCATGGCCCTGCGAGCCATAGCCGATGATGGCGATCTTCTTGTCGGTGATCAGGTTCAGATCGGCGTCGCGATCGTAATAGACTTTCATGCTTCTTCCTTTCGTCACCGCGGGTGACGGGTGGGGGGTAAAACTCAGGCCGCCTCGCGGCCGCGGGCGATGGCGACGATGCCGGTGCGGGCGACCTCGATCAGGCCGACCTCGCCCATCAGTTCGACGAACTTGTCGATCTTCTCGATCGCGCCGGTCACCTCGAAGACGAAGCTGGTCGTCGTCGCATCGACCACGCGGGCGCGATAGACATCGGCGAGGCGCAGCGCCTCGATCCGGTGGTCGCCGGTGCCGGCAACCTTGACCAGCGCCAGCTCGCGTTCGACGTGCGCGCCCTGCGCGGTGAGGTCGGTGACCTTGTGGACGGGCACCAGCCGGTCGAGCTGCGCGATGATCTGCTCCATCGTCGCCGGCGAGGCGCTGGTGACGATCGTGATGCGGCTGACCGTCTTGTCGGCGGTGATCTCGCTGACGGTCAGGCTCTCGATATTGTAGCCGCGCGCGGTGAACAGGCCGGCGATCCGGGCGAGGATGCCCGGCTCGTTGTCGACGATCACCGCCAGCGTGTGGCGTTCGGCAGCTTCGGTCTTGATGTGCATCCGCATCGTCACCCCAGCGAACGCTGGGGTCTCCCTATGATATGAGCGCGCGCTTGCAGCGCGAGACCCCGGCTTTCGCCAAGGTGACGGTCTGGTCGGGTCAGACCAGCGCCTTGGCCTCGTCGTCCATGGTGCCGGAGACCTCGTTGGCCTGCAGGATCATGTCGGTATGCGCGGCACCCGACGGGATCATCGGAAAGCAGTTCGCCAGCTTGGCGACGCGGCAGTCGACGATCACCGGCCCGTCATGGTCGAGCATCGCCTGGATGCCGTCGTCCAGTTCGCCCATCGTCTCGATGCGGATGCCCTTCCAGCCATAGGCCTCGCCGAGCCTGACGAAATCGGGCAGCGAGTCCGAATAGCTTTCGGCATAGCGGCTCTCGTAGGTCAGCTCCTGCCACTGACGCACCATCCCCATATATTCGTTGTTGAGGATGAAGATCTTGACCGGAAGCCGGTATTGCGAGGCGGTGGCGAGCTCCTGGATGTTCATCTGGATCGAGGCTTCGCCGGCGATGTCGATGACCAGCGCGTTGGGATTGCCGAGCTGCGCGCCGATCGCCGCGGGCAGGCCGTAGCCCATCGTCCCGAGACCGCCGCTGGTCAGCCATTTGTTGGGCTTTTCGAAGCCGAAATGCTGCGCGGCCCACATCTGGTGCTGGCCGACCTCGGTGGTGATGATCGGGTCGCGGCGATGCGTCGCCTCCCACAAGGCGCGGACGGCGCGCTGCGGCATGATCGCCTCGCCCGTCTCGGGGAAGCTCAGGCTCTTCACCGCACGCCAGCCGGCGATCCGGTTCCACCATTCGCGCGTGTCCGGCTTGGGATGCTGGCGCGCCTTCCAGATGCGGACCATGTCCTCCATCGCATGGCCGGCATCGGCGATGATCGCGAGATCGACGCGGACGTTCTTGTTCACGCTCGACCGGTCGATGTCGATATGGACCTTGCGGCTGTTCGGGCTGAACGCGTCGAGCCGGCCGGTGACGCGATCGTCGAAGCGGCTGCCGATCGCGACGATCAGGTCGGCCTGGTTCATCGCCATGTTCGCCTCATAGGTCCCGTGCATGCCGAGCATGCCGAGGAACTGGTCGGACGAGGCGGGGAAGCAGCCGAGGCCCATCAGCGTCGAGGTCACCGGTGCGCCGGTGATCCGCGCCAGCTCGCGCAGCAATTGCGACGCCGCCGGACCCGAATTGATGATCCCGCCGCCGGTGTAGAGGATCGGCCGCTCCGCCGCGGCCAGCATGTCGACGAGCTGCTCGATCTGCGGCTGCGATGCCTTCACCTGCGGGCGATAGGTCTTGTGCTGGATCGGGCCGGGCTTGCTGTAGCGCGCGGTCGCGACCTGGACGTCCTTGGGAATGTCGACGACGACGGGGCCGGGACGGCCCGAGGTCGCGATATGGAACGCCTCGTGGATCGTCGCGCCGAGCGTCGCCGGGTCCTTCACCAGGTAATTGTGCTTGGAACAGTGGCGCGTGATGCCGACCGTGTCCGCCTCCTGAAAGGCGTCGGTGCCGATCAGTGCGGTCGGCACCTGCCCGGTGATGACGACCATCGGGATCGAATCGAGCAACGCGTCGGTGATGCCGGTGACCGCATTGGTCGCGCCCGGCCCCGAGGTGACGAGCACGACGCCGGGCTTGCCCGTCGAGCGGGCATAACCCTCCGCGGCATGCGTCGCCGCCTGCTCGTGGCGGACGAGGATGTGCTTGAGCCGCGCGCCGTTCGCATTGGCGCGGAACATCGCGTCATAGATCGGCAAGACCGCCCCACCGGGGTAGCCGAACACGACCTCCACGCCGAGATCGCACAGCGCCTCGACCAGGATGTCTGCTCCGCTCTTTTCGCCCACGGTCTGTCTCCAAATGTTGGTATACGGAAAATGTTACGGTGCGGTTAGCGGTGCGGCAGGATGGGGTCAACCCTCTTTGCGCAACAAACTTGCTATCGAATCAATCAAACCGTTAGAAAGTGTCTCGCGTAACCAGTTGTCCGGCGGTTGATTACGGAACCAAGTATATTGCCGTTTGGCATAGCGCCGGGTGTCGAGCTGTATGCGGGCAAGCGCCGTATCGCGGTCGGCGGTTCCCGCCAGCAGCGCCGATATCGGCGGCACCCCGATCGCACGGCGGATCGGCGCATCGTTGGGCAGGTCCGCACGGGCGAGCAGCGTAGCGACCTCGTCGATGGCGCCTTGGTCGAACATCGCGACACAACGCGCGTCGATCCGGGCGAACAGCGTCTCGCGATCAGGCAGCAGAATGGCCGCGGCGAGATCGATCGCATCGCCGATCCCGCCCGCGCGCTCACGCTGCCACGCGGCGAGCGGCCGGCCGGTGGACCGGACCACTTCGAGCGCGCGCGCGACCCGCGTGGTATCGGCAGGGGCGAGGCGCGCGGCAGCCTCGGCATCCTCGATCGTCAGCAGCCGATGCGCGTCGGCGACCGGCAGCGCGCGCACGGCGGCGCGGATCGCGGGATCGATCTCCGGCACCGGCGCGATGCCGTCGAGCAAGGTGCGCAGATACAGGCCGGTGCCGCCGACGAGGATCGGCAGTCTGCCCGCGCCATGCGCCGCGGCGATCTCCCTCCGCGCCTCGGCGGCCCAGCGTGCGGCGGAATAGCCGGCGTCGGCGGCGTCGATATGGCCGAACATGCGATGCGGCGCCGCGGCGGCCTCTTCGACGCTCGGGCGTGCAGTCAGGACGGCGAGATCGGCATAGACCTGGCTCGCGTCGGCGTTGATGACGACGCCGTCGTGCGACTGCGCGAGCGCGATCGCGGCGGCGGACTTGCCGCTGGCGGTCGGCCCTGCGATGAGCGCGACCCTTGGTTTGGGGTTGGAGGCTGCGATGTTCACCGCGACGCTCATAGGCGAAACGCTCGGGTCAGGCGACCTGTCGGCGGCGACGGACCGCCTCGCCGCGGCCGGCTGCGCCCCCGGCGACGTCGCATGGCTGGACGAAGGCGTGGCGGCGGACGTGGTCTTCTCGGCCGATCCGGCGGCCGCGCGCACGGCGCTGGAGGGCGCCTTGCCCCGCACCGACGTCATCGTCCAGCCGACCGCGACGCGGCGCAAGGCGCTGATCGTCGCCGACATGGATTCGACGATGATCACCGTCGAGTGCATCGACGAGCTCGCGGATTATGCCGGCATCAAGGCGGACGTCGCCGCGGTGACCGAGGCGGCGATGCGCGGCGAACTGGATTTCGAGGGGGCGCTCGACGCGCGCGTCGCGCTGCTCGCGGGACTGGACGAGGCGGTGATCGCGCAATGTCTCGCCGAGCGGGTGCGGATCATGCCGGGCGCGAAGGCGCTGGTGCGGACAATGCGGGCGAACGGCGCGGCGGCGGTGCTGGTGTCGGGCGGCTTCACCCGCTTCGCCGACCCCGTCGCCGCCGAAATCGGCTTCGATCGCGCGATCGCCAACGTGCTGCTGATCGAGGGCGGCCGGCTGACCGGCACCGTCGCCAAACCGATCGTCGGATCGGCGACCAAGGAGGAC
Source organism: Sphingomonas sp. GW821-FHT04B01 (assembly GCF_059420425.1). NCBI lineage: Bacteria > Pseudomonadati > Pseudomonadota > Alphaproteobacteria > Sphingomonadales > Sphingomonadaceae > Sphingomonas > Sphingomonas sp. GW821-FHT04B01. The sequence goes on along the minus strand of NZ_JBWKTR010000006.1, from coordinate 65,555 downwards.
ACATTGCTCGCCTGGATTGCCGAGCGCGGCATCGATCCCGCGCTGTCGCTCGCGGTGGGCGACGGCGCCAACGACCTTGCGATGATCAAGCGGGCGGGGCTCGGGGTCGCCTATCACGCCAAGCCGATCGTCGCCGCGGCAGCCAGCGCGCGCGTCGATCACGGCGACCTGTCGGCATTGCTTTATGCGCAGGGTTATCGGCGCGCCGACTGGGTCGACGGATAACGCTCGCCGGGCGGACCTAAGGCGCGACGACCACGCATGCGACGCCCGCGGTCGCGCACGCCTTCTGCGCCGCCGCCTTCGATGCGAAGCCGCTCGCTTGCAGGCGGATCACATTGCCGGCCTTGGCATAGACCGGCTGCGCGCCGGCGAGCTTGCCGCGCACCCGCGACCATTGCGTCTGCGCGTTCGCCTGCGTGCTGAACGCGCCGAGCTGGATCTTCCACGCGCCGCCGGCGGGCGCCGCCGCGGGCCGGGGCGGGGCGGGGCGTTTCTCATGCGCCACGATGCGATCGGCGACCGGGCGGTCGGGCGACAGATCGGCGGGGGCCGGTTTTTGGTGCGGCGGTGCCTTCGCCGGGGTGGCGATCGGAACGGTGCCGCGGCGCGGGGCGGTCGCCTCTGCCGCCATCATGCCGCCGCGGTCGGCGGCGGGCGGACCGGCGCGCAGGTCGGTCGCGTAGCGCTGCGCCAGCGCCGTGCCGCGCTGACGGTCGGCGGGGGTGATATATTGGTCCATCTGCGCCAGCGTCTCCGAAGCCGACTTCAGCCCCGCCTGTGACGCCATCGTCATCAGCGCATAGGCGCGGGGATAGTCGCGGGGCACGCCGTCGCCGTTGAACAGCATCGTGCCGAGCACCAGCTGGCCGCGCGGCTCGCCGCGCCGCACCGACTTCTCCAGCCACGGCGCGGCCTCCGCCTTGCGACCGGCCTGGAACAGCGCGAAGCCGTAATTGTCCTCGGCCTGCGGATGGCCTTGCAGCGCCGCCTTGCGGAACCAGCTTTCCGCCAGTGCCGGATCGAGCGGCACGCCGCGGCCGAGCTTGTATGCCTGGCCGAGGTTGAACTGCGCATCGGCGTCACCCGCGACCGCCGGGCCGCGCCATTGTGCCACCGCGCCGGCGAAGTCGCCGCGGGTCCAGGCGTCGACGCCGGCCTTGACCACCTGCGCCCCGGCCGGCGCGGCACCGGCGAGGCAGGCCAGCAGCGCGACCGCGATCCAACCGGTATTTCGCATCCTCGTCACCCTCTTCCCCATATCGGCAGCATCATGCCCCGGACGCGCGCGCAGGCAAAGCCACATCGCGCAAAGCGCTACATTAACTGTCCGTTAGCGCTGTCCTGTCAGGTTCGCTTACGATTTGACGGCACAGATTGAAGGGGGCCTATGCGCGTTCTCGCGATGGCATCGCAAAAGGGTGGTTCGGGCAAGACGACATTGTCCGGACATCTCGCGGTGCAGGCCCAGCTCGCAGGGCACGGCCCGGTGGTCCTCATCGACATCGATCCGCACGGTACGTTGGCCGACTGGTGGGGTGATCGCACCACGGCCTATCCCGCCTTCGCGCAGACCGTCGTCGCGCGGCTCCAGGCGGATCTTGAGATGCTGCGCCAGCAGGGGGTCAAGCTGGTGATGATCGACACGCCGCCGGCGAACATGCTCGCGATCCAGAGCGTCATCGCCGCCGCCGAGCTGGTCGTCGTGCCGACGCGGGCGTCGCCGCACGATCTCCGGGCGGTGGGCGCCACCGTCGACCTGTGCCAGCGCGCGGGCAAGCCGCTGATCTTCGTCCTCAACGCCGCGACGCCCGACGCACCGATCAACGCCGACGCCGCGGTGGCGCTGGCGCAGCATGGCAGCCTCGCGCCGGTGATCGTCCACCAGCGCCTCGATTACGCCACGGCGATGACCGACGGCCGCACGGTGATGGAGGTCGATCCCGGCGGCCGGTCGGCGGCCGAGATCGCGCAGCTGTGGAGCTACATTTCCGGGCGGCTCGAGACCAATTTCCGCCGTACCGTGTTCAGCGTGCCGACGGTGCATGGCGGCGGCTTCGGGCCGCGCCCGGCGACGGGTGGCTTCGGCCGCCGGGTGGTCGGGGCATGAGCGCCGTGATCTCTTCCACCCCGCGGCTGGTCCTGACCTTCGGCCTGTCGGCGCTGGTGCTCGGCGGCTCGGTGGTCGGATGTACCGGCGGCAGCGGGCGGATCGCCGCGGCGAGCGATCGCAACGACCGGATCGTCGCGCGGACCGCGGGGCTGCACGCCGACGGGGCCGCGCGGGCGCTGGCCAAACGCGATCCCGCCACCGCGATCGAACGCGCCGAGGCGGCGGTGGCGCTGGCGCCGCGCAATGCGGATTATCGGCTGGTGCTGGGGCAGGCGTATCAGCAGGCGGGGCGCTTCGCGTCGGCGCGCGATACCTTCGCCGAGGTGCTGGAACTGACGCCGGGCAACGGCAAGGCGGCGCTGAGCCTCGCGCTGGCGCAGATCGCCACCGGCGACTGGTCGGCGGCGCAGGCGACGCTGGCGCACAACGCGGCGATCATTCCGGTCGGCGACCTCGGCCTCGCCACGGCGCTCGCCGGCAATCCGGCCGGGGCGATCGCGACGCTCAACGCGGCGGCGCGCGAACCGGGTGCCGATGCCAAGCTGCGGCAGAATCTGGCGCTGAGCTATGCGCTCGCCGGTCAATGGGCGATGGCGCGGGTCGCGGCGGCGGCGGATATGTCGCCTGCCGATGTTGATGCGCGGCTGGAGCAATGGGCGGCGTTCGCGCAGCCGCGGGCGGCGTCGGATCAGGTGGCGAGCCTGCTCGGCGTGACCGCCGGCGCCGATGGCGGGCGACCGGTCGCGCTGGCGCTCAACGCGCCGGTGCCGGTGATGCCGGCGCAGGAGGCGCCCGTACGCACCGCCGCGGTCGAGACGCCGGCGCCGACCTCGCCGTTCACCCGCGTCGTGTTCGCGCCGCCGCAGGAGGTGGCGCAGCCGCTGCCGACGATGCTGCGCGCCGCCGTCGCCCCGGTACGGCAGGCGGTGGCGCTGAAGGTGCCCGCGGCGGTCGCAGGCGACTGGTATGTGCAGATCGGCGCGTACAGCAACGTCGCGGTCGCCAAGTCCGGGTGGACCGAGGCGACGCGACGCTTCGCTGCGCTGACCGGGCAGCGGCCGACCGGGACGATGGTCGCGGCGGCGCAGGGGTCGCTCTACCGCGTGTCGGTGGGCGGGTTCAGCCGCGCCGAGGCAGACCGGCTGTGCGGCCGCTATCGCGCCGAGGGCGGCGCCTGCTTCGTCCGCCGCGAGGCCGGCGACCGGATCGCGCAATGGCTGCGCGCGCCGGTGCAGGTGGCGGCGCGCTGATCAGACCTCGCGCCCGGCCTTCCACAGCCTGAGCACACGGCCCTGGACGGGCAGGCCGTCGAAGGGCGTATTGCCCGCCGAGGCGAAGGCCTCGCCGTCGACCTGCCACGGCGTGTCGGGGTCGAACAGCATCAGGTCGGCGGGCTTGCCGACCTCCAGCGTCCCCGTGTCGAGCCCGAGCACCTGCGCCGGGTTGACCGCGAGCATCCCCAGCAATCGCTCGAGCGGCAGCACGCCGTCGCGCACCAGCAGCAGCCCGAGCGGCAGCAGCGTCTCCGCGCCCGCCATGCCCGCCGCCGAATCGACGAAGGGCAGGCGCTTCGCCTCCGGCCCGTGCGGGTCGTGGCCCGAGGACAGGACGTCGATCGTCCCGTCCGCCACGGCGGCGCGCGCCGCCAGCCGGTCGCCCTCGCTGCGCAGCGGCGGCGACAGATGGGCGTAGGTGCGGAAGTCGCTCATCGCGATGTCCGACAGATGGAGATGCGCCGGTGTGATGCCGCAGGTGACGCGCACGCCGCGGCGCTTGGCGGCGCGGATCAGGTCGAAGGCGGCGGCGGTCGTCGCCTGGCGAATGTGGAGCCGCGCGCCGCTTTCCTCGGCGAGCATCAGGTCGCGCGCCACCGCCAGCGCCTCGGCCACCGCCGGCGCGGCGGGCAGGCCGTGCCGCGTCGCCGTCTCGCCGTCGGTCGCCACCGCGCCTGCGGTCAGCGCGCCGTCCTCGCCATGCGCCACCACCGCGATGTCGAGGTCGCGGGCATAGGACAGGACGCGCAGCATCACGCCGCTGTCGGCGATCCAGCCGCGCCCCGTCCCCACCGCGCGCGCGCCGGCCGAGGCGCAGATCGCCATCTCCGCCATGTCGGTGCCGGCGAGGCCCTGCGTCGCCGCGGCGATCGGGTGGATCCACAGATCGGGCTTGCCGATCAGCGCGGCGCGCTGGACGACGCCGGGATCGTCGAGCACCGGATTGCCGTCGGGCATCAGCGCGACGCGGACGATGCCGCCGGCGCGGCAGGCGTCGCGATCGACCTTGAACACGCCGAGGTCGACGATCCCCGGCGCCAGCAGCTTGCCGCCGCAGTCGACCGTCACCGCATCGCCGGGCAGCTCGAACGGGCCGCGCGCGACGATCACGCCGTCGCGGACCAGCAGCCCGCCCGGCGCGACCCCGGCGACGGGGCAGGCGAGCCGCGCATCGAGGAAGGCGATCACGCTCATGCCCAGCCCTCCACGCCGCGCGCGCGCCGGGTAAGCACGTCGAGACACGCCATCCGTACCGCCACGCCCATCTCCACTTGCTCGGTAATCGCCGATTGCGGCCCGTCCGCCACCACCGAATCGATCTCCACCCCCCGGTTCATCGGCCCCGGATGCATCACCAGCGCGTCGGGCAATTTCGCCAGCCGTTCCGGCGTCAGCCCGTAGCGCAGCCGGTATTCGCGGCTCGACGGGATATAGCCGCCGGCCATCCGCTCGTTCTGGACGCGCAGCATCATCACCACGTCGGCACCGACCAGCGCCGCGTCGAAATCGGTGAACGGCGTCACCCCCATCCGCTCGATCCCGGCGGGCATCAGCGTCGACGGCGCGCAGACACGCACCTCGGCGGCGAGCGCGGTGAGCGCGAGGATATTCGAGCGCGCGACGCGGCTGTGCAGCACGTCGCCGCAGATCACGACGCGCTGGCCGGCGATCGAGCCCTTGCGGCGGCGGATGGTGAGCGCGTCGAGCAGCGCCTGCGTCGGATGTTCGTGGCGGCCGTCGCCGGCGTTGAGCACCGGGCAATCGACCTTGTCGGCGATCAGCCGCACCGCGCCGCTCGCCATATGGCGGATGACGATGACGTCGGCGCGCATCGCGTTGAGCGTCTGCGCGGTGTCGATCAGCGTCTCGCCCTTCTTCACGCTCGACTGCGCCGCGTGCATGTTGACCACGTCGGCGCCGAGCCGCTTGCCGGCGATCTCGAAGCTCAGCAGCGTGCGCGTGCTGTTCTCGAAAAAGGCGTTGATCTGGGTGAGGCCGGCGAGCCGCTTGTCGGGCGCGGCATGGCTGCGGTTCGCCGCGACCCAGCTTTCCGCCTCGTCGAGCAGAAAGGCGATCTCATGCGGCTGGAGCCCGTCGATGCCGGTGAGGTGCCGGTGCGGGAAGACGGCGCCACCCTGGATCAGGGCAGCGGGGCGGTGGTCCGAACGGTTCATCAAGCGCGCCGGTTAGCGCGCAGGGCGGGTGGGGGCAAGCGGGGAGGGAGCCGCCATCTAATTGTGGCGGGATTGGGGCAACGTGGACAAGATGGACACTTGAACGGAAACGATCCGGCCCGATCGTTTCCGTTTTGGTGATGTTGCGGGTCACGATGCGAAAGAGCGGGCAGGGTGTAGCAGAGGGGGTGGGGTGTAGGACAGGGGTGCGGGTCGGCGGCTGTCTACGGTCAGGCGGCTTGCGCCACCCGCTCGACCTTGATGTCATCCTGATGCTCGCGCACCAGCGCAAGGTCGTAGGCGAGCTGCATACGCAGCAGCGTATCCGCCTTGATGCCGAACGCTTTTTCGAAGCGCAGCGCCATATCAGGGGACAATCCACCGTGGCCGTTGAGCAGATTGCTCAGTCCCTGACGCGACACGCCGAGGTGCTCGGCGAGCGCCTTCACGGTGATGCCGTGCGGCTCGACGACTTCGCTCTTGAGCCAGTCGCCGGCGTGGACCGCGAGCGACGGATGCAGACTAAGTGCCATGATAATCCTCCAGATCCATGTGCGAGAAGCGGATTTCCTATTCCTTGGCGTGCGGCGCCATGATTGTATGGTTGTTCAAGATGCCGTTACAATCGAGCAAAAACAGGAGGCAGTGAAATGATGGGCACATCGAATCGACTGGTGGCACTGCTCGCCGCTGCCGTGATCGCATCGCCGGTTCTGGCCAAGCCTTCGCAATTTCCGGCGCCCGTTGGAGTTACTTTGCTCCTCCGCGATCAAGCCATTGGCTGTTATCGGGGGTACAGCTTCTCGACGTCTTCGACCTTGAAGGACGTCGTCGACCATTATGATCGGCAGGCGAGGAAGTCCGGCTTGAATCGTTCCGCGGTTCAGCAACGTCCCGGGTTTCACTTCTCGACCTATAGCGACGCGTCCGGATTTTCTTTGAGCGTAGCCGTAAACGCTCAATCGAAGCCGACCACGGCTACCGTCATGTACCGCGAGGGCAAGAGCCTAATCCGCTGCTGATGTTCCTGCCGATCCGCGGAGAAAGGCCGTCGTCGAGAAGAACCTGCCCTGACCAGGCCATTTCGCAAGTCATCAGCGTTCTTGACGTATCACCAGCGCATCGATCGGCGCTTGCAGGATGTGCGCCACAGCGGCGGTCGATAGCGCAGCGGTACCGAGATTTGAAGAATGGCCGCATCCTTGGTATATACATGGCATATGCAATGGAGGTTGCGAGATGGCCGAGCCCGCCCCGATCCGCGACGTTCGCGAAGCGAAGCTGTTCCGCAACAACCGCAGTCAGGCCGTCCGCATTCCGGCGGAGTTCGAATTTTCCGGCAGTCGTGTCCTGATCCACAAGGAGGGTGATCGTCTCATCATCGAGCCCGAACCCCGGCTCAACCTGCTCGACACGCTTCGGTCCCTGTCTCCCCTCGATCCTTCCGATGCTTTTCCGGACGATCTCGACGCGCCGCTGTTGCCGCTCAGGGACATCGATCTGTGAGCCGGACCCGCTATATGCTCGACACCAACATCGTGTCCGATCTGGTGCGCAGCCCTCAAGGCCGGGTCTTCGAACGGGTGGCAGCTCACGGGAGCGATGCGATGTGCATCAGCATCATCACCGCGGCCGAGTTGCGCTACGGATGCGCGAAGAAGGGTTCGCCAAGACTGGTCGCGCAGGTGGAGGCCATCCTCGCGAGCATCGACATTCTGGCCCTCGATGTCCCCGCCGACGCGGAATATGCGGGTATTCGCGCCGGACTGGAAGCTGTTGGCAAACCGATTGGTCCGAACGACCTTTTGATTGCGGCGCACGCTTACGCCGTCGGCGCAACGTTGGTCACGGCCAACGTCGGGGAGTTCCAACGTGTTCAAGGTCTCCGCGTAGAAAACTGGATCGGTTGATACAGTCTAGCGGAATTGCCTCCCCGGCATCTGTCCATCTTGGGAAAGACGGTGCCGCGTAATTTTGATTATCGCGATCCGCGCTCAAGTAACGGGACGGCCGGCAACTCACCCCTTACACCATCACCAGCGCGTCGATCGCCGCTTGCAGGATGTGCGCCGCGGCGAGGTTGTCGATCCGCTCGGCGCGTTTGGCGCGGCTCATATCCTGTTCGATCATCGTGCGTTCCACCGCGACCGTCGACCAGCGTTCGTCCCACAGCAGGATCGGCAGGCCGAGGTCGGCACAATTCTTCGCGAAGGCGCGGGTCGACTGGCTGTGCGGGCTCTCGCTGCCGTCGAGGTTGAGCGGGAGGCCGAGGACCAGCCCCTTTACCTGCTGCACGGTGGCGAGCGCGACCAGCGCCGCCTTGTCCTTGGTGAACTTGCTGCGGCGGATCAGCTCGGCGGGGCTGGCGAAGCTCCAGCCGGCATCGCACAGCGCGGTGCCGATCGTCTTGGTGCCGAGGTCGAGGCCGAGCAGCCGCCCGCCCGCCGGCAGCGCCTCACGGAAGACGGCGCGGTCGGGGGTGATCATCGCTTCGCGCCGAAGGCGGCGAGCCGGCGCAGCGCATCGGCGCGGACGTTGGCCCAGAACAGGCTGTAGTCGTAGACGTGGTAATTGTTGCCGGGGAGCACGTAGCTGCCGACCTCGGGCGGCTCGCCGATCAGCAGGAAGCCGCGCGGGCCGCAACGCGCGGGCACCTTGCCGGGCGCGATCGTCGCGCTGCTGAGATCGGCCGAGGGGTAGAGCGTGCCCTGGTTGGCGGTGGCGGGGGCGGCGGCGTCGGCGGTGCCGGTCAGCGGGTTGGTGCAGACGAGCGGCGTGTCGCGGCGCGGGCGGCCGTCGAACCCCTGCGTCTGGTCGTAGACGTCGGTGATCTGCTGCGGGTCGGCGGGCTCGGCGAAACTCTCCCACGACAGCAGGCAGCGCGCCTGATCGGGGCGGGTGCATTCGGGCAGGCCGAGCGCGGCGAGGTCGGTGGTCTTCGACACCGGCCAGCCGACGACATAGGCGGCGACGATGCGCTTCGCGATCGGCTTGCCGGCGATCTGTTCGCGGAGCAGGCGGGTGAGGTGGAGCGCGCCTTGGCTGTGGCCGGCGAGGATGATCGGCCGCTTGGGATCGACCTGCCTGACGAAGGTGGCGAAAGCGGCGGCGACGTCGCCGTAAGCGAGGTCGAGCGCGCGATTGGCGTCGGCGACGCTGGTCAGGAAGGCGCCGAACGTCGCCTGCCGGTAGCGCGGCGACCAGATCTCGCCGGCGGCGTTGAACGCGCTCGCCTGGCCGCGCAGGAAGATCGCGGCGCGCGCATTGGTCTCGGCATCGTCGAGCTTCGCGTTCCAATGGTCGCGGCCGATGTACGAGGTGGGGTGGATGAAGAAGACCGCCGCCTTCGGGCTCGCCTCGGGCGTGTAGCCCGCGGGGGTCCAGAGCGCGGGATTGGCCGGGATGTCGGGGCGGGCGATCCACATCGCGCGATCGTCATAGCGCTTCGGATCGACGCGCGGCTGCGCCCTGAACGCCTCGGACGGGACCAGCGCCATGCGCAGGATCTCGACGCCGTAGAGCCGGTAAGCGAAGGCGCCGGCGATGACGAGCGCGATCAGGAACGCGAAGACGTAGAGGAATTTGCGGGCCAAGCGTGCGGGTTCCGGGCAGGGCAGGGAGGCCGCCTGATGAACGAGCCCCGGCGAACTGGCAACATACGGTTGCGCGCGGCCACGCAAGCGGAGGTTGCATCCGCCGAGCCGCCTCTGATAGGCGCAAGGCCATGTCCGTAGACACCGCCACCGTGAAGAAGGTCGCCGCGCTCGCGCGCATCGCGATCACCGACGAGGATGCCGCGCGCCTCGCCCCCGAACTCAGCAACATCCTCGGCTGGATCGAGCAACTGGAAGGGGTGGATACCGCCGGCGTCGAGCCGATGACCGCGGTCATCCCCAACCAGCTGCGCCTGCGCGAAGACGTGATCAACGCCGATCGGCTGACCGGCGGCGGCATCCGCGACGCGCTGATGGCCAATGCTCCCCAGGCGGAGCATGGCTTCTTTACCGTTCCCAAGGTGATCGAATAATGGCCGAGCTGACCGAATTGGGCGTCGCCGCCCTGCGCGACGGGGTGCGCAGCGGCGCTTTCTCCGCGGTCGAGGTCGCCGACGCCTTCGTGGTGAAGGTGGCGAAGGCCAAGCCGCTCAACGCCTTCCTCGTCGAGACGCCCGATCATGCGCTCGCCGCGGCGCGCGCCGCCGATGCCGCGCGCGCGGCGGGCGAGACGCTGAGGCCGCTCGCCGGCGTGCCGATCGGGATGAAGGACCTGTTCTGCACGAACGGCGTCGCGACGACCGCGGCGAGCCATATCCTCGAAGGCTTCGTGCCGACCTACGAATCGACGATCTCGCAGAAATTGTGGGATGCCGGCGCGGGGATGCTCGGCAAGCTCAACATGGACCAGTTCGCGATGGGCTCGTCGAACGAGACCAGCGCGTTCGGCAACGTGATCTCGCCGTGGCGGCGGCCGGGCAGCGACGCGCCGCTGGCGCCGGGCGGCTCGTCGGGCGGCAGTTCGTCGGCGGTGGCGGCGGGGCTGTGTCCGGGCGCGACCGGCACCGACACCGGCGGTTCGATCCGCCAGCCGGCGGCGTTCACCGGGATCAGCGGCATCAAGCCGACCTATGGCCGCTGCTCGCGCTGGGGGACGATCGCTTTCGCCTCGTCGCTGGATCAGGCGGGGCCGATGGCGCGCGACGTGCGCGACTGCGCGATCCTGCTCGAGGCGATGGCCGGGTTCGACGCCAAGGATGCGACCTCGCTCCAGCTCGACGTGCCGCGCTGGGAACAGGGGTTGTCGGGCAATCTCGCGGGCAAGCGCGTCGGTATTCCCAAGGAATATCGCGTCGACGGCATGCCCGAGGAGATCGAGGCGCTGTGGCAGGCGGGGATCGACTGGCTGCGCGATGCGGGCGCGGAGATCGTCGAGGTCTCGCTGCCGCATACCAAATATGCGCTGCCCGCCTATTACATCATCGCGCCGGCGGAGGCCTCGTCCAACCTCGCGCGCTATGACGGCGTGCGCTACGGCCTGCGCGAATTGCCCGAGGGGGCGGGGTTGCAGGACATGTATGCCGCGACGCGTGCCGCCGGCTTCGGGCCGGAGGTGAAGCGCCGCATCATGATCGGCACCTATGTGCTCTCGGCGGGCTTCTACGATGCGTATTACACGCAGGCGCAGAAGGTGCGGGCGCTGATCGCGCGCGACTTCGAGCGGGCGTGGGAGACGTGCGACGTGCTGCTGACGCCGACAGCGCCGTCGGCGGCGTTCGCGCTGGGCGAGAAGTCGGCCGATCCGATCGCCATGTATCTCAACGACGTGTTCACCGTCCCGTCGAGCCTTGCGGGCCTGCCGGCGATGAGCGTGCCGGGTGGGCTCGACAAACAGGGGCTGCCGCTGGGCCTGCAGATCATCGGCAAGCCGCTCGACGAGCAGGGCGTGCTCAACGCCGGGCTGGCGATCGAGCAGCGCGCGGGCTTCACCGCGCGGCCGCAGGCGTGGTGGTAGACGGTCGTCGCGTGAGGTGTTACCTTGGTAACACCGGAGGCGGGTGATGGCGACTTTACTTGACAAGCGCACGACGACGAACATGACGAGCAAGGGGCAGGTGCTGATCCCCAAGGACGTGCGCGACGCGATCGGGTTGGTGCCTGGCCAGCCCGTCGACGTTGGGCTGAACGATCGCGGCGAAGCGGTGGTCGTGCCGCGCAAGCGTTTGCAGGATGAGCCGCCCGACGTTCGTGACGCGCGCATCGAGGCAATGTTCGCCAGGATTCGCCGCAACCCGCAATTCACGCGGCCGACGGACGAGATCATGCGGGACTTGCGCGGCGACGAACCGCTGCCGTGATCCTGCTCGATAGCAACATCATCATCGATCTGCTCAACGTCGTGGATACGCCCGCGACCGTTTGGTCGCGCCAGACTTATGCGCGTTCGGTCGCCACCGATGTGCTCGGCTGCAATCACGTGATCGTCGCCGAAGTGGCGGCAGGCGCGCAACGGCCCGACGAACTAGCCAGTGATCTTGAAGGATTTCAGATCGAGACGCTGCCGTTCACGCAGGAGGCCGCATTGACCGCGGGCAAGGCCTTCGCGGCCTATCGAAAGCGGGGCGGCAACCGGCAATCGATTCTCGCCGATTTCCTGATCGCCGGCCACGCTCAGGTGCTCGGCGCGACGCTGATGACCCGCGATCGCCGGCTCGCGACCTATTTTCCAGACCTTACCCTCATCACCCCAGAGACGCATCCATGACCGAGACCAGCTACCGCATCCAGGGCGCCACCGGCGAGTGGGAGGTCGTGATCGGCCTCGAGGTCCATGCGCAGGTCACCTCCAACGCCAAATTGTTCTCGGGCGCGGCGACCGCGTTCGGGGCGGAGCCGAACACGCAGGTCAGCCTCGTCGATGCGGCGATGCCGGGGATGCTGCCGGTGCCGAACATGGAGTGTATCCGCCAGGCGGTGCGCACCGGCATGGCGATCGACGCGCAGATCAACCGCTGGTCGCGGTTCGATCGCAAGAATTATTTCTATGCCGATCTGCCGCAGGGCTATCAGATCAGCCAGCTCTATCATCCGCTGGTCGGCGAGGGCGCGATCGAGATCAGCCCCGACGACAAGAACCCCGACGCGACCAAGACGATCGGCGTCGAGCGCATCCATGTCGAGCAGGACGCGGGCAAGCTGATGCACGACCAGCATCCGACGCGCTCCTATGTCGACCTCAACCGCTCGGGCGTCGCGCTGATGGAGATCGTCAGCCGGCCCGACATGCGCTCGCCGGCCGAGGCGGGGGCGTATCTGCGCAAGCTGCGTGCGATCCTGCGCTACGTCGGCTCTTGTGACGGCAATATGGAAGAAGGCTCGATGCGCGCCGACGTCAACGTCTCCGTGCGCAAACCGGGCGGCGAGCTGGGCACGCGCACCGAGACGAAGAACGTCAATTCGGTGCGCTTCGTCATGGCGGCGATCGAATATGAGGCGAAGCGTCAGGTCGAGGTGATCGAGGACGGCGGCCGCATCGTCCAGGAGACGCGGCTGTTCAACGTCGAGAGCGGCACCACCCGCTCGATGCGCTCGAAGGAAGACGCGCACGATTACCGTTACTTCCCCGATCCCGACCTGCTGCCGCTCGAACTGGAGGAGGCGTTCCTCGCCGAGTGCCGCGCGAGCCTGCCCGAACTGCCCGACGCCAAGCGCAAGCGGTACGAATCGCTCGGCATCTCGGCCTATCAGGCGGACGTGCTGACCGCCGAGGTCGAGGCGGCGCGCTGGTTCGATGCGTTGCTCGACGCGGGCGCCAAGCCGGTCGCGGCGGCGAACTGGACGACGTCGGAGCTGTTCGGCGCGCTCAACCGCACCGGGCGCGACATCGCCGATGCGCCAGTGTCGCCGGCGCAGGCCGCCGAGCTGCTGGCGCTGGTCGCCGACGGTACGCTGTCGGGCAGCCTCGCCAAGCAGGTGTTCGAGGTGATGCTGGAGACGGGCGACGCGCCGGGAAGAATCGTCGAGGATCGTGGCCTCAAGCAGACCAGCGATACCGGCGCGATCGAGGCGGTGATCGCCGAGGTGATCGCCAAGAGCCCCAACCAGCTCGCGCAATATCGCGGCGGCAAGGAGACGTTGTTCGGCTATTTCGTCGGCCAGACGATGAAGGCGATGGGCGGCAAGGCCAATCCGGCGGTGGTCAATGAGCTGCTCAAGAAGGCGCTCGCCTGACCGCCGCGCGGTGACGACGATCGAGCTCGACGGGCGTGGCTGGCGGAGCAGGGCGGACTTCTACGCCGCGCTGCTGCCGCGGCTCGGCGCGGAACCGTGGGTCGGCGGCAATCTGGATGCATTGTTCGATTGTCTCGGCGGCGGGATCGCCGATCTGGCGCCGCCGTTCGAGGTGATCGTCCGTCATCTCGGCGATCTGCCGGCGGACGAGCTTGCCTATGTGCGGCGCGCGGAGCAGGTGTTCGAGGACGCCCGTGCGGAATTCGGGCGGGACGTGCGGTTGCGGTTCGTCTGAATTTGGGAGAGCAGGGATGATCGGTTTCGTTCGGGTCGCGACGCTTGCCCTGTCCCTCGTCGCGGTGCCGTTGGCGGCGCAACAGGCTGCGCCTGCGGCCGCGCCGGTACCCGCGCCGCAGCCGACGCCGGCGCTGCCGCGCGTCGCGTTGGAGACCAGCGTCGGGCGGTTCGTGATCGAGGCGGATATTGTGCATGCGCCGATCAGCGCGGGCAATTTCCTCAAATATGTCGACGGCAAGCGGCTCGACGGGGTGAACTTCTATCGCGCGGTGAAGATCGGCGACCATTTCGGCTTCGTGCAATTCGGGCCGGATGGCGAGATCAAGCGGCTGCTGCCGCCGATCAAGCATGAGCCGACGACGCAGACCGGCATCCGCCATACCGACTTCACCGTCTCGACCGCGCGGTTCGAACCGGGCAGCGCGCGCGGCGAGTTCACGATCAGCATCGGCGACCAGCCGTCGTTCGATGCGGACCCGAGCAAGCCGGGCGACAGTCTCGGCTATGCGGCGTTCGGCCATGTCGTCGAGGGGCAGGATACCATCCTGAAGGTCTTCGACGCGCCGGTGTCGCCGACCGCAACGCTGCGCGGCGCGTTCAAGGGCGAGGTGCCGGTGACCAAGGTGACGATCCTCACCGCGCGGCGGGTGAAATAGCGCTTCCCTAAATCCTCCCCCGCCAGGGGGAGGTGGCAGTGCGAAGCACTGACGGAGGGGGAGGATACGGTAAGCTTCGCGTTTGCGGAAACGCCCCCTCCACCACCGGCCTGCGGCCGGCGGTCCCCAGCACAGGGTCGATCATGCCCCCGGCATGATCTTGGATTGCCGGGGGGCAATCCAACCCTGTGCACCTGCTAAAGCGAGGGAGGAATCAGATGCCCTGATCGTGAGCATTATCAATGAGGCGCTTGCGATCCTTGCGTAGCTCGGCTGCGTTGCGCTCGGCGGGAACGCCTTGAGCCTCAATGCCCTCGACAGGCTCAGGGCGGACGGGGTGGGGTGGGACAAACGGGATTGAGGCGAGCGCTGGTAAGCGGAACGTCTTCCCACTAAAAAAAAGGCGGCCCCGCAGGGCCGCCTCGTCATTGTTGCGTCAGGTCCTGGTTCTTGACCTCGCCGCCGGTGCCGCTGTTGCCGTCGAAGGCGCCGGTGTCGGTGAAGCGCGAGGGTTCCTCGCCGCCTTCGCCGCGGGCAACCGCGTCGGCGCGGGCTTCGACCGCCTGTTCGATGTCGCTGCGCTCGTCCTCACGGGCGTCCGGATTGCTGTCCGGTGCGTCTTCGGGAAGGGCGTTGGGATCGGTGCTCATGCTCAGATCTCCGCCGGCTGCGCGGTGCCGGGATCGGTGGCGGGGATCGTCGGCGAGGGGACGTCGACGTCGGGCGCGGGCGTCTGGATCTCGGGCGGCGGTGAATCGGGCTGGACCGGTTGCGGGGTGGGGGCCGGCGTTTCGGGTGGGGGCTGGGTTGCCATGTCGGTCTCTCCTTCATATGACCCAACGTTCCGGGTGCGCGCCGGTTGCCTCTTCGCTTGCCCCCGGGCGCTACGCTGGTATAGACGCGCGCCCAACGGCGGGTCCTTTGTGCGGGCGTGGCGGAATTGGTAGACGCAGCAGGTTTAGGTCCTGCCATCGCAAGATGTGGGGGTTCGAGTCCCTTCGCCCGCACCAGTCCCGCCGCTTTCGGGCGGGACGGCAGCCTTATTGAATTTCCGTCAGATTTCTCAAGATTGAAGGCCGAACATGCAGACTGTCGAGACGTTGAACGAGGGCCTGAAGCGTGCCTACACGCTGACCATCACCGCCAAGGACATCGATGCCAAGGTCGATGCCGAAGTGAAGCGCATCGCGCCGCAGGTGAAGATGCCCGGCTTCCGCCCCGGCAAGGTCCCGGCCAATCTCGTGCGCAAGATGCATGGTGAATCGCTCGCCGCCGACGCGCTCAACAGCGCGATCCAGCAGGGCGTGCAGCAGCTGATCGCCGACAAGGCGCTGCGTCCCGCGATGCAGCCCTCGGTCGCGCTCAACGACGATTACGCACCCGGCCAGGACGCCGCGGTGACGGTCGAGCTGGAAGTGCTGCCGGCCGTCCCGGCACCGGCGATCGATTCGCTCAAGCTCGAGCGGCTGACCGTGCCGGTCGCCGACGAACTGGTCGACGAGCAGCTGCAGAAGTTCGCCGACCAGTCGAAGAAGTGGGATGACGCCGACGACAAGGCCGCCGAGACCGGCGACCTCGTCACCGTAGATTTCGTCGGCAAGACCGCCGATGGCGTCGCCTTCGACGGCGGCACCGGCACCGACATGGGCGTCGAGCTCGGTTCGGGCCGCCTGATCCCCGGTTTCGAGGAGCAGCTCGTCGGCGTGAAGCTCGGCGAGGAGAAGGTGCTCAACGTGACCTTCCCCGAGGATTACGGCGCCAAGGAACTCGCCGGCCAGCCCGCGACCTTCGAGATCACCGTCAAGAAGATCCAGGTCGCCGCGGAGAGCAAGATCGACGAGGACCTCGCCAAGAACCTCGGCCTCGAGAGCCTCGAGCAGCTGCGCGGCCTGATCAAGGGTCAGATCGAGCAGGAGCATAACGGCCTCACGCGCACCCATATGAAGCGCAAGCTGCTCGACCAGCTCGCCGAGGGTCACGATTTCGAAGTGCCGCCGTCGATGGTCGAGGCCGAGTTCGCGCAGATCTGGCAGCAGCTTGAGCATGAGGCAACGCACGAGGAAGATCCCGCCGCGGCGCTCGCCGAGATGGAAGCCGAGCGCGACGATTACCGCAAGATCGCCGAGCGCCGCGTGCGCCTGGGCCTGCTGCTGTCCGAAATCGGTCAGGCGAACGGCGTCGAGGTGTCGCAGCAGGAGATGAACCGGCTGATCGCGCAGGCCGCGCAGCAGTATCGCGGCGAGGACCAGCAGCGCTTCATCCAGTACGTCCAGCAGGAGCCGATGGCGGCCGCCCAGCTGCGTGCGCCGCTGTACGAGGACAAGGTCGTCGACTTCCTGTTCGACAAGGCCGAAGTGACCGACCGCGAAGCGACCCGCGAAGAGCTGGAAGCCGCGATCGAGAGCGAGGACGGTTTCGCGACCGGCACGCACACACACGATCACGACAACCACAAGCCCAAGGCGAAGAAGGCCGCGGGCGAGGCCAAGCCGAAGAAGGCCGCCGCCAAGAAGCCGGTCGCCGAGGGCGACAATGCGGCGACCGAGACCCCGGCCGAGGACGCCGGTGCCGAGGCGCCCGCCAAGAAGCCGCGCGCCAAGAAGGCCGCCGCGCCGGTCGAGGCCGAGACCGCGTTGACCGAATCGTCGCCGGTCGCAGCGGAAGCGGCGGAAGGCACCGAGGCCGCCGACGCTCCGGCGAAGAAGCCGCGCGCGAAGAAGGCCGCTGCGTCGAGCGAGGGCTGAGACTGATGGGGGAGGGGGCCGCGGTCCCCTCCCCACCATCGTCATCCCCGCGTAGGCGGGGATCCATAGGCGCTGACGCTGCGGCTCCATTGGAGACCTGCGCGTCTGGATCCCCGCCTGCGCGGGGATGACAAAACGCAGTGTATTATGCCAAACCCGTCGGTGCTGAGCCTGTCGAAGCATCGTGAGACTCACGGCCCTTCGACAGGCTCAGGGCAAACGGACGGATATCGGGTAGACGCATGCCGAGCGCCGCGATGAGGATTCACCCGTGACGCAACCGACGATCGCAGTCCTGCTGCCCTGCTACAACGAGGCGGCGGCGATCGCGCAGACCGTCGCTGGCTTCCGCGCCGCGCTGCCGGACGCCACCGTCTACGTCTACGACAACAATTCGACCGACGACACCGTGGCGGTCGCGCGGGCCGCCGGCGCCGTGGTCCGGACCGAGCGCATCCAGGGCAAGGGCAATGTCGTCCGCCGGATGTTCGCCGATATCGATGCCGACGTCTATGTGATGGCCGACGGCGATGCGACTTATGATGCAGCCTCCGCCCCCGCATTGGTCGCGCGGCTGCTAGACGAGCAATGCGACATGGTCGTCGGCAGCCGGATCAGCCAGGTGCAGGAAAGCTATCGCCGCGGCCATCGCTTCGGCAACGCGCTGCTCACTGGCATGCTCGCGCGGCTGTTCGGGCGCAGCTTCACCGATATCCTGTCCGGCTATCGCGTCTTCTCGCGCCGCTTCGTCAAGAGCTTCCCGTCGCTGTCCTCGGGGTTCGAGATCGAGACCGAGATCAGCGTCCACGCGCTCGAACTCAAGATGCCCTGCGCCGAGATCGAGACGCCTTATTTCGCGCGGCCCGAAGGCTCGGCGTCGAAGCTGAGCACCTATGGCGACGGCTTCCGCATCCTCAACACCATCCTGACGCTGTACCGGATCGAGCGGCCGCTGCTGTTCTTCGGGGTGATCGGCGCACTGCTCGCCGGCATCGCGGTGGCGATGAGCGTGCCGCTGGCGATCACCTATATGCACACGCATCTGGTGCCGCGCTTCCCGACCGCGATCCTGATCACCGGGCTGATGATCATCGCCGCGCTGTGCGGCTTCGCCGGTCTGATCCTCGATACCGTGGTGCGCGGGCGGCGCGAGGTGCGCCGGCTCGCCTATCTGACCCATCCCGCTCCGACCGCCAGGGCTTGAACTCCCCCGCGGGAGCGCCGATGTTGGCGATCTTCGGGGCATATAGAGAGATTTTCATGCATAATCCGTTCGAGACCGGCGACTTCACGAGCCCGATGGCCAGTGCCGGCCTTGGTTTGCAGCAGACCCAAGCGGGGCTCGTGCCGATCGTCATCGAACAGTCGAACCGCGGCGAGCGCTCGTTCGACATCTTCAGCCGCCTGCTGCGCGAGCGGATCATCTTCGTCACCGGCGGCGTCGAGGACGGCATGGCCAGCCTCATCACCGCGCAGCTGCTCTTCCTCGAGTCCGAGAACCCGAAGAAGGACATCTTCATGTACATCAACTCGCCGGGCGGCGTCGTCACGGCGGGCATGGCGATCCACGACACGATGCAATATATCCGTCCGCGCGTCGGCACGGTCTGCATCGGTCAGGCCGCCTCGATGGGCAGCTTCCTGCTCGCCAGCGGCGAGCCGGGCATGCGTGTCGCGCTGACCAATGCGCGGATCATGATCCACCAGCCGTCGGGCGGCGCGCAGGGCATGGCGTCGGACATCGAGATCCAGGCCAAGGAAATCCTGCGTATCCGCGCCCGGATGAACCAGCTGTACGCGCAATATACCGGCCAGCCGATCGAGGAGATCGAGCGCCGGATGGACCGCGACACTTTCCTGGAAGCGCATGAAGCCAAGGAATTCGGATTGGTCGACGAGGTGTTCGACAAGCGTCCGAGCCCCTCGGAAGACGTTGCCCAAGCGGCATAAAGGCGCAGTTCCGCGCCCGGCCGTGCCGTTAGGGACGTTTGGGCGTTGTGGTTTGCGTAACGGCCGGTCTACCATGACCGGCCTCACCAGCGGGGCCTCACCCGCGACAAGGAAGTTTGAATGACGAAACTGAGCGGTGGCGACTCGAAGAGCACCCTCTACTGCTCGTTCTGCGGCAAGTCGCAGCACGAGGTCCGCAAGCTGATTGCCGGACCCACCGTGTTCATCTGCGACGAGTGCGTCGAGCTGTGCAACGACATCATCCGTGAGGAGACGAAGTCGGCGCTGGTGTCCAAGAAGGATGGCGGCGTGCCGACTCCGCAGGAGATCTGCGATGTCCTCGACGATTACGTCATCGGCCAGAAGCGCGCCAAGCGCGTGCTGTCGGTGGCGGTGCACAACCATTACAAGCGGCTCAACCACGGCGCCAAGGGTGCCGACGTCGAGCTGAGCAAGTCGAACATCCTGCTCGTCGGCCCGACCGGCTGCGGCAAGACGCTGCTGGCGCAGACGCTGGCGCGCATCCTCGACGTGCCGTTCACCATGGCGGATGCGACGACGCTGACCGAGGCGGGCTATGTCGGCGAGGATGTCGAGAACATCATCCTGAAATTGCTCCAGGCGTCCGACTATAACGTCGAGCGCGCGCAGCGCGGCATCGTCTATATCGACGAGATCGACAAGATCAGCCGCAAGGCCGAGAATCCGTCGATCACCCGCGACGTGTCGGGCGAGGGTGTGCAGCAGGCGCTGCTCAAGCTGATGGAAGGCACCACCGCGAGCGTGCCGCCGCAGGGCGGGCGCAAGCATCCGCAGCAGGAATTCCTGCAGGTCGACACGACGAACATCCTGTTCATCTGCGGCGGCGCCTTCTCGGGCCTCGAGAAGATCATCGGCGATCGTTTGCAGGGCAAGTCGATCGGCTTTGGCGCCTATGTGGCGGCGCCGGAGGAGAAGCGCACCGGCGAGCTGCTGCGCCAGACCGAGCCGGAGGATCTGCTCAAGTTCGGTCTGATCCCCGAGTTCGTCGGTCGTCTGCCGGTGATCGCGACGCTGGAGGATCTCGACATCCCGGCGCTGGTCAAGATCCTGTCCGAGCCGAAGAACGCGCTGGTGAAGCAATATCAGAAGCTGTTCGAGATGGAGCAGGTCGAGCTGGACTTCACCGACGATGCGCTGGTGACGGTCGCCAAGAAGGCGATCGAGCGCAAGACCGGTGCACGCGGGCTGCGTTCGATCCTCGAGGCGATCCTGCTCGACACGATGTTCGACCTGCCCGGCATGGACGGCGTCGACGAGGTGATGATCGACAAGGACGTGATCGAGGGCCGCAAGGAACCGATCCGCGTCTATGCCGAGAAGAAGAAGGATGGGGCGGGCGCCGCGGCCTGATCCATTCCTATGGACATGATGAGGAGGGGCGTCGCGCGAGCGGCGCCCCTTTTTCGTGGGGCGGTGGCTGGTCACTGGTATCTCTGGCATTGCCACATTGGTCGAGAGGCGATGGCGCGTCCGCCCCATCTTTAGTGTCCCCGCGAAGGCGGGAACCCAGGGCCAAGCGGAACACCGTCCGGTAGCGTGCGGGACTCCTGGGCTACCGCCTGCGCGGGAGCACTGGCGAGGTTTTGCGCGGGAGCACTGGCGAGGTTTTGACGCGTGCTCGTGCCCGCGGGAGCGCGATAGCCAAAAAATTCCGCACCTTCGCAAGGTGCATTCGACGTTTTGCAGACGCCCGCCTTTGCCGGGTCGCCGGGAGGATTTGCAAAAGTCCGTGGCGGGCCGGGGTGATGGGTCGGGCGGGCCGCGCTTCCCATTCGAGAGGTCGTAGTTGCCGGCGAAAACGACGGCGTGACATCGTTCACGCGTCGCATCGCCTCATCCGGCGTTAACGTTGCCGGCCCCACGGGGGCGTTCAAACGACGGAGCGACGATGGCAACGACACGGATCGAGACCGCACCCGGCCTCAGCCCCTTATGGCACGAAGGCCGCGGACCGCTCGCGATACTGCCGCCGCTGCTGTTCCGCGACCGGCGGCCGTGGCTGGCGATCCTCGTCGGCTGGCTGCTGACCATCGTCGGCAGCATCGCGCTGAGCACCGCGATCGATCATTTCGTGCCGGGCAATCCCGGGCCGGATCTCGGCGACACCTCGGGACCGGTGAAGCTGTTCCTCGTCGCCGGCTTCAGTCCCGTCGTCGAGACGCTGATCATGGCGGGCGTCCTCAGCCTGTTGCTGCGCTGGCTGAGCGGGTGGCAGGCGGTCCTGGCGAGCAGCGCCTTGTGGGGAATTGCGCACAGCCTCGCCTCGCCGTGGTGGGGGGCGGTGATCTGGTGGCCGTTCCTGATCTTCTCGACGCTCTACGTGACATGGCGGCCGCGCGGCTTCTGGTGGGCAGTCGGCGTCGTGGTGGCGGTGCACGTCCTGCAGAATCTCTTTCCGGCGATCCTGCTCGTCATGGGCGACTGACCGCCGCCGGCGAAACAGGCGTGGCGCCCGCCGCGTCGGCGTCCTAGACCCGGAGCGACGCCAGAAAGACGAGCCGGACCACGACCTTATCGGAACGCTACCATCGCGACGGCCATGTCGGCCTGCCGCACCTGTTCGTGCCCGAGGTGCTGCTCGCTTTCTACCGGATGATGCAGGCCGATCTGCAGGCGGCGGGGCGCCCGTTGCAGAGCTTCACCGCTCGCGGGCCGTTGCTGCGCCAGCCGGCGATCGAGGTCTATGCGTTCCAATATGCGCCGATGCTCACCTTCCTGTGGGGGCTGACGCCGCGGGTCGCCGAGGTGGTGGGGTGCGAGCTGCTGCCGACCTATGCCTATTTCCGCGCCTATCAGCAGGGCGACGTCTGCCGGGTCCATTCGGATCGGCAGGCGTGCGAGCACAGCCTGTCGCTGACCATCGCTTACGGTGACGACCGGCCATGGGCGCTGTCGGTCGCGACCGAGCGAAGCGAGGTGCCGCAGCCGCAGGTCAGCGACGATTTCGGCACGCAACCCTATGCATCGGTGGCGATGCAGCCGGGCGACGGGGTATTGTATCAGGGGACGCACCACCGGCACGGCCGGCTCGAGGCCAATCCCAACAGCTGGTCGGCGCACCTCTTCCTGCATTGGGTGGAGAAAGACGGGCGCTATCGCGATCAGGCGTTCGACCGGCCGGCGCAGGCGCGCGCCGCACAGGGGCGGTAAACGGGACCGGCGACGCTTCCATCGCCACCGGCCCCGGAACGGTCAGGCCTTGCCGATCTGGTCGGTCTGCGCGGCGCTGTCCGGTCGCGCCGGGCCGAGGATCGGTTCCTCGCCGAGCGGTTCGTTGCGGAACACGGTATATTCGCCTTTGCCGTCGACCGAGGGACCGCTGGTCCAGCGTCCCTCCGGGAAGGTGCCGTCGACCGAGGTCGCGTAGAAATTATAGTTGTTCTGATTGTCCTCCTCGCTTTGCGGGAAGCTGTTCGGAACCGGCGCCTGCACGGTCATCCCGCCAAGTTCCTCGACCACCGCAAGCCATTGATTCTGGTGCATCGTATCGCGTGCGATCATGTAGTGGAGCATCTTCTTCATGCCCTCGTCATGCGCCGCGTTGAACAGGCGGACGGCAAGGACGCGGCCGGTACTTTCCGCCGCGACGTTCGCATACATGTCCGCCGCGATATTGCCGCTGGCGTAGATGTGACTCATGTTGAAGGGCACGCCGTCGGAATCGATCGGCATCGCGGCCAGACCGCTCGACAGCAGGTTCTTGTGGATCAGCCCTTCGATGATGTGCCGCGGCCGCTCGCCGCCCATCACCGCACCGACGATCCCGTCGGCTGCGCCCTCTTCCTGCAAGGAGGCAGGGGCCTTGTCGAGGTTGAGCGCGACTGCGGTCGCGAGCATCTCGATATGGCCGATCTCTTCGGTCGCGGTGTGCAGCAGCATGTCGCGGTAGCGCGTATCCGGCGCCCGATTGCCCCAGGCCTGAAAGAAATATTGCATGCAGACGCGGATTTCGCCTTCGACGCCGCCGATCGCCTGTTGCAGCATGCGCGCGAATTGCGGGTCCGGCTTCTCGACGGTCACGGGATATTGCAGGCGCTTGTCGTGATAATACATGGCGGAGTCTCCGGCTGTTCGGGAAGGAACGTGTCGGCCTCTCGCCGACTGTGATCCAACCCGCGATGCCGCCGTGGGTTTATTGCGCAGACAAAACAAAACCCAACAATCGTAGTAACTTAGATCATCAACGCGATGTCTTGTCGGTGGCCATTCGATTGCTCTTGATCCGTATCAAAGTGTTAATGGCAGTCCGCTGTGGCGATCATTGCGGACCTTTTCGCGGCGCAAAAGCATTGGCCTTGCGTAACGATCTGGAGACGAAAGCATGACCGTGACCAAGGGCTGGATGGGGCTGCCGCCATGGGCGATCCTGTTCCCGGCGCTCGGCGTGCCGGTGGTGCTGCTGTCCGTCTATGCGATGGGGACGGTCGGCACGATCGTCGCCGCGGTCGTGTTGATCGGCGCGGTCGTGGCGGCGGTGCATCATGCGGAAGTCGTCGCGCATCGCGTCGGCGAGCCGTTCGGGACCTTGGTGCTGGCGATCGCGGTGACCGTGATCGAGGTGTCGCTGATCGTCTCGCTGATGCTGTCGGGATCGGGCGACGTCGCCGCGCTGGCGCGCGACACGGTGTTCGCGGCGATCATGATCATTTTGAACTTCATCATCGGGTTGTGCCTGCTGACCGGCGGGATCACGCATGGCGAACAGCGCTTCACGCTGCGCGGGATCAGTGCCGCGCTGGCGACGCTCGCCGCGCTGGTCGTCCTGTCCCTGATCCTGCCCAATTACACGACCAGCGCGGCGGGGCCGACCTATGCGCCGTCGCAATTGATCTTCGTCGCGATCGTCAGTCTGGTGCTCTACGGCACGTTCGTACTGGTCCAGACGGTGCGGCATCGCGACTATTTCCTGCCCGCGGGCGATATCGCGCCGGAAGAACATGCACCGCCGCCGAGCGACCGCACCGCGTGGATCGCGTTCGGCATCCTGCTGGTCGCGCTGGTCGTGGTGGTGCTGCTCGCCAAGGGACTGTCGGCGCAGGTCGAGGCGGCGATCCTCGCCGCCGGACTGCCGCTGGCGATCGTCGGCGTGGTGATCGCGGCGCTGGTGCTCGCGCCGGAAAGCCTCGCCGCCTATAATGCGGCGCGGCGCGACCGGTTGCAGACCAGCCTCAACCTCGCGCTGGGATCGGCGCTGGCGACGATCGGACTGACCATCCCGGCGGTGGCGATCGTCAGCCTGGTGCTCGGTCTGCCGCTGGCGCTGGGGATCGGGGCGAAGAGCATGACGCTGCTGGCGCTGTCGCTGTTCGTGACGACGATCTCGCTCGGCACCGGACGGACCACGGTGCTGCAGGGCGTCGTGCATCTGGTGATCTTCGCGGCGTATCTGTTCACCACGGTGGTGCCGTAGAGGCGCGCGTCGCCTAGCGCGGGTCGCATATGAACGTTCATGTGGGCGCACCGCCTTCCAACCCCACCCCGTCACCCCGGACTCGTTCCGGGGTCCACCCTGCGGCGAGGAGAACGGCTTGAAGGGGGACCATTCTCTTGCGGCCCGGTAGACCCCGGAACGAGTCCGGGG
Source organism: Sphingomonas sp. GW821-FHT04B01 (assembly GCF_059420425.1). Taxonomy (NCBI): domain Bacteria; kingdom Pseudomonadati; phylum Pseudomonadota; class Alphaproteobacteria; order Sphingomonadales; family Sphingomonadaceae; genus Sphingomonas; species Sphingomonas sp. GW821-FHT04B01. Next base: position 41,000 of record NZ_JBWKTR010000006.1, on the reverse strand, counting down.
TGACGAATAGAATGTGGAAGCGGCTCGATCCTCGTCCCCGCAGCCAAACGCGATAGCCCTGCCTTGGCGGGGAAGGAAGTTTCGCCAAGCTTGGAACGTCGATCCGGCCTATCGCGGCCGCTGGCGGCTGGCGAGCCACAGTCCGCCGGCGATCTGTGCGAGCGCATAGAGTTGCCGCCGGCCGGGACGGTCGACGAACGGCGCGACCGTCTTCTCCGCGCCGAGCGCCTCGTCCTTCCACAGATCGACGTGGCGACGCGGCTGGAGGAGGCCGACGAGGCCGTCGCCGACCATGAAGATTGCCGCCATTTCGGCAGCGCGGGCGGTCCAGGGCTGGGTCGTCATCGCAGGCTCCTCGGTCACTTGGGTTTGGGCTGCGCGGCCTTCCACGCCTGATAGGCGTCGATCGCGTCGTCCTGCTTGAGCACGCGTGCCATCGGATCGACGACGACGTGCGCGCCCGCCGGCACGGTGATCGTTGCGACGCCTCCGGTCATCGCCACCTTCTGGACGACGTCGTCGACCGACACCTCGACCGGCAGCGGGAAGGGCTTGTTGGTCGCCGAGGTCCATTTCAGCGTGAGCTGCGTCGCATTGCGCGTCGCGGTCAGCTTGGGCAGCGCCGCCTGGTAGAGATAGACGTCGAAGAACCACTGCCAATCCTGCCCCGTCACCTGCTTGACGTAGCCGATGAACTCGGGCGTCGTGCGGAACACGGGCTGGAAATTGCCCGGAGCGGGATCGGCGCGGCCGTAGACGGTCCAGCGCAGGATCTCGTCGAATTGCTTGTCGCCGATCGCGTTGCGCAGCGTGTGGAGTACCCACGCGCCCTTGTAATAGATGTCGCCGCCGCGGCCCGGCGCGGTCTTGTAGACGTCGTCGGCGGTCTGCGGCTTGCCGGCGACCAGCGCCGACTGGTTGAGAATCTTCGGCCGCATGTCGAGCATCATCGCCGCGTAGCGCGCGTCGCCGTCGCGCCAGCGGCCGTAGAGCGGCTGCATATATTCGGTGAAGCCCTCGTGCATCCAGAAGTCGTCCCAATTGGGCGCGGTCATCTGGTTGGCGAACCATTCGTGGCCGAATTCGTGCTGGAACAGCCAGTCGAAACCCTCGGGCGCCTTGGCATAGTCGTTGCCGTAGGCGTTGATCGTCTGGTGCTCCATGCCCTTGTGCGGGGTCTCGACGACGCCGACCTTCTCGTTTGCCCAGGGGTAGGGGCCGACGACGCTTTCGTAGAAGTCGAGCGTCGGCGCGAATTCGGCGAACAGCTTCTCCGCTTTCTCCTTCTCGCCGGGCAGATACCAATAATACATCGGTATCTCGTTGCCGTATTTGCTCTTGTAGGTGCCGGTCAGCTCCTCATACGGGCCGACGTTAAGCGCGATCGTATAGGGGTTGGGGTGCGCGACCTCCCAGTTCCAGGTGCTGCGGCCGTCGTCGAGATGGTCGACGCCGAGCAACTTGCCGTTCGACGGCGCCTTCAGCCCCTTGGGCACGGTGATGTGCAGCGTCACCTTCTGCGGCTCGTAGGTCGGATAATCGATGCACGGCCAGAACAGGTCGCAGCCCTCGCCCTGCACCGCGGTGGCGATCCACGGACTGCCGTCGGGCGTCTTGGCCCACACGAAGCCGCCATCCCACGGCGCGCGCACCGCGGTATGCGGGCGGCCGCCATAGGTGATCTTGACGGTGAGCTTGGCGTCCTTGGCGGCCTTCTTGACCAATTTGATCGTCATCCGGCCTTCGGGGTTGCTGAACCCCGCCGAATCGACGCCGTCGACGGTCACTGCGGTGACGGTGAAATTCTTGTCGAGATCGACCACCAGCCGGTCGATCCGCTCCTTGGCGGTGAAGACGAGCGTCGCGGTGGCGTTGATCACCTCGCGCTCGGGATCGACCTCGAACTGCAGGTCGGCGGTGTCGAACGTCACCTTCTTCTGCGCGGCGTCGAGCGGCCCGCCCGAGGCGGCGGTCTGTGCGCTGAGCGACGGCTTGCCCGGTTCGGCGGCATAAGCGCTGGCCGACAGCAGCAATAGGGCGGCGAACGGCAGGCGTAGCGGCATTCTGTACTCCCGGATGGAAGCGGCGGGTTTCGGCGCTCGGCGGAAGGATGACAAGACCTGCCGTGCCGTGAGCGCGACGATTGATGGATACGCCCCGATCCCCATATAGTGTATCAAAGCCACCCCGTTCGAGGTGGCACCGGAGTATCCATGATCACATTCCCCGTTCTGCCGCTGCGCGACATCGTCGTGTTCCCGCACATGATCGTGCCGCTGTTCGTCGGACGCGACAAATCGGTCGCCGCGCTGGAAGCGGCGATGGGCGCGGACAAGGAGATCTTCCTCGTCGCGCAGCTCGACCCCGCCGAGGACGATCCCGGCCGCGAGGACCTGTACGAGGTCGGCGTCACCGCGACCGTGCTGCAATTGCTGAAGCTGCCCGACGGCACCGTGCGCGTGCTGGTCGAGGGCAAGGCGCGTGGTCGCCTGGGCGAGCTGTCGGAGGGCGACGGCTTTCTGCAATCGACCGTCGAGATGCTCGAGGAGCGCGAGGCGGAGGGTATCGAGGTCGAGGCGCTGATGCGCTCGGCGGTCGAGCAGTTCGAAACCTATGCCAAGCTCAACAAGAAGCTGCCGGCCGAGACCGCACAGCAGCTCGGCGAGATCACGAAGGCGTCGAAGCTCGGCGACGCGATCATGGCCAACGTGCAGGTCAAGGTCGCCGACAAGCAGGCGCTGCTGGTCGAGCTCGATCCCGTCAAGCGGCTGGAAATGGCCTATGCGCTGATGGAAGGCGAGCTCGGCGTCCTGCACGTCGAGAAGAAGATCAAGAGCCGCGTCAAGCGCCAGATGGAGAAGACGCAGCGCGAATATTATCTCAATGAGCAGCTGAAGGCGATCCAGCGCGAGCTGGGCAATAGCGACGACGAAAGCGACGGCGACGAGATCGCCGAGCTGACGCAGAAGATCGCGACGCTGAAACTCAGCAAGGAGGCGCGCAGCAAGGCGACGTCGGAGCTGAAGAAGCTCAAGACCATGGCGCCGATGAGCGCCGAGGCGACCGTCGTGCGCAATTACCTCGACGTGCTGCTCGGCCTGCCCTGGGGCAAGAAGTCCAAGATCAAGAAGGATATCGCCGCGGCGCAGGCGGTGCTGGACGAGGACCATTATGCGCTGGAGAAGGTCAAGGACCGGATCGTCGAATATCTCGGCGTGCAGGCGCGCACCAACAAGCTGAAGGGGCCGATCCTGTGCCTCGTCGGCCCGCCGGGCGTCGGCAAGACCAGCCTCGGCAAGTCGATCGCCAAGGCGACCGGGCGCGAGTTCATCCGCCAGAGCCTGGGCGGCGTGCGCGACGAAGCCGAAATCCGCGGCCATCGCCGTACCTATATTGGCTCGCTGCCCGGCAAGATTGTCACCAACCTCAAGAAAGCCGGCACGTCCAACCCGCTGTTCCTGCTCGACGAGATCGACAAGCTCGGCCAGGATTTCCGCGGCGATCCGGCGTCGGCGCTGCTCGAGGTGCTCGACCCCGAGCAGAACGGCAAGTTCAACGACCATTATCTCGAGATCGACATCGATCTGTCCGACGTGATGTTCGTCTGCACCGCCAACACGCTCAACCTGCCGCAGCCGCTGCTCGACCGGATGGAGATCATCCGCCTCGAAGGCTATACCGAGGACGAGAAGGTCGAGATCGCCAAGGGCCATCTGATCGAGAAGCAGATCGAGGCGCACGGCCTGAAGCCGGGCGAATTCACGCTGACCGACGACGGCCTGCGCGCGCTGATCCAGAAATACACGCGCGAGGCGGGCGTACGCACGCTGGAACGCGAGATCGCGCGGCTGGCGCGCAAGGCGCTGCGCCAGATCCTCGAAGGCAAGGTGACGAGCGTCACGGTGACGCCCGACAATCTCGGCGAGTTTGCGGGCGTGCAGAAGTTCCGCCACGGGCTCGGCGAGACCGAGCATCAGATCGGTGCGGTCACCGGCCTTGCCTGGACTGAGGTCGGCGGCGAATTGCTGACGATCGAGAGCGTCACCGTGCCGGGCAAGGGCGCGGTCAAGACGACGGGCACGCTGGGCGACGTGATGAAGGAATCGGTGCAGGCCGCCTTCAGCTTCGTCCAGGCGCGCAGCCCGAGCTATGGCATCAAGCCGTCGCTGTTCCACCGCAAGGATATCCATATCCATCTGCCCGAGGGGGCGGTGCCGAAGGACGGTCCGTCGGCGGGTATCGGTCTGGTCGTCTCGATCGTCTCGACGCTGACCGGCGTGGCGGTGAAGAAGGATGTCGCGATGACCGGTGAGGTCACTTTGCGTGGCCGCGTGCTGCCGATCGGCGGGCTCAAGGAGAAGCTGCTCGCGGCGCTGCGCGGCGGCATCACCACGGTGCTGATCCCGCAGGAGAACGAAAAGGATCTCGCCGACATTCCGCAGAACATTAAGGACGGGCTGACCATCGTGCCGGTCGCGCATGTCGACGAGGTGCTCAAGCTGGCGCTGACCGAACCGCTGTCGGCGATCGAGTGGACGGATGCCGATGAACTCGCCGCATTGCCCCCGGCGGGGGTTGCGCCTGCGGGCGGTGAGTTGCATCACTGACCCAAGGGCGGCTAGGCCGTCGTTAACGTTTTGAAACCGCTGCGCCTTACAGAGCGCAACGGTATCGATTGACTCTGCCGGTCGGGGCGGCCTTATTGGTCGTTCTGGCTTGGCAATGATTCTTCTTAGGGTTCGAAGGGGGCAGTATTCCATGAACAAGCAAGAGCTGATCGCGACGGTCGCGGACACCTCGGGGCTCGCCAAGGGCGATGCGATCAAGGCGGTGGAAGCGGTCTTCGATGCGATCACCGACAGCTTGAAGAAGGGCGACGAGGTTCGTCTGGTGGGGTTCGGCACCTTCTCCGTCTCCAAGCGCAAGGCGTCGCAGGGCCGCAATCCCCGCACGCTGGAGCCGATGACGATCAAGGCGTCCAACCAGCCCAAGTTCAAGGCCGGCAAGGGGCTTAAAGATTCGGTGAACTGAGACTGGACAGCGGCGGCGGCTGCCCGTAAAGGCCCGCCTCCGACAAGTTTCGGGCGCGTAGCTCAGCGGTAGAGCACACCCTTCACACGGGTGGGGTCACAGGTTCAATCCCTGTCGCGCCCACCATATCAGCCCGTCCGATCGCATGATCGGCGGGCTTTTTGGTTTCTGGCGACGATGCGTCGCGGCCGGCGCGCCGGGCGTGGGGCAGTCCGGTCCTCGCTTTGGTCGTTGCGGATCGGGAACAATCGCCCGATCTCCGGATTAAGCTCTTCAGTTCAAAGGGAGAGAGATCATGGTAGACTATACGACCGACCGTAACGGCGACCGCGTCATCGTCGAGCGCCGCGGCGGCGCGGGCCGTGTGCTGGCGATCGTGGCCGTGGTGGCGATCATCATCGTCGCTCTGCTGTTCCTGACCGGCTTCTGGAGCGCGGACGTCACCAAGAAGGGCTCGCTGCCGACCGTCGACGTCAGCGCCAAGGGCGGCTCGCTGCCGGCGGTGGATCTCGATTCGAAGAAGGTCGTCGTCGGCACCAAGGAAACCACGGTCGAAGTGCCCAAGGTCAAGACCGAGAAGGAAACCGTCTCGGTCCCCGCGATCGGCGTGACGGAAGGCAAGAAGTAAGCTTCCCGGCTTGATGCGTGGCGGGCGTCCTCCGGAAGGAGGGCGCCCGTTTTGCGTTTGGGGGCAGGGGGCGAATTCCTCCCTCGCTTTAGCGGGGGTGGGGGGGCGCCCGCGTCAGCGGGTGGTGGAGGGGGCGTTTCCGCATAGGCCACGTTTACCGTATCCTCCCCCTCCGTCAGGCCTCCGACCTGCCACCTCCCCCTGGCGGGGGAGGAGTTTCACTGGCATTCAGTGGCTTGCGTCCCATGCGCCGCGCTGTCCCCCAGCCGCTGCCGTAACAAACTCGTCACATCATCGTCACCAAAACGTCTCCTGAATCTCATTCAGGAGTCATTTACCGCTCGTACCGGGGCTCCAGGGAACGGTCGAAGGGGGAGCCTCGGCCGGCCGTCACAACGACTACGACCGGGAGCTTTCGATCATGGCGAGCCACACGCGCATCGGCGCAATCCTCATGGCCTCAACCGCGTGCCTGGCGCTCGCCGGCTGCGGCGGTGCCGACAGCGTCGCCTCGCCGGGTGCGGGCAGCGTCGTCATCGTCAGCCCGACGCCGACGCCGACCGCGCCCACCCCGACGCCGACCCCCTCGGCGATCACCGCCGCGCAATTCGCCGCAGCGACGACCGTCAACAGCATCACGATCACCGCGGACGAGCAGCTCGCGATCGTCAACGCGGGCAGCAACAACAACGTCAACGGCACCGGCTCGACGCTCAACGGCGTCTATCCGACCTCCGCGACCTCGCTGACCACGGCGGCCGATCCGTCGGCGATCAACGCCTTCTTCACCCGGACGAATTACGTCGGTGCGCTGAGCGGGCCGAGCGATACCAGCTTCCAGGGCTGGACCTGCAATTCGACCGCAGCGGAGTTCGGCGGCAGCGGTGCGCGCTGCACGGCGGTGCCGGCGATCGGTACGCTGGCGAGCGGCGCGGCCTGCCCGACCGGCACCACCACCGCGAGCGGTGCGGCGAACACCGCCACCGCGGCGACGATCGGCGGCTTCAAGGTCTGCGACATCCCGCAGGCGATCACCACCAGCCTGACGCTGCCGCGCATCGCCGGCATCGCCTATCGCTTCACCGGCCAGACCGAGGTCGGCACCGATCTCGGCGCGAGCGGCGGCACCGGCGTGACGCTGACCGTCGAACCGGGCGTCACCGTCTTCGCCAACGCCAATGAATCGACCAACGACCTGCTGCTGATCAACCGCGGATCGAAGCTCAACGCGATCGGTACCGCCAGCGCGCCGATCATCTTCACCTCGCAGCAGAACGTCAGCTCGGCGACCGGCGAATCGGAGACCAGCCAGGGCCATTGGGGCGGCATCATCCTGCTCGGCCGCGCACCGACCGCGGTCTGCGCCACCGGCAGCGGCGGCAGCAACGCGACGCCGTGCCAGCTCGCGATCGAGGGCGTCACCGGCCGCTTCTACGGCGGCACCGACACCGCCGATTCGAGCGGCACGATGTCCTACGTCCAGATCCGCTATTCGGGCATCGCGATCAGCGACGGCAACGAGCTGCAGGGCCTGACCCTCGGCGCGACCGGCTCGGGCACGACGCTGGACCATATCCAGAGCCACAATTCGGCGGATGACGGCATCGAGATTTTCGGCGGCACCAGCAACCTGAAATATATCGCGATCACCGGCGCCGACGACGACGGCTTCGATATCGACAACGGCTATCGCGGCTTCATCCAGTTCATGATCGCGGCGCAACGGACCAGCGGCGCGACCGTCGACAGCTTCTCGACCGAGATCGACTCGAACAACGCCGAGGACCTGCTGCCGCGCACCTTCGCGACCTACGCCAATTTCACCTTCATCCAGACGGCGCTGGCGCCCGCCGCGATCCGCCAGCGTGGCGGCTCCGACATGCGCTTCGTCAACGGCGTGGTGAAGACGGTGAACAACGTCGCCTGCGTCAACATCATCGCCGGCGAACAGACCAGCGGCGGCCGCAGCACGGTCCGTCCCGCCGACTCGGCGTTGCAGGACTTCGGGCCGCCGTCGTTCAACTCGGTCTATTTCGCCTGCCAGGGCCGCTGAGGCCATGGGGTGCCTGACGGCGCCCCATCCCAGCATCGATGCCGCAGGTGGCGATCCCGTCACCTGCGGACACCTGTATCCAGACTCCTGATCCGGGATTGACGGTCATGCCGCAGCGGCTCGCTTTCGCCACCCTTCTACTGATGTCCTCCACCCTCGTGGCGCCGGCGGTTCTCGCGCAGACCGCGGGCGGCACCGCCGCGCCGGCCCCGCCGCCGGCGCAGACCTCGACCCCCGCGACGTCGAGCCCCGGCGGCGCGACCGATCCGCAGACCGCGGCGCCGACCTCCACCGACCAGCAGGAGGCGCCGGTCGAAGTGTCCGCGCCGGGCATGAACGGCGATGTCGAGGACATCGTCGTCGTCGGCCGCAACATCCCCAACGTCGTCCGCTCGACGCCGCAGATCGTCTCGGTGCTGTCGAGCGCCGATATCGCGCGGACCGGCGAAGGCGACATCGCCGGCGCGCTGACCCGCGTCACCGGCCTGTCGGTGGTCGGCGGCGGCTTCGTCTACGTTCGCGGCCTCGGCGATCGGTACTCCTCGTCGCTGCTAAACGGCTCGCCGCTGCCGAGCCCCGAACCGCTGCGCCGCTCGGTGCCGCTCGACATCTTCCCGACGACGATCGTCGGTTCGGCGCTGGTCCAGAAGACCTATTCGGTCAATTATCCCGGCGAGTTCGGCGGCGGCGTCATCAACCTGACCACCAAGGCGATCCCCGACAAGAATTTCGTCTCGTTCGGCGCGACCATCGCCGCCGACGACGCGACGACCAGCGAGCTGGGCTATACCTATGCCGGCGGCGACGCCGACTGGATCGGCTATGACGACGGCACGCGCAAGGTGCCGGCGTTCATCAAGAACGCGCCCAATGGCAGCGGCATCATCCCCGCCGCGCAGGTCGCGCAGCTGTCCAACGCCTCGACCACTTTGCTCCAGCGCAACAACCAGCTGCCGGCCAATTGGTCGGGCGAGATCAGCGGCGGCTCGGTCTACGACATCGGTTCGTCGCGGCTCGGCGTGATCGCCTCGCTGAGCGCCAGCAACACCTTCCGCACCCGCTTCGCCAACCAGCAGGACAGCGTCTCGGCCGACGGCACGCTGCGCAACGATTTCAGCACCCTGCTGACCGACAATCGCATCGTCGCCAATGCGCTGATCGGCGTCGGGCTGGAGTTCGGCGAGAATACGCTGCGCTGGACCAACGTCTACATCCACGACACGCTGAAGCAGGGGCGCGGCTCGGCGGCGACGCTGTACAACAACGCCAGCGGGCTGCGTTTCCAGCAGAACACCAACTGGTTCGAACGCCAGCTGATCGAGACGCAGCTGGTCGGCGAGTTCAAGCTGACCGACGCGCTGAAGCTCGACGTGCGCGGCGCCTATGCCAATTCGAAGCGCAACGCACCCTACGAGCGGCAGTTCGACTACCTCTGCTCGGCGACCACCACCACCGGTCTGCCGATCACCAGCGACGGCGCGCAACAGGCGGGCGGCTTCCAGTGCAACGGCGCCTATCAGGTGACGCAGCGCTTCACCCCCTTCGCCTCGATCATCTTCAGCGAGCTGAACGAGAACCTTTGGACCGGTCAGGCGGACACGTCGTACAAGATCGACGGCGATCGCCCGATCACGCTGTCGGCGGGTTATTTCTACCAGGGCACCGACCGCACCTCGTCGCGCCTGCAGTTCAATTATCAGACGTCGAACGGCGGCGGCACCGCGCCGGGCTATCCCTATAATCTGCTGCGGCCTGACTATCTGCTGAGCCCCGACGTGCTCAACAACGCCTGTCCGTCGACCGCCAATACCGCGCCCTGCACGATCCAGTTGCAGTTCAACACCGCGGCGGGCGCCTATCGCTACGACGCCACCCTCGACGTCCACGCGGGCTACGTGCAGGCCGAGGGCGAGGCGTTCGACGGGCTGCGCGCGGTGATCGGCGTGCGCTACGAACGCGGCGACGAGCGGGTCACGCCGTTCGGCGTCACCACCGGCCTCGCGCGGCTGAAGAACGATTACTTCCTGCCGGCATCGACGCTGACCTGGAATTTCGCCGCCGACATGCAGCTGCGCGCCAGCGCCGCCAAGACGATCTCGCGGCCGCAGTTCCGCGAGCTCGCGCCGCAGCAGTTCCGCGATCCCGATTCGGATCGCCTGTTCTTCGGCAATCCATTGCTGCGCGATTCGAAGCTCTACAATCTCGAGGCGCGCTACGAATGGTTCTTCAAGCGCGACCAGCGCTTCACGCTGGCGGGCTTCTACAAGCGGATCGACAATCCGATCGAGCAGGTCGGCTTCTACACCGGCGCCGACGACCGATTGCAGACCGGCTTCACCTATCTGCCCAAGGCGACGCTGTACGGCGGCGAGGTCGAGCTGCAGAAGTATTTCCCGCTCGCCGACGTGTTCGGCAGCGACTTCTTCGCGACGCGGCGCGCGCTGCTCGTCGCCAATTACACCTATACCAAGTCGAAGATCACCGCGGACAGCAATTGCGCGCCCTCGGTCGCCTCGTCGACGCAGGCGGTGGGCAATTGCGCGGTCGGCTTCGCACCGGCCTCGTCGCTGTTCCGCGACGGTGCGCCGCTGACGGGGCAGTCGGACCACCTCGTCAATCTGCAACTCGGCATCGAGGACAGCGCGGCGCTGTCGCAGATCACCTTGCTGTTCAACTATGCGAGCAAGCGCGTGACCAATCGCGGTCCGTCGCTGCTGGGCGGCACCGGTTTCCAACCCGACATCGTCGAGCATCCCGGCATCCGCCTCGATCTCGTCGCACGGCAAGGCGTCGAGTTGATGGGCGGCAAGTTCGAGATCAAGGCCGAGGCGCGCAACCTGACCCGCACCCGCTATCGCGAGAGCCAGACCTTCGCCAACGGCAACGAGGTGTATATCAACCGGTATAACCTCGGCCGCGTGTTCAGCCTGGGCGTGAGCGCGACGTTCTGATTGAAAATCCTCCCCCGCAAGGGGGAGGGGACAGCTCGGCGTTAACCGAGTGGTGGAGGGGGAGGATGGGGCGGGAGGCTCGTAACAGGGCTCCCGCCCCATCCTCCCCCTCCGTCAGTGCTGCGCACTGCCACCTCCCCCTAGCGGGGGAGGAATTGGGATCACGCCCACACCCGTTCGCGATACCATTTGGTGATGACGTATTTCACCCCTTCGCGCACCTTCATCCCCTGATGCAGCGTCGCCGGGTTGAGCGAGCCGTCGGGCCGGCGGTTGTTCCACGCGACCAGCTTGCCGGTTTCCGGCTGGATGATCTTGTCGGCCGCCTTGAAGCGCGTCGCGCCGCCCGCCTCGGGCGTGTTGAGATAGACCATCACCGTCCACGTCCGGTTGCCCGCCACCGAGCAATAGCGGTCGAAGTCGGCGCCCTGCGGCTCGAAATAGTCGGTATGGCCCTTGAATTCCTGCCCGACCGCATAGCGCTGGCCCTGCAACGGCTCGCCGTGCGCGGGGTCGAGGCCGGTGAACGCGGCCAGCCGCGCCTCGACCGCCTGCACCACCGGGTCATCGGCCGACAGGTCGCCGGTCTCGCTGGTGCGAAAGGCGGAATCGCCATTGGGGTCGGCGATCGTCGAGGGGCGGCGCACCGCGTCGATCCGCTCGATCAGCGCGTCGCACAGCACCGGTCCGATGAAGCCGCGGGCGATGAACAGGTCGAGCTTGGGACTCGGCACCTTCTGCACGCCGGCTTGCGACAGGATGCGGGCGACGATCGGCTCCGGCGTCAGGCCGTTGCCGAGGGAGGGGAGGGTGGTCATGCCACGATCTTACTATAGCGTCAGCCTATGTCGCCAGCCGCCTGTTGCTCCGTGGCGGCGCGCGTCCTAAGGCCGCGGCGATGGAGCGGCTGGACGGTGGCTCGGCGGTGCCGTCGCATCTGGCGGGCGGGATCGTCGCGCTCGGCAATTTCGATGGCTTTCACCTCGGACACCAGGCGGTGGTCGGGCGGGCGGTGGCGCGCGCGCGTGCCGAGGGGCGTCCCGCGCTGGTCGCGACCTTCGATCCGCACCCGGTGCGCCACTTCCGCCCCGACGCGCCGCCGTTCCGGCTGACCACGCTCGACCAGCGCGAACGGCTGTTCGCCGCGGCGGGTGTCGATGCGATGGTCGTCTTCCCCTTCGATGCGGCGCTCGCCGCACTGTCTGCCGAAGCGTTCATCGCCGAGCGGCTGCACGTCAATCTCGCCGTTGCCGGGGTGGTCACGGGGGAGGATTTCACCTTCGGTCATCGCAAGAGCGGTGACGTCCGCCTGCTCGCCGAGCGCGGCCGCGCGCATGGCTTCGTCGCGGAGACGGTCGGGGCGGTGACGCTCGACGGCGAGCCGGTGTCGTCGACCCGCATCCGCAGCTTGCTGTGCGACGGCGACCCGCGCGGCGCGGCGCGGCTGCTCACCCGCCCGTTTGCGATCGAGGGGCTGGTGCAGCACGGCGACAAGCTCGGCCGCACGATCGGCTATCCCACCGCCAATGTCGACATGGGCAAATATCTGCGCCCCGCCTACGGCATCTATGCGGTGACCGCGCGGCTGGCCGGCGGGCGCGTGCTCAAGGGCGCGGCGAACCTCGGCATCCGGCCGACCTTCGATCCGCCCAAGGAATTGCTCGAACCCTATTTCTTCGATTTCTCCGGCGACCTGTACGGGCAATCGATCGAGGTGGCGCTGATCGACTATCTGCGGCCCGAGGCGAAATTCGACGGCCTCGATGCGCTGACCGCGCAGATGGAGCGCGATTGCGCGCGGGCCCGGGTGTTGCTCGATGCTTAACCCATCTCGTTTATGCGCTTTGTGCTGACCGACACTCACGATAAGACCGCCAGACATATGACCGACGCCCCCGACACGCCGAAAGATTGGCGCGACACCGTCTTCCTGCCGAAGACCGATTTCCCGATGAAGGCGGGCCTCGCCGCCAAGGAGCCGGCGATCCTCGATCGCTGGGCGCGGATCGGCGTCTACGACCGGTTGCGCGAGCAGCGTAAGGGGCGCGAGCTGTTCATCCTCCACGATGGCCCGCCCTATGCCAATGGCGACATCCATATGGGCCATGCGATGAACAAGGTGCTGAAGGACATCATCGTCCGCAGCCAGTCGCTGATGGGCAAGGACGCGCCCTACGTTCCCGGCTGGGACTGCCACGGCCTGCCGATCGAGTGGAAGGTCGAGGAGGCGTATCGCGCCAAGAAGCAGAACAAGGACGAGGTGCCGGTCGCGCAGTTCCGCGCCGAATGCCGCGCCTATGCGGATCGCTGGGTCGGCGTGCAGCGCGACCAGTTCCAGCGGCTGGGCGTGATGGGCGACTGGACCAATCCCTATCTGACGATGAACTACGACGCCGAGGCGGCGATCGTCGGCGAGTTGCTCAAATTCGCCGAGAGCGGCCAGCTCTATCGCGGCGCCAAGCCGGTGATGTGGTCGCCGGTCGAGAAGACCGCGCTCGCCGAGGCCGAGGTCGAATATGAGGATGTCGTCTCGACGCAGATCGACGTCGGCTTCGAGATCGCCACCGCGCCCGAGGGCGAATTGCTGGTCGGTGCGACCGCGGTGATCTGGACGACGACGCCGTGGACGATTCCCGTCAACCAGGCGCTCGCCTATAATCCGGCGCTCGACTACGTGTTGTTCGAAAGCGGCGGCCGGCGGTTCCTCGTCGAGGAGAACGTCGTGCCGGCGTTCGGCAAGCGCACCGGCATCGCACTCGAAACCGTGATCGCTCTGGTCAAGGGCAGCGCCTTGGAGGGCGCGACCGCACGTCACCCGATGCATGCGCTCGGCGGCTTCTTCGCGCGGCCGCGGCCGTTCCTGTCGGGCGATTTCGTCACCAGCGACGCCGGTACCGGCCTCGTCCACATGGCGCCCGATCATGGCGAGGACGACTTCCTGCTCTGCAAGGCCCATGGACTGGAACCGGTCTTCGCCGTGGATGGCGCCGGCTTCTACCGGCCCGACTGGGCGTGGCTCGGCGGGCAGGGCAGCGTCATCAACAAGAAGTTCGTCGGCGCCGACGGCCCGATCTGTTCGGACCTGCGCGCGGTCGGCGCGCTGCTCGCCGCGTCGGACGATTTCGCGCACAGTTATCCGCATTCGTGGCGGTCGAAGGCGAAGGTGATCTTCCGCGCGACGCCGCAATGGTTCATCCCGATGGACCGGCCGATCCTCAACGGCGGCGAGGGTGCGTCGAACGGCGCGACGCTGCGCGAGACTGCGCTCGACGCGATCGAGCACACCCGCTGGGTGCCGGCGCGCTCGCAGAACCGCATCCGCTCGATGGTCGAGGGGCGGCCCGACTGGGTGATCAGCCGCCAGCGGGCATGGGGCGTGCCGATCGCACTCTACGTGCATCGCGAGACCGGGGACTATCTCAACGATGCCGCGGTCAATGCGCGGATCGTCGCCGCCTTCCGCGACGGCGGTGCCGATGCGTGGTTCACCGCGGATCACCAGACGTTGCTCGGGCCGGATTATGATCTCGCCGATTACACGCCGCAGAACGACATCCTCGACGTCTGGTTCGACAGCGGCTCGACGCATGTCTTCACCGTCGAGGCGCGCTATGGCGAGGACGTCCGCGCCAATCTGTATCTCGAGGGCAGCGACCAGCATCGCGGCTGGTTCCAGTCGTCGCTGCTCGAAAGCTGCGGCACGCGCGGCCGCGCGCCGTACGATGCGGTGCTGACCCATGGCTTCGCGCTCGACGGGCAGGGGCGCAAGATGTCGAAGAGCCTCGGCAATGTCGTCGATCCGCTCAAGGTGATCGGCGAGAGCGGGGCGGACATCCTCCGCATGTGGGTCGCCTCGACCGATTATTTCGACGACGTGCGAATCGGTAAGGAAGTGCTCGGCACCGCCTCCGACGGCTATCGCAAGCTGCGCAACACCTTCCGCTATCTGCTCGGCGCACTTGACGGGTTCGACGAGAGCGAGCGGGTCGAGGTCGAGGCGATGCCCGAGCTGGAACGCTACGTGCTCACCTCGCTGGGCCAGCTCGACATGGACCTGCGCGAGGCGGCGGACGGCTATGAGCTGAACCGCTATCTGCGCCGCCTGACCGACTTCGCCAACGAGGATCTGTCGGCCTTCTTCTTCGATATCCGCAAGGACTCGCTCTATTGCGACGCGCCGGGCGATCCGAAGCGGCGCGCCTATCGCACCGTGCTCGACACGCTGTTCCACGCGCTGGTGCGCTATGCCGCGCCGATCCTCTGCTTCACCGCGGAAGAAGTGTGGCAGGCGCGATTCCCGAGCGAGGACGGTTCGGTGCATTTCCTCGAATGGCCCGAACTGCCGGCGCTGCCCGGCGACCAGCCGCTTGGTACCGACTGGGCCGACGTGCGCCGGCTGCGCACCAGCGTGACCGAGGCGATCGAGCCGCTGCGTCGCGAGAAGACGGTGCGCTCCAGCCTCGAGGCGGAGGTGACGGTGCCCGAGCTGCCGCTGTCGGCCGAGGCGCTGGCCGAGACGTTCATCGTCGCGAAGGTCGACGCCGGCGAGGAGGTGGCGGTGACGCGCACCGACTATCGCAAATGCGGCCGCTGCTGGCGCCATCTGCCCGAAGTGACCGTGGACGGCGATCTGTGCGCGCGCTGCGAGGATGTCGTCGCCCATGCGTAAGGCCCCGATCGCCGGGCTGCTGACCGCGGCATTGCTGTTCGTCGTCGATCAGGTGACGAAGGTGACGATCACCGACGTGTTGCAGCTCGACGAGCTGACCGCGGAGCGGACGATCACGCCGTTCTTCAACCTGCGCTTCGTCGCCAACCACGGCATCTCGCTGGGGCTGCTCCACGCCGACACGAATACGATGCGCTGGGCGCTGGTCGCGATGACTGGCGCGATCGCGGTAGCGGTGGCGGTGTGGATGACGCGCGAGCCGCATCGCGCCGACCAGATGGCGCTCGGCGCGATCCTGGGCGGTGCGCTCGGCAATATCGTCGACCGCGTGCGCTTCGGCTATGTCGTCGACTTCGCCGATCTGCATTTCGGCGACTGGCGGCCGTTCCTCGTGTTCAACGTCGCGGATGCGGCGATCACCCTCGGCGTGCTGGTGCTGCTTGTCCGCGCGCTCCTGATGCGCGACAAGCGCGACATCCCCTCGGAGAATCCCCATGCGTAAGTCAGTTCCGATTCTCGCCGGCCTCGCCTGCGTCGTCCTCCTCTCGGGCTGCGGCAAGCGCGGCTATGATCGCGCCCGGCCAGACGAATTCGCCGTCGCGCGGCAGGCGCCGCTGGTGATCCCGCCCGATTATTCGCTGGTCCCGCCGCAGCCCGGCGCCGCCCGCCCGCAGGACAATGCCTCGCAGGCGCAGACGCTCGACGCCTTGTTTGGCGGCAACACGCAGCGCAGCGCGGCGGAGAATGGCGTCGTCAACCAGGCCGGTGGCGACGCGGCCGACACCGGCATCCGCTCGTCGGTCGGCGACCCCGCGACCAACGTCGTCGACAAGGGCGCGACGACACGCGACATCGTCGCGGCGCCGGAAGGTGACGGACAGGACGCCAAGGCATCGGCGCAGTAATCAAGTCCTCCCTCGCTTTAGCGGGGGAGGGGGACCATTCGCGTCAGCGAATGGTGGAGGGGGCGTCTCCGCATACGGCGAGGTTCGCCATATCCTCCCCCTCCGTCACCGCTTCGCGGCGCCACCTCCCCCTGGCGGGGGAGGAATTTAAGCTTTTGCCCGGAACGCCGCCAATCCCCGCTCCAGATCGGCGATCAGGTCGGCCGGATCCTCGAGTCCGATCTGCAACCGCACCATCGGTCCGGCATAGTCCCGCGGCGCCGCGGTCCTGATCCGCGCCGGATCGGCGGGGATGGCGAGGCTCTCGAACCCGCCCCAGCTATAGCCGATTCCGAACAACTCGAGCGCATCGATCAGCGCCGCACGTGCAGTCTCGCCGCCGCCGTTCAGGACGAACGAGAACAGCCCGCTCGATCCCTTGAAGTCGCGCACCCACAGATCGTGGCCGGGGCAGGAGGGCAGGGCTGGGTGGAGCACCTGCGCCACTTCGGGCCGTTCGGCCAGCCAGTGCGCGATCTCCAGCGCGCTGCGCTGGTGCTGCGCGAGCCGTACCGCCATCGTCCGCAAGCCGCGGCTGCCGAGCCAGCTGTCGTCGGGCGAGGCGACCTGCCCGAGCTGATAGCTCGTATCGCGCAGCCGCGCAAAATGGCCCGGCGCCGCGGTCACCGCGCCGAGCATCGCGTCGGAATGGCCGACGACATATTTGGTCGCGGCGAGGATGGTGAGGTCGATGCCCTTCTCGATCGCCCGGAAGAACAGCGGCGTCGCCCAGGTGTTGTCGAGCAGCGTCGTCAGCCCGTGGGCCTTGGCGACCGCGACGATCGCCGGCACGTCCTGCACCTCGAAGGTCAGGCTGCCCGGGCTTTCGAGGAAGATCGCCTTGGTCGCCGGGCCGATCAGCGCCTCGATCCCCGCGCCGATCAGCGGGTCGTAGAAGCGCGTCGTGATCCCGAAGCGCTTGAGCAACTGCATCGCCTGGCCGCGCGTCGGGTCATAGGCGCTGTCGACCAGCAGCAGTTCGTCGCCGGGCGACAGCACCGACAGCAACGCCGCCGCGATAGCCGCGACACCAGACGGGTAGAGGAAGGTCGCCTCCGCCCCCGGCTCCAGCGCGGTCAGCGCGTCGGCGAGGCTCCATTGCGTCGGCGTGCCGCGACGGCCGTAATAGAGGCGGTGATGCGTGTCGGGCCGGGCATTGGCGCGCAGATCGGCGATGCTGTCGTAGAGGATCGTCGAGGCACGCCAGACCGGCGTGTTGACGATGCCTTGCGTCCATTCGGAGCGCCGGCCGGCCTGGACGACGCGGGTCGCGTCCCCCAAAGGCCGGCCGGTCGTGGTGTCATCCGTCAACGGTTTCCTTGGCTCCCATGGCCTTGGGCGTCGAGCGATCCGCTCCCCATTCCGACCAGCTGCCATCGTAGAGCGCGGCGTCCTTGCCGAGCAAGTGCAGACCGAAAGCGAGCGTCGATGCGGTGATCCCGGAGCCGCAGGTCAATGCGATCGGCCGGTCGAGATCGACCCCCGCCTGCGCGAACGCCGTCGTGAGCGCATCGCCCCGCTTCCACGTGCCGTCGGGGTTGAAGAGACCGGTATAGGGCAGGTTCTTCGAGCCGGGGATATGACCGGCGTGCGTCGCCGGACGCGGATCGGGTTCTTCGCCGGTGAAGCGCGCCGCCGAGCGGGCATCGACCACCTGTTCGTCGCCGCTGGCGAGATTGGCCTTCATCTGGTCGAGCGTGCGGACGCCCTTGTGATCCGCCCAGACGGTGAAGTGGCGGTGGCGCAGCGTTTCCTTGCCGCTCGCCGTCTCGCGCCCCTCGGCGCGCCATTTGGCGAGGCCGCCGTCGAGGATCGCGACGTCATGTGCGCCGAAGGTGCGCAGCATCCACCACGCCCGCGCCGCGGTATGCCAGGGCGAATCGTCGTAGAGCACGATGCGGCTGCCGTCGCCGAGCCCGAGGCTCTGCATGCGGCTGGCGAACTTCTCCGCGCTCGGCAGCATCATCGGCAGCGGATTGTCGGTATCGCGCAGCTCGCCGAGGTTCAGGAACACGGCGCCGGGGATATGCGCCGCCTCATAGTCGGCAGCGACGTCGCGGCCGAGCGCCGCATCGACATAGGTGGCATCGACGATCCTGAGATCGCTCGCACCGAGTTCCCCGGCCAGCCATTCGGTGGTCACCAACGCGTCCATCACTCTCTCCATACGTTCACACGTGTTAGTCGGGCCAACGACTGGGGAGGAGTGCCCGGCATCGTCAATAGCCGTCTTCACCGGCCGTGTCGAGGGCCTGCAAGAATGTTGCGGCTTGCGCGCGTGTATCCTTTTGAGATTGCGCGGATTGCTTCGCCCACGTACTATATGGCATGCGCAGCCGCATGTTGCTGCCCAGCTTGTCCTCGTGGCGGACGAGGAAATCCCAGTATAGCGCATTGTACGGACAGGCGTTTTCGCCGACGCGCTGCTTCACCTCGTAGCGGCATTTGCCGCAATAGTCGCTCATCCGGTCGATATAGGCGCCCGACGAGATATAGGGCTTCGAGCCGAGCAGCCCGCCGTCGCCGAACTGGCTCATGCCGAGCGTATTGGGCAGCTCGACCCATTCATACGCGTCGATATAGACTTCGAGATACCAGCGATGGACTTCGGCCGGATCGGCGCCGATCAGCAGCGCGAAATTGCCGGTTACCATCAGCCGCTGGATGTGATGCGCGTGCGCGGTGGCGAGCGTCTGGCCGATCGCTTCCTTGAGGCAGTGCATGTCGGTCTCGCCGGTCCAATACCAGCCGGGCAATTTGCGGTGATGATCGAGGAAGTTGCGCTCGACGTAGTCCGGCCCCTCGCGCCAGTAGATGCCGCGCATATATTCGCGCCAGCCGATGATCTGGCGGACATAGCCCTCGACCGAATTGAGCGGCGCGCGGCCGGCGCGATATTCCGCCTCGGCGCGCCGGCACAGGTCGAGCGGGTCGAGCAGCCCGGAATTGATGTAGGGCGACAGGATCGAGTGCCACAGATAGCGCTCGCCGGTCAGCATGGCGTCCTCGTAATCGCCGAATTGCGGCAACGCCTTTTCGAAGAAATAGGCGGCCTGTTTCTCGGCATCCGCCGCGGTCACCGCATAAGCGAAGCCGTCGAGCGTGCCGGGATGATCCGCGAACCGCTCGGCGACCAGCGCCAGCACCTCCTGCGTGACCGCGTCGGGGGCGAAGGCGTGCGGCCGCGGCATGAACAGGTCGTTCTTCGCCGGCTTGCGGTTTTCCTTGTCGAAATTCCAGCGCTCGCCCGCAGGCTGCTTGCCGTCCATCAGCAGCCCGGTCTTGCGGCGCATGACGCGGTAGAAGAATTCCATCGTCAGTTGCTGGCGGTCCTTCGCCCAAGCTTCAAACTCGGCATGGTCGCAGACGAAACGGTCGTCGCTGCGGATCTCGACGGGGATGCCGAAGACCGTTTCCCACGAGTCGATCATCGCGACGACGCGCCATTCGCCGGCCTCGGTGACGACGATCCGCTCCGGGGCGTGACGCTGGACGGCACGGGCGATCTCGCCGGTGAAGCTGCCGCTGTTGTCGGGGTCGTCGAGCCGGACGTAATCGACCGTCCAGCCGGCGTCGGCCAGCGCCGCGGCATGGTGGCGCATCGCCGACAGGATATAGGCGATCTTCTGCTTGTGGTGGCGGACATAGGTCGTCTCGTCGCCCACCTCCATCATCAGCACGATCGTTTCGGCCGGATCGGCGCCGCGCAGCGAGGAGAGGGACAGGCTGAGCTGGTCGCCCAGCACCGGAACCAGCGTTTTCATATCGGGATCGACATCCTACATGGCGGGGCATGACCCCAATGCACCTCGGCCAAGCCAGCCAGCTGCCCGCCTCTCCCGACGAAGCGGTGCTCGATTATGTTCCCAATCCGCGTGCCGGGACGACCTATCTCGTCCGGTTCGCCGTGCCGGAATTCACCTCGCTGTGTCCGGTGACCGGCCAGCCCGACTTCGCGCATCTGGTCATCGACTATGCGCCCGGCGAGACGATCGTTGAATCCAAGTCGCTCAAGCTGTTCCTCGGCTCGTTCCGCAACCACGCCGGCTTCCACGAGGATTGCACCGTCGGAATCGGCCAGCGCCTGTTCGACGAGATGAAGCCGCAATGGCTACGGATCGGCGGCTATTGGTATCCGCGCGGCGGCATCCCGATCGACGTCTTCTGGCAGTCCGGACCGCCCCCGTCCGACCTGTGGCTGCCCGACCAGGGCGTGCAGCCGTATCGCGGCAGGGGTTGATCAAAATTAATCCAATATCCGGGTTGCGGTGCAACATCACTGCAACCTTTGCCGCCCGAGCGTGTTCATCTGCAGGCAAGGTTTGCGGTACAGCCGTAATGTTGCAACAGCGAAGGAACAGGCATGGGACCGACTGCGGCTAACGGAGAGACAATCCGGCATCTGGCGATGATCGGCAATTTCCTGCCCCGCCAGTGCGGTTTGGCCACCTTCACGACGGACGTCTATCAGGCGATGCGCGACCGGTTCCCGGACGTGCACGTCGACGTCTATGCGATGGACGATCATCCCGGGCGCTACGACTATCCGCCCGCGGTGACCGGCACGATCCCGCAGACCGACCTGTCCGCCTATCTGTCGACCGCGCGCACGATCGAGGCAAGTGGCGCGCAGGCGATCTGGGTGCAGCACGAATATGGCATCTACGGCGGTCCCGCCGGTGAATATCTGCTGGCGCTGCTCGACCGGACGACGCTGCCGGTGATCGTCACACTGCATACCGTGCTTGAGAAGCCCAATGCCGACGAGCGTCGCGTGCTCGAAGGCCTGCTGCGCCGCGCCGCCAAGGTGGTGGTGATGGCCGAGCGTGGCCGCGACATCCTGCGCCGCGTCTATGGTGCGGCGCCGCGGCAGATTGCGATGATCCCGCATGGCGTGCCCGATCGCCTCTTCGTCGATCCCGAGACGCTGAAGCCGCGCTTCGGCTGGCAGGGTCGTGACGTGGTGCTGACTTTCGGACTGCTCGCCCCCAACAAGGGGATCGAGACGATCATCGATGCGCTGCCCGCCGTCACGGCGCGGCACCCGAATCTGCTGTATGTCGTGCTCGGCGCGACCCATCCCAATCTCGTCGCGCATGAGGGCGAGGCCTATCGCGATCGTCTGAAGGCGCTGGCGGAAGAGCATGGCGTCGGCGACAATGTCGCGTTCATCGACGCGTTCGTCGAACATGACGAGTTGATCGATTATCTCCAGGCCGCCGACATTTATGCGACGCCTTATCTGAACCCGGCGCAGATCACCTCCGGGACGCTGTCCTATGCGGTCGGCGTCGGCAAGGCGGTGATCTCCACCCCTTATGTTCATGCGACGGAGATCCTCGCCGACGGCCATGGCGTGCTCGTTGACTTCCGCGATGTCGCCGCCTTCGCGCGCGAGATCGACCGCTTGCTGTCGAGCGCGCGCGATCGCACGCGGCTGGCGCAGCGGGCCTATGATCGCGGCCGGACGATGATCTGGCCGCGCCTCGCCGAAGCGACGCTGCACGAGACCGAGGTGGCGGTCGCCGCGCGGCCCCGGCGTCTGGCGCAGGTCCAGCAGGGCGTGCGCGCCTTGAAGCCCAATTTCGCCGCGGTCGAGCGGATGAGCGACGCGACCGGCATGTTGCAGCATTCGATCTATTCGGTGCCCGATCGCCGTCACGGCTATTGCATCGACGACAATGCCCGCGCGCTGATGCTGATGAGCGCGATGGATGACATCGATCCGGTCGAGCGCGACAAATGGACGACGATCTACGCGTCGTTCGTGCAATATGCGTGGAATCCCGATGAGCGCCGGTTCCGCAATTTCATGAACTTCGACCGGTCGTGGTGCGAGGACGTGGGGTCCGAGGATTCGAACGGCCGCGCCATCTGGGCGCTCGGCGTCACCGCGCGCGACGGCAAGGACGCCAAGCACCGCGACTGGGCGCGCAACATGTTCGACGCGACCGCCAGCCTGGCGCTCGATCTGGGTTCGCTGCGCGCGCAGTCGTTCGCGATGCTGGGCGCGGCGGCGATGCTCGAGGCGTCGCCCGGCCATGATCTGGCGCGCTCGATCCTCGAACGCTTTCCGGACGATCACCTCGCTCTACTGGCCGAGGCACGCCGGCCGGAATGGAAGTGGTTCGAGATCGTCCTCGCTTATGACAACGCCCGTCTGCCGCAGGCGCTGATCGTCGCCGGGCAGGCGCTGGAACGGCAGGACCTGATCGATTGCGGACTGGAGACGCTCGACTGGATCGTCGGCAGGCAGACCTCGCCCGAGGGGCGTTTCCGTGCCGTCGGCACCGAGAGCTTCGGCCGGCCCTATGCCGAGCCGCTGCAATTCGACCAGCAGCCGCTGGAAGCGCAGGCGACCGTGGATGCCTGTCTGGCAGCCTGGCATGCGACCGGGGATACGCGCTGGGTAGCGGAGGCGGAGCGGGCCTATGCCTGGTATCTCGGCCAGAACGATCTCGACCTGCCGCTCGCCAGTCCGGCGGACGGTGGCTGTTTCGACGGGTTGATGCCGACCGGTCTCAACCGCAATCAGGGTGCCGAGTCGATTTTGGCGCTCCAACTGGCGAGTTGCGCGATTTCGGGGCTTTCAAAGTCGGTCCAAGGCGTGGCAGGGACGACCCGCGTCGCCTGATCGGTTCGGGCGGCGGCTCAGTCAACGACCCGACCGGCGAGGCTTAACAATCGCGATGGACCTGTTCACCCACCGCTTGCGGCTCCATGCCGATCCGTCCCGTGTCGTCGTTCGGCCGTTCCACATCGCGTGGGGCGGCAAGGGCGGCCCACCCAACCGGACCGAGCGTCTGGTCGGTGAAGTGCTCGAAATGTCGCCGGAAGAGGCGCGCGAGCAGCTCGAGACCGTGCTCAAGGATTTCGAGGCGCGCCATTGGCAGACGCGCCGCGTCTTCATGACGCGCTACGACGAGATCGAGGATCTGCTCGGCCTCGACGGTGCCGAGATCAGCGACGAGAAGCGTCAGCTGATCGGCGCCTATTTCTGCCACGAATACAGCTATGCCGCGGCGGCGCTGATGAATCCCAGCGCGGTACCGCATTTCGACCAGACGGGCATGCCCGAGGGATCGATGCGCATCCTGATGAGCCTGCGCTCGGTGGGCGAGGGGCATATCTCCTCGGTCGCCTTCCGCGAGGGGATCATCACCAGCGGCAACGAGCTGAAACTGGCGCCCGAGCCGCCCTTCGCCACCGCGACCGACGTCGTCGGTGCCGGCGAGGACGAGATTCCCGAGGGGCCGGTCACCGTGTGGCGGCATCGCGATTCGACGCTGTCGGGCACCGTAATCTTCCCGATCACCCAGGCGCAGTCCAAGGGGCTCGAGGACCTGCGCATCGTGCATTTCCAGCACGAGGACGGCAGCTACGAATGGATCGGCACCTATACCGCCTATAACGGCTCGGTGATCCAGTCCGAGCTGTTGCGCACGCGCGACTTCCGCGCCTTCGACCTCGTGCCGATGTCGGGGCCGGCGGCGCGCAACAAGGGCATGGCGCTGTTCCCGCGCAAGGTCGCTGGCCAGTATATGATGATCGGCCGGCAGGACGGCGAGAATCTGTTCCTGCTCAAGTCGGACAGTCTCGAGCATTGGGACGAGGGCGAGAAGATCCTGACCCCCGTCTTCCCATGGGAGCTGGTGCAGATCGGCAATTGCGGTCCGCCGATCGAGCTCGACGAGGGCTGGCTGCTGCTGACCCACGGCGTCGGCGCGATGCGCAAATATTCGATCGGCGCGGCGCTGCTCGACAAGAACGATCCGTCGAAGGTGCTCGGCCGCACGCGCGAGCCGATCCTCGCCGCCAAGGATCAGGACCGCGAGGGCTATGTGCCCAACGTCGTCTACAGCTGCGGCGCTATCAAGCACGGCGACACGCTGTTCCTGCCTTATGGCATCGCCGACAGTTCGGTCGGCTTCGCCTTCGTCAAGATCAAGGACATGCTCGCCGCGATGGTGTGAGGGATGGCCCTCTACTGTGGGGGGCATCCCAAATTTTCGTCATCCCTGCGAAGGCGGGGATCCAGACGCGCAGGGTTGAGATTGATCCGCTACGTCAGCGTCTATGGATCCCCGCCTTCGCGAGGATGACATTTGAGCTGTGGGACGTGGCCGTTCAGTCCGCGCCGTCGCTACGCTTTTCACCCCGCTTGGCCGGGATCTGCGAGAGCTTGGTCAGCAGCAGCGGAATATCGTCGGTGATGAAGGTATCAGTCGGCACGGCGACGCTGGAATTGAGCGCCTCGCTTACCCTCGCCAGTCGGTCGCGCTTCTCTTGTGCTGACGATGTCACGACGAACCCCATGATACGCTAACGGAAAACCCGGCAATCACCGGCCGGGGGGGATGGCAGGGTGATCACCGGGTTCGCCGTGTTCAACGGCCGATCGTGCGCCGCGTTCCAACGCTTGGCCGCATTTAGGCGGCGACGGATCGCCGCGTGTAACGGTACAGACCGGCGATCAGCGCGAGGAAGGCGATCGTCCCGCCGATCAGCGCCACCGTCCCGAACCCTGCCGGCGCGATCGCCAGCGGTGCGTCGGAATTGGTGGCGTAGACGATGACCGCGAAGCCGACGCCCCACAGGCTCTCGCCGACGATCATGCCGGTGGCGGTCAGCACCCCCATACGCTTGGCGAGCTCGACGTCCGGCGTCCGCTCCGCCCAGCGATCGTAAAAAGCGCCGATCACCGCACCGATCACCACGGGCAGTGTCACCGCCATCGGCAGATAGACGCCGAGGCCGATGCCGAGCGGCGGCAGCCGCAGCTTGCCGAGCCGCCCCAGCGTCTCGTCGAGCAGGATCACGCCGACGCCGACCAATGCGCCATAGCCGATCATCGCCCAGTTGAGATCGCCGCCGAGCACGCCCTTGGCGAGTGCGGAGATCAGCGCCGCCTGCGGTGCGGCGAGTGCGTTGGGACCGGCGCCGGGCGCCCCCTGGAAGCCGAGCGTCGTCGCCAGCAGTTCGAGCACCGGCGGCACGACGAGGCTGCCGAAGATGACGCCGAAGATCAGCGCGACCTGCTGCTTCCACGGCGTCGCGCCGACGAGCTGGCCGGTCTTGAGGTCCTGAAGATTGTCGTTGGAGATCGTCGCGACGCCGAAGACGATGCCGGTGACGATCAGCGCATAGGCGACCAGCGCCTGCGTCGTATCCGGCCCGGCAGCGCGGCCGAACAGGCCGACGAGCATCAGGCTGGCGGCGAGCACCGAAAGGATGCCGATCCCCGATACCGGGCTGTTCGACGCGCCGATCAGGCCCGCCATATAGCCGCACACCGCGGCGATGACGAGGCCGAGCACCAGGACGAACACCAGCGCGCCGGCGATCAGCACCAGCGCCGACCCCTGCAGCGGCCCGCCCGCGATCACCGACCACAACAGCCCGGCGATCGGCACCAGCGTCGCCAGCGTCACCGCGACGACGATGCCGATCGACAGGTCGCGCTCGCCCAGTTCGAGCACGGCGCCGCCGCGCTTCGCCTTGCTCGCCGCGATCGACGAGCGGATGCCGCCGAGCACCGGCCCGATGATCTTGAGCAGCGTCCAGATCGCGGCGACGCCGATCACGCCCGCGCCGAGAAAGCGCACGTCGGTACGGAACACGCCGCCGACCCACGCCTCGATCCCGACACCAGCCGCGGCCGGCGACAGGCCGGTGAGGATCGGCAACGCGATCCACCAGCCGATGATGACGCCGGCGAACATCGCGAGGCCGACCGACAGGCCGACGAGATGCCCCGCGCCGATCAGTGCGAACGACAGGCCGCCCGAGATCGCGGTCGCGCCGGCACCGGCGCGGAAGAAATGCGCCGCCTCGGCGACGACCAATTTGGTCTGGGTCAGCACGGCGAAGCCGGCCGAGACCAGCGCGTTGACGACGATCAGCCGCAGCCCGCGGCCGCTCTCCGCCTCGCCGGCGCGGCTGCCCGCGCCGACCATCAGTACCTCGGCCGCGGCACGGCCTTCGGGATAGGGCAGGTCGGTATCGACGACGAGCGCGCGGCGCAGCGGCACCGAGAACATCACGCCGAGGATGCCGCCGGTCATCGTGATCCCGGCGGTGAGCAGATAGGGAAAGCCCTGCCACCAGCCGATCATCACCAGCCCGGGCAGCACGAAGATGATCGCCGCGAGCGTCCCCGCCGCCGAGGCGACGGTCTGGACGATATTGTTCTCGAGGATCGTCGCGCCGGGCAGATAGCGCAGGATCGCCATCGAGATCACCGCCGCGGGGATCGAGGTGGCGAAGGTCAGCCCCACCTTCAGCCCGAGATAGACGTTGGCGGCGGTGAACAGCAGGGTGATGAGCCCGCCGAGCAGGATGCCGCGGACGGTCAGTTCGGCGACGGGCCGGGTGGTGGGGCTGGGGGCGGTGGCCATCAGGGAAATGCGCTCGCTGGCAAAATGGAAGTGCGGCGGGTTGTGGCACGGTACGCGGCGGTCGGGCAATGGCGGCGCGGTACACGACATAAAGCTGCGCCGTCTCGACAGGCAACGCGCCTTTCCGCTAGGCGGCGGCCATGGATAGCAACACACCCTTGCGCGTCGCCCTTGCCGGGCTCGGTACGGTCGGCGGCGGCGTCGTCCGCCTGCTCGATGCCAACCGCGATTTGATCACCCGCCGCGCCGGCCGCCCGATCGAAATCGTCGCCATCTCGGCACGTGACCGAAACAAGGATCGCGGTATCGATCTGACCCGTTTCGCGTGGATCGACGACATGCGCGATCTCGCTGGCCATGCCGCGGCGGATGTCGTCGTCGAGTTGATCGGCGGGTCGGACGGCCCGGCGCTGACGCTGGCGCGGCAGACGATCGCGGCGGGCAAGGGCTTCGTCACCGCCAACAAGGCGATGATCGCGCATCACGGCCTCGAACTCGCGCAGGCGGCCGAGACCGCGGCGGTGCCGCTCAAGTTCGAGGCGGCGGTGGCCGGCGGCGTGCCGGTGATCAAGGGGCTGCGCGAGGGCGCCGCGGCCAACCGGATCAGCCGTGTCTACGGCATCCTCAACGGCACCTGCAATTTCATCCTGTCGAAGATGGAAGCCGAGGGGCGCGACTTCGCCGAGGTGCTCGCCGAGGCGCAGGCGCTCGGCTATGCCGAATCGGACCCCAGTTTCGACATCGACGGCGTCGATGCCGCGCACAAATTGTCGATCCTCGCCAGCCTCGCCTTCGGGACGCGCCCGGCGTTCGGCGACGTGTTGGCGACGGGGGTGCGCCACGTCATCGCCGCCGACATCGCCGAGGCGGCGGCGCTGGGTTATCGCGTGCGGCTGGTCGGGGTGGCCGAGGCGGATGCGCACGGCCTGTTCCAGCGCGTGCATCCGCATCTCGTGCCGGTCGATCATCCGCTCGCGCACGTCACCGGCTCGCTCAACGCGGTGGTGGCGGAGGGCAATTACGTCGGCCGCCTGTTCTTCCAGGGCGCGGGCGCGGGCGAGGGACCCACCGCGAGCGCGGTGGTCGCCGACCTGATCGACATCGCGCGCGGGGAATATGGCTCGCCCTATGCGATGCCGGCGGCGGCGCTGACCGTCGAGCCGGCCGCGGACACCGGCGAGCGGCGCGCGCGATCCTATTTGCGGTTCACCGTTCAGGACCGGGTCGGCGTGCTCGCCGAGATCGCCGCGGCGATGCGCGATGCCGGCGTGTCGATCGAGAGCCTGATCCAGCGTGGCGTCGCGGCGGACGGCAGCGCGATCGTCGCGATCGTCACGCACGAAGGCCCGGAACGCGCGGTGGTCCATGCTTTGGAGAAGCTGCGCGGATCGCAGAGCCTGTCCGGCCAGCCGCTCTGGATGCCGATCCTGGGGTGATCCCATATTCCTCTCCCGCCAGGGGGAGGGCTATCGCATACGGCTACGGTGATGAGGCTCGATCGGCTTCCTCGTCAGATCCGTCACCCCGGACTCGTTCCGGGGTCCACCGGGCCGCGAGAGAACGGTCCT
Organism: Sphingomonas sp. GW821-FHT04B01; assembly: GCF_059420425.1. Lineage (NCBI taxonomy): Bacteria > Pseudomonadati > Pseudomonadota > Alphaproteobacteria > Sphingomonadales > Sphingomonadaceae > Sphingomonas > Sphingomonas sp. GW821-FHT04B01. The sequence goes on along the minus strand of NZ_JBWKTR010000006.1, from coordinate 12,759 downwards.
GCATCGGGCCTTTCACCTCGCCGCAGGGTGGACCCCGGAACAAGTCCGGGGTGACGAGGTGGGTTTGGAAGACGGCGGACTCGCACAATTCCTCATGGGCGATAACCCTGCAGGGTGACCGTTCGACGTCAGCCGCATGTGGTGGAATCAAGGTTCGCTGAGGTCGATCGCCACGCGGCCGCGCTTGTCCGGTTTCCTGGCGAAGGCGGATTTGGCGACCTTCGCAAGCGCGCTCACGATCGGCACGATCGGTGGCCCGAAGCCCACGGTGCAGCCGCCGAGCGACGCCGCGCAGGGCGGGGCTTCCAGCGCCAGCGCCGTTGTCGCCTTCAGGTCGCGGTTGGCGCCGCGTCCGGGGGCCGGGCCCGCTTCGTCGGGGAGCGGCAGCGTCTGCGACGATTTGCCGTCGGCGCAGACGACGATGTCGCTCTTGTCGGCCTGCGGCGGACACGGCTGCGGGGTGAGGAACGACCAGCGTTGTGGAGCCTCCGGCGCCGGCGCGCCGGCCGCCGCGGTCTGGAGGGCGATCGCCAGCCAGATCATGGCGCGAGCGGCCGGTTGGTGACGCCGCTGACACCGGTCGCACTGCTCACCGTCACGCCCGACATGCCGCCACCGACGAGGAACGGGCTGTGCTCCTGCACCGGATTGGTGCGGTTGAGCAGCCGGTCGCGCTCCACGCGCACCGCCTCATGCTTGGGATCGCCCGCGTCGTGGACGACGAACGGCACACGGAAGCGATCGGCGCGGCGCCGGCCGCAGACGGTGATGTCGGTCTTGTCAGGATCGGTGGTGCAGCGATCACCGGCGATCAAGGACAACGATCGCGCGATGACCGTCGCGGGGTCTTCGGTCGGGGCGGCAAACAGCAACAGCAGCGCAAGCATCCAGCCCTACTCCCACAGCGAGCGGTGCCGCCATCCTCGCCGAGCCGTGCTGTCGAATCAAGCCTCGATCGGGGCGACGCCGAGCCGCGGGATCTCGATCGCCGGGCAACGGTCCATAACCACCTGCAGCCCGGCCGCCTCCGCCCGTGCCGCCGCCGCCTCGTTGATCACCCCGAGCTGCAGCCAGACCGCCTTCGCACCGATCGCGATCGCCTCGTCGACCGCCTCGCCGGCGGCTTCGGGACGGCGGAAGATGTCGACGATGTCGATGGGGTCGCCGAGCTGATGCAGGTCACGAAAGACGAATTCGCCGAGGACATGCTCGCCGGTGATCTGCGGATTGACCGGGATGACGCGATAGCCGTGCTGCTGCAACCGCGCCATCACGCCATGAGACGGCCGATTTGGCCGGTCGGAGGCGCCGACCAGCGCGATCGTCCGTGCGCCTTCCAGCAGTGCCTTGATCGCGGCATCGTTGGTCAGCGGCATGATCGTCTCCTCAATGGGTGCGCAGCCAGTCGTCGACCTGACCCGCTATCGCATGGAACGCGGTCGCATCGGCGCCGTTCCCCGCCGCTGGCGGCTGGCCGGCGTCGGAGGCGGTGCGGATGCCGATCGCCAGCGGCACGCGGCCGAGGAAGGGCAGGCCGAGCCGCTCCGCGGTCGCTTGCGCGCCGCCGTTGCCGAACGGATCGGACAGCTCGCCGCAATGCGGGCAGACATAGCCCGCCATATTCTCGACGATGCCGATGATCGGAATGCCCGCCTTGTCGAACAGGTCGATCGCGCGCGTCGCGTCGATCAGCGCCAGATCCTGCGGCGTCGAGACGATGATCGCCCCCGCCGGCTTGTGCTTCTGCACCATCGTCAGCTGGACGTCGCCGGTGCCGGGCGGCAGGTCGAGCACCAGCGTGTCGGTCGCGCCCCAATCGGCGTCGACCAGCTGGGTGAGCGCTCCCGCCGCCATCGGCCCGCGCCACGCGATCGCCTTGCCCGGCTGGATAAGCTGGCCCATCGACAGCATCGGCACGCCATAAGGGGTGGGGACGGGGTCGAGCACCTTGTCCTTGGCGGTCGGCCGCTGGTCTTCCGCCGCCATCAGCCGCGGCTGCGACGGGCCGTAGATGTCGGCGTCGACCAGACCGACGCGCCGCCCGCGCGCTTTCAGCGCAATGGCGAGATTGGCGGCGAGCGTCGATTTGCCGACGCCGCCCTTGCCGCTCGCCACCGCGAGCAGGCGACGATGGATACGCTCGGCGGTGACCACCAGCCGCACCTCGCCCGTCCAGGCCGCGCTCGCCGCGGCGCGGACCGCGGCTTCCAGCGCATCGCGCTCGGCGCCGCCGAGCCCGGTCGCGTCCAGCACGATACCGGCGCGCGTACCCTCGAAGCGGACCGTTGCCCGCTCGCCCGCGGCGGCGCGGACCGCGGCAATCGTTACGTCTTGTGTCATGCGGCACCAGATAGGCCCGCGCCGGCGGCTTGCCACTGTTTTTCCGCGTCCGCCTTCTTATAAGGAAAGGATGAATATCCTGCCGGGCCGCAAAAGCCGCCCTCCCATTCTCGCTGCCGAGACGCCCAAGGGTCCCTGGGGACAGGGCGATGACGCCAATGGCGGTGCCAACGGCGGTCCGCGCAATCCTTGGTCGCTGCCGCCCGGCGCCCGCAAGACCGGTGCCAAGCCGACCGCGCTTGACGACTTCCTCCGCAAGGCGCGCGGCGGCGGCGGGGGCGGCAATGGCGGCGGCATGGGTGGTCTGCCCGGCGCGCCCAACGCGCGCGCGCTGTGGTTGATCGGCGCGGGGATCATCCTGCTGGTCTGGATCCTCTACACTTCGATCCACCCGATCGCGCCGCAGGAACGCGGCGTCGTCACCTATCTCGGCCGCTATTCGGGCACGCTCGATCCCGGCATCGCGATGACGATGCCGGCGCCGATCGCACGGGTCGTCAAGGTCGACGTGCAGAATATCCGGATCGAGAATTTCCCGGAGAGCGGCACCGAGAATCTGATGCTGACCCGCGACCAGAACATCATCGATCTGGCCTATGCGGTACGCTGGAAGATCTCGAGCCCGCAGAACTACGTGTTCCAGATCGACCGGCCGCGCGACACCGTCCGCGCCACCGCGGAGAGCGCGATGCGCGAAGTGGTGGCGAACGTCAGCCTCGACTCGGCGCTCGGGCCGGGCCGCGCGTTGATCGAGAACCAGGTACAGGAGCGGATGCAGAAGGTGCTCGACGATTATAAGTCGGGCATCGTCGTCGTCGGCGTCGGCATCAAGCAGGCCGATCCGCCCGCGCGCGTCAACGATGCGTTCAAGGACGTCACCGCCGCGCAGCAGGATGCGCAGGGCGTCCGCAACCAGGCGCAATCCTATGCCAAGCAGGTCGTCGCCCGCGCCGAAGGCGAAGCGTCGCAGTTCGACAAGGTGTACGAACAGTATCGCCTCGCCCCCGAGGTGACGCGCCGCCGCATGTATTACGAGACCATGGAGGCCGTGCTGGCCAAGTCCGACAAGACGATCGTCGAAGCCAATGGCGTCGTGCCCTATCTGCCGCTCGACCGCGCGCGGCGACTGCCCGATGCCGCGCCGGCGACGGCGACCCAGGTGCAGCCCGCACCCGCGACGGGAGGCGGCCAGTGAACGGCCTTTGGCGTCACCCGATCGCGCTCGGCCTCGCCGCGCTGGTCCTCGTCATCCTGTTCTCGGCGACGATCACCATCGTGCCGGAGACGCAGCAGGCGGTCATCCTGCGCTTCGAGCAGCCGGTGCGCACCGTCAACGCGTGGAAACCGAACGAGCAGTTCGGCCGCACCGGCGCCGGCCCGATCCTGCGCATCCCGTTCATCGACCGGCTGGTCTGGCTAAACAAGCGCGTGCTCGACGTCGATTACGACAACCAGCAGGTGCTCTCGTCCGACCAGCTCCGGCTCGAGGTCGATGCCTATGCGCGGTTCCGGATCATCGATCCGCTGAAGGCGGTGAACGCCACCGGCAGCACCTCGCAGACCGAGGCGGCGATCACCGAGGCGCTGCGCCCGCTGCTCGGCAGCTCGATCCGCAACGAGCTCGGCAATCAGCCGTTCGCGACGCTGCTCAGCCCCGAGCGTGACCAGGTGATGGACAATATCCAGACCCGCATGCAGCGGCTCGCCAGCCAATATGGCGTGCAGATCGTCGACGTGCGGATCAAGCATGCCGATCTGCCCGACGGCAGCCCGCTTGACCGCGCGCTCGCCCGGATGGCGACCGCCCGCCAGCAGCAGGCGACGACGATCCGCGCGCAGGGTCAGAAGGAAGCGCAGATCATCCGCGGCGAGGCGGATGCGGCGGCGGCGCGCATCTATGCGCAAAGCTTCACCAAGGATGCCGACTTCTACGACTTCTACCGCGCCATGCAGTCCTACCGCCACACCTTCGGGGCGGATGGCGGGCCGGCGCCGAGCGGTTCGACGTCCATCATCTTGTCACCCGGAAACAGTTACTTGCGTGAGTTCGAGGGCAGGGGGCGTTGATCCGCAAGGATTGAGCCCCCAGCTTTCGGGCGTATGAACATTCAAGCGGCGTTCAGGCGTTTGGGTCCACTAAGGCACCAATTCCGATCGCCCTTCATGAAGAGGATTTTCTCCTAGTGCGCTACGCCTACGCCATTACCAGTGCGCTTCTCCTCGGTGGCGCGACCGCCACGCTGGCGCTGCAGCCGAGCACCGCGCAACAGGCCCAGAACGAGCCCGGTGCGATCCAGGCGGCGGCGCCCAAGGCCGGTGCGCCGATGAGCTTCGCCGACATGGTCGCCAAGCTGCAGCCCGCGGTGGTCAACATCTCGACCAAGCAGACGATCGTCCAGCGCCAGCCGGCCAATCCCTTCTCGGGCACGCCGTTTGGCGATCTGTTCGGCGGCATGGGCGGTGGCCAGGGTGGCGCCCCGGTGAAGCGCGAGGGCGCGTCGCTCGGCTCGGGCTTCCTGATCTCGCCGGACGGCTATGTCGTGACCAACAATCACGTCATCGCGCCGGGTGCGGAGGGCGCGACGGTCAATTCGATCACCGTCACGCTGAGCAACAACAAGGAATATACCGCACGCGTCATCGGCAAGGACCAGGATTCGGACCTCGCGCTGCTCAAGATCGATGCCGCCGGCCTGCCGTTCGTGAAGTGGGGCGATTCGAGCCGTGCCCGCGTCGGCGACTGGGTGCTGGCGATCGGCGAGCCCTTCGGCCTCGGCGGCACGGTGACCGCGGGCATCATCTCGGCGATCAACCGCGTCACCGGGCAGGGCGGCGCCTACGATCAGTTCATCCAGACTGACGCCTCGATCAACCAAGGCAATTCGGGCGGCCCGATGTTCGACCTCAACGGCAATGTAATCGGCGTCAATTCGCAGATCTTCAGCCAGTCGGGCGGCAATATCGGCATCGGCTTCGCCATTCCCGCGGCGACCGCCAAGCCGATCATCGAGACGTTCATGAAGGGTGGCAAGATAACCCGCGGTTATATCGGCGTGTCGATCGGCGGTGCGGTGAACGACGATGCCGCGGCGGCGCTCGGCATTCCGAAGAACCAGGGCGAGCTGATCGCCCGGGTCGAGCCGGCGGGTCCGGCGGCCAAGGGCGGCCTGCGCGCGGGCGACGTGGTCACCAAGATCAACGGCCAGCAGGTCACGCCCGACCAGACGCTGACGCGTCTCGTCTCGAACCTCCAGCCGGGCACGACCGCCCGGTTCGAGGTGCTGCGCGCCGGTCAGCCGACGTCGCTCAACATCCAGGTCGCGACGCGTCCGTCGAACGACCAGCTCAAGGCGCTGGCCAATGGTGGCGAGGATTCCGGCGGGTTCGGGCCGAACGATTCGCAGACGGACGGCAATGACGATGACGACGCCGGCACGACCCAAAGCGGCTCAGCGCCGCTCGGCCTCAACGTCCAGCCGCTGACCCCGGGGATCGCCCGCGCGGTCGGCGTCGATCCCACCGTACAGGGCGTGGTGGTCGCCTCGGTCGACGCCTCGAGCGACGCCAACGGCAAGATCAAGCGCGGCGACGTGATCCAGGCGGTCAACAGCACGCCGGTCCGCACCGCGGCCGACGTCGCCCGTCTCGTCGCGCAGGCGAAGGCGGCGGGTCGTCCGCAGGTCCTGCTGCTGGTGCAGCGCGGCCGGATCCCGGGCTTCATCCCGGTGAAGATCAAGTAAGCCTGGCCATACCGGTGCAGGTGAAGGGTCGTCGCTCTCCCGAGCGGCGGCCCTTTCCTTTTGCCCGCACGCCGGGGTAGGTCTCCGGCACCAGCACAGGAGCGGGACATGAGCGACGGCATCTTCATCGGCCTCGGCGGCGGCAAGCCGCAGCTGCTCGATCTCAAGCGCGCCAACCGCCACGGCCTGATCGCCGGTGCGACCGGCACCGGCAAGACGGTGACCCTGCAGGGGATCATCGAGGGCTTCGCGAAGGTCGGGGTGCCGAGCTTCGTCGCGGACGTGAAGGGCGACCTGTCCGGCCTCGCGATGGCAGGCTCGCCGCAGGCCAAGACGCATGCCGCCTTCGCCGCGCGTGCCGCCGAGATCGGCGAGACCGACTGGGCCTATGCCGATACGCCGATACAATTCTGGGACCTGTACGGCGAACAGGGCCACCCGATCCGCACCACCGTCAGCGAAATGGGGCCGCTGTTGCTCAGCCGGCTGATGGATCTCAACGACGTGCAGGAAGGGGTGATGACGATCGCCTTCCACGTCGCCGACAAGGAGGGGCTGCTACTCCTCGACCTCGACGACCTTCAGGCGATGCTGGCGCATTGCGCGAGCCGTGCCGACGAACTCACCACCACCTACGGCAACGTCTCCAAGCAATCGATCGGCGCCATCCAGCGCGCGCTGCTCCAGTTGCGCACGCAGGGCGGCGACCATTTCTTCGGCGAACCTGCGCTGGAGATGGACGACTTCCTCCGTACCGACGACAAGGGCAGGGGGATCGTCAACATCCTCGCCGCCGACAAACTCATGGCCGCGCCGAAGCTCTACAGCACCTTCCTGCTGTGGTTGATGAGCGAATTGTTGGAGCATCTCCCCGAGGTCGGCGATCCCGACAAGCCCAAGCTCGTCTTCTTCTTCGACGAGGCGCATCTGCTGTTCGACGACGCGCCCAAGGCGCTGCTCGACAAGATCGAACAGGTCGTTCGCCTGATCCGCTCCAAGGGGGTGGGCATCTATTTCATCACGCAGAACCCGATCGATATCCCCGACACGGTCGCCGGCCAGCTCGGCAATCGCGTCCAGCATGCGTTGCGCGCCTTCACGCCGCGCGATCAGGCGGCGGTGCGTTCGGCGGCGGAGACGTTTCGCGCCAATCCGGGCGTCGACGTCGCCACCGCGATCACCGAATTGAAGGTCGGCGAGGCGCTGGTGTCGCTGTTGCAGGCGGACGGGTCGCCGGCGCCGGTGGAACGCACGCTGATCAAGCCGCCCGCCAGCCGCGTCGGCCCGGTGACGCCGCAGGAACGCGCCGTGATGATCCAGACCGACGCGGTCGGCGACAAATACGATACCGCGATCGATCGCGAATCGGCGGAGGAGATTCTCGCGGCCAAGACGCAGGAGGCCGCGGCTTCCGCGGCGGCGGCGCGGGCGCAGGACGATGCCGCCAAGGCGGCGGCGGTGCAGGCCAAGGCCGAAGCGCAGGCCGCCAAGGAAGCGGCGCGCGCGCAGGCGGCGCAGGCCAAGGCGGACGCGGCGGCGGCGCGCGAGGCGGCCAACTCGCCCTGGTCGAAGGCGATGACCTCCGCCACGCGCGCGGCGAGTTCGTCGATCGGGCGGCAGGTCGCCAACGAGATCGGCAAGCAAGTGTTCGGCTCGGGTTCGCGGCGCTCGTCGGCAGGCGGTGGTCTGGTCGGAACGGTGCTGCGCAGCGTGCTGGGGAATCTGATGCGGTGAGGGCGGGGGCGTTTGTCCCCATCTTCGTCATCCCGGCGAACGCCGGGACACACGGTCACGGCGCATTTGCGGTTTCGCGCCACTATCGACATTCCGCATCCATGGGTCCCGGCCTCCGCCGGGATGACGGGTTAAGTGGAGCACACCCCAAAGCTCGACAACCCTCCCGCTCCGGCGCAAACTGGCGCCCGAAACGGAGCCTCATCATGTCCCTCGACGACCCCATTCTCAGCGACTGGACCGCGGCCGGCGAAGCCGAGCTCGCCGACATCGTCACCCTGCGCCGCGCGATCCATGCCGAGCCGGAGATCGGCCTCGACTGCCGCCGCACCACCGACAAGATCAAGGCGGCGCTCGCCGGCCTGCCGCTCGAATATCACGAAGGCAAATCGACCAGCGGCCTGATCGCGATCCTGCGCGGGCAGAAGGGCGACAACGGCCGCACCGTGCTGCTGCGCGGCGACATGGACGCGCTGGCGATGGAAGAGGAAACGGGCCTGCCCTTCGCCAGCACCATCCCCGGCCGCATGCACGCCTGCGGCCATGATTCGCACACCGCGATGCTGGTCGGCGCCGCCCGTGCGCTCTCCGCGCGCCGCGATCAGCTTCCCGGCACCGTCGTCTTCATGTTCCAGCCGGGCGAGGAGGGCCATCACGGCGCGCGTTTCATGATCGACGACGGCCTGCTCGACGTCGCGGCGCCCGACGCCGCCTTCGCGTTGCACATCACCCCCAACGCCCCCGCCGGCGTCGTCATCACCCGCGCCGGATCGATCATGGCATCGGCGGATACGGTGCACGTCGTCGTACGCGGCGCGGGCGGCCACGCCGCGATGCCACACGATTGCATCGATCCGGTGCCGGTGGCTTGCGAGATCGTCACCGCCTTCCAGACCTATGTCGCACGCGCGATCGCGGTCACCGACCCCGCGGTGCTGTCGATCACCAAGATCGAGGCCGGCTCCGCGCACAATATCATCCCCGGCGAGGTCCAAATGCTCGGCACCTTGCGCACCTTGTCGGAAACGACGCGCACGACGATGCGCGCCGCGGTCAAGCGGATCGCCGAGAATATCGCCGCGGCGCATGGCGCCACCGCAGAGGCGTGGATCGACGAAGGCTATCCGGTGACGGTCAACGACCCGCGTGGTGCGGCGCTGATCGAGACGGTGGCGGGCGAGCTCGGCCGGCCCTTCGCACCGATGCCGCAGCCGATGATGGGCGCGGAGGATTTCTCCTACGTGCTGCGCAAATTCCCCGGCGCCTTCGCCTTCATCGGCGTCGCCCCGGCCGGCAGCGATCCGGCGACCAACCCGCCGCTCCACAACACGCGGATGACGATCGAGGAATCGGTCATGGCGAAGGGCGTCGCGATGCATTGCGCGGTCGCAACGCGCTATCTCGAACGCGGGTTCGACTGACGAGAACCGCGATGAACCGGTGGGGCGGAAGTTTCCGTCCCCATCGCTCCGATCCGGCCGCCGCCGCGCCTACCCCTTGATCAAGCCGATCTCCACCAGCCGCTGGTGCAGATAGTCGTGCGCCGTGATCGGCTGCGGATAGCGGTTCGGATTCTCCGCGCTGATCGTCTGCGGCAGCGTCTCGATCAGGAAATCGGGCGCGGGGTGCAGGAAGAAGGGCATCGAATAGCGTGAATGGCCGCGGCGCTCGACCGGCGGATTGACGACGCGATGCGTCGTCGACGGCAGCACGTGGTTGGTCAGCCGCTGCAGCATGTCGCCGACGTTGACCACCATCGCGCCCTCGGGCGGCTTGATCGCCAGCCACTGGCCGGTCGCGCGATCGAGCAGCTCCAGCCCTGCCTCCTCGGCACCGAGCAGCAGCGTGATGAGGTTGATGTCCTCATGCGCGCCGGCGCGCACGCCCTCGGCATCCGCGGGGATCGGCGGATAATGGAGCAGGCGGAGCACCGAATTGCCGTCCTTCACTGCCGGATCGAACCAGTCGGGCGCGAGGCCGAGATGCCGCGCGATCGCCGACAGCAACCGGTCGCCCGCGCGGTCGAAGGCGGTGAACAGTTCGAGGAACGTGTCCTTGAAGCCCTCGGGGCGCGTCGGCCAGATATTGGGCGCCATCGTGTCGGCGTAGCGATGCCCCTCCGGCAGCTCGCGACCGATGTGCCAGAATTCCTTGAGATCGACGTGCTTGGCGTCCTTGGCGATCTCGGTCTTGAACGGCGTGTAGCCGCGCGCGCCACCGCCGCCCGCGACGAAATAGTCGCGCTTCTCCGCTTCGGGCAGCGCGAACAGCGCCTCGGTCTCGCGCCAGGCGCGGGTGATCAGATCCTGCGGCACGCCGTGATCGGCGACGATGGCAAACCCGAACCGCTCGAACGATTCGCCGAAGGCTGCGGCGAAGCCATCGGGGTCGCCGGCCTGATCGGCGAGGCTGAGCGTGGGAACCTGGGCGGAAGTGGAGTCGAGCATGCAAGCCATCCATTTGATGAAGCGCGCGTTATAGGCCGCCCGATCGGGCGCGTCATGCCCCCCGGCCTGCCGTCCCGGCCACCCGGCCGACTGCCGTTGGCACGGACCGAACCGCCGGCACCGTTCCCCGTCTTCTAACCGGCGCAATCTCGACGATGTGACGGTGTCGCATCGACTCGGCGCAGCCCCAAGCCGCTTGATCGCGGCGACCGGCGGCGGCTCTTGTGGTTGCCGGCGAAATGCGGGCACATATCGACCGTCAGGGACGCGGTGGGGCTGCGGTTTCGAGACGAGGGAATAGGTCGCACCCGTCATCACGGGCGCGGCGCATCATATTGGGGTCCGATGAGCATTTTCGCCCGTACAGCCACGATCGTCGCCACGCTCGGTGCGATGACCCTCGGTTTTGGCGCAGCACAGGCGGAAGACGGCACCCCGCGGGCCACGGTCGCGGCGCAGGGCAAGGGCGGCCCGATGCTCGATGCCAACGGCGCCGAGGCGCAGGCCGATCTCAAGGCCGACGCGCAGTTCCGCACCCTGTTCCAGAGCTGGAAAAAGCTCGATACCCGGCCGCAGGGCGCGATCGCCATCCCCTCGGTCCAGCCGGTCCAGCATCTCCAGTTCACCAGCAACTTCGGCATCCGCTCCGACCCGTTCCGCGGCACTGCGGCGATGCACGCCGGCGTCGACATCCCCGGTCCGGTCGGCACGCCGATCTACGCTACCGCCGACGGCATCATCGATCACGCTTCGCGGCTCGGCGGCTACGGCAATATGGTCGAGATCAACCACGGCAAGGGCATCGCGACCCGCTATGGCCATCTGTCCAAGATCCTCGTCGAGGACGGCGCCCGCGTCACCCGCGGCCAGTTGATCGCGCTGATGGGCTCGACCGGTCGCTCGACCGGTCCGCATCTCCATTATGAGGTCCGCATCGATGGCCATGCGGTCAACCCGATTCCATTCCTGACCACCGCCGACTATCTGCTCGCGTCGCAGGACCGCGCCGTCCACGCCATCCCGGTCTCGACCGACGGCCCCGCCGCGCAGGATTGATCGTCTAGAGCGCCTGCGCCGCGGCCCAGCCGCTCGCCCAGGCCCATTGGAAATTATAGCCGCCGAGCCATCCGGTCACGTCGACCGCCTCGCCGATCGCATGCAGGCCGGGGACGCGGCGCGCTTCCAGCGTCTGGGACGACAGATCGGCGGTGCTGATCCCGCCGACGGTCACTTCGGCCTTGGCGAATCCCTCGCTGCCGTTGGGCATGAACCGCCAATCCGACAAGCGTCGTCCCGCCTCGTCGAGCCGGCGGTCGGGAACGTTGCCCAGTTCGGCCGGCAGGTCGAGCCGTTCGGCCAGGGCCTCGGCGAGACGGTCCGGCAGCGTCGCGGCCAGCGCCCGCCGCAGTGTCGCACGGGGCTGCATACGCTTTGCGGTCAGCAGCCAGTCGCGATCTGCATCCGGCACGAAGTCGATGCCGATCGGCTCGCGTGGTCGCCAATAGCTCGACACCTGCAGGATCGCAGGGCCCGATAGGCCGCGATGCGTGAACAACGCCGCCTCGCGGAACCGCGCCTTGCCGGCGCTCGCCACGACATCGGCGGCGACCCCCGACAAGGTCCGAAACAACGCCTCGTCGCCGCCGAGCGTCAGTGGCACCAATGCGGGCCGCGGCTCGACCACCTTGAGTCCGAATCGTCGGGCGAGATCGTAAGCGGCACCGGTGGCGCCGAGCTTGGGGATCGATGGTCCACCGGTGGCGATCACCAGCCGCGGCGCGCGAACGACGCGGTCCGGCAAAGCGACGGTGAACGCGGCGCCGTCATGGCCGATTTCGCCGAAGGGCGTGGACAGCGCGACGTCGACGCGTCCCGCGTCGCATTCGTCGAGGAGCATCGCGACGATCTGCCGGGCCGAGCCGTCGCAGAACAATTGCCCCAGCGTCTTCTCATGCCAGGCGATCCGGTGGCGCTCGACCAGCGCGATGAAATCGCTCGCGGTATATCGCCCGAGCGCCGATTTGGCGAAATGCGGATTGGCGGAGACGTAGCGGTCCGGCGCAGTGTGGAGGTTGGTGAAATTGCACCGACCGCCGCCCGAGATCAGGATCTTCTTGCCGGCCGCTTCGGCATGATCGACGAGCAGGACGGACCGGCCGCGTTGGCCGGCGACGGCGGCGCACATGAGTCCGGCCGCGCCGGCGCCGAGGATGATCGCGTCATAAGGGGAAGCCATGCGGTCAACTACCGCGAACCGCAGGCTTTGTCGCGTGGGCTAGGGGAGGGGTTCGGAACCCGTCCAGAACCGCGCAGGACGCCTGCTGGGGAACTTTTCCCCCACAAATGTCGTAAAAGTGCAATTTGGTGTTGACGGGCTGGGGCGGCCCGCCTAGATGGGTGTCACCGCAGCGGTGGCCGACATGGTCGCCGAGGCAGTCACAACAGACCTGGCGCGCTGACCGCCCCGAGAAAAAGGGGTAAGGGAGCTGTGCCGGTGT